>JBJOER010000298.1:0-3216 GCA_046049215.1 Bacteroidota bacterium | reverse complement strand
AGCACGATTCCGTCATCGGTTACGAGCTGCTAAATCAGTTAGGCGCTGTAGTTCTCCCCTACCGCGAATGGAACGGAGAAGCCATTTCTACAAGTGAATTTCCTTCAGGGATGTACCACCTCAAGGTGAAACTACAGGGGGGGATGGAGTCTGTTCACCCGGTTATTGTCAGGTAAATCAACACACATCGTAAAATAAAAGATAAAGATTCAACCCATGTCATTAAGAATTAAAAAATCGATCGCTACGCGCGAAATCAAGGAGTACGTCCTGCGGGAAGATCTCGTACATACATATACACCCAAGCCGGGTGATGTGGGTGTTTTTGAAGTCATGGTGCTGGGCAGGCATGAGTCCATTCAGTCAGACAACAAAAGAAATGTGACTATTTTCCCGGGTGATGTCATCATCGCCTGTTTTGCGAACCGGTATGCCACTTCTCAATTCGAAGGATACGTTCCCGAAGTACCGACCGAAATGGTGCACATCCTTGGTGCCGGAGGGGCGATTGGTATCGTTAAGACGAAAAATCAATCCCTTCGCGATGTAGAACCTACGCTTATCCGGCTGATCGGGTACTGCTGTGGTCAGGATGGTCAGGTGTTGAACACCATCTATTATCATACTCCGAAGGTTTCCTTTACCGGCAAGCTGCCCTTCCCTACCCAGATCATTCTATCCATCGGTTCTACAATGGACAGTGGAAAGACCACGACGGCTGCATACACGGCGCGTGGACTCAAAGCCACCGGTAAGAAAGTCGGCTATATCAAGTACACAGGTACTTCGTATACCAAGGATAAGGATTTTGTTTACGATTGCGGAGCGGATATCACCATGGATTTTTCCGACATGGGCTATCCATCCACCTACATGACCGGTTTCAGCGATCTGCTGGACTTGTATCAAACCTTGCTGGAGGCCATGAAGTCAGAGTCTCCCGATTATATCGTGATGGAGATTGCCGATGGATTGTTGCAGCGTGAAACCAGTTTCCTGCTCAAGCACAAGCCTTTTATGGATACGATTCATAAGGTCATCTTCTCCTGTGGTGACAGTCTCAGCGCGTTCCAGGGAGTTGAACTTTTGAATGAGATGGGGATTCGACCCACCTTGTTGAGTGGCCGTTTTTCCATGAGTCCTCTGCTGATTCAGGAGGTTCGGTCGGTAATCCATGATATTCCCATCCGCACCATATATGAATTGATGAACGGTGCATACAACCACGAGGTATTGGGTACTGTTTCTTCAGAGGGATGATTTCCGCAAGGATTCCATTGTTGACGGATTTCATCCGTAAAAACCAATTCAGAATACTGTTGGGGATCCTCGTCGCGCTTGCAGGATCCTTCATCACCGTTCTGTTACCATTGAGTTTGGGCAATCTTCAGTCCATAGGCGATAGTGGTGAAGGTGCTAAGTCGCGGTTATTGGAATCGCTTGGCTTGAGGGTGCACGAAATGGATAGCTTTTTCGTGCTTTTCCTGGCCTTGGTCGTCATCCGTTTTTTGGCAGGCGGAATGGAATACTTTCTCAGTTCACGAATCGGAGCTGCATGGACCAGATCTTTGCGTGATTACCTTTTCGAAAGGCAAATCGCCCAAAGTCCGGAGCAATTCAGAAAAAAGGATTCCGGTTATTATCTGTTGCGGTTCAGTGGGGATATGGGCACCGCCAAAAGCCTCATAAGCAAAGGAATTATCAAAGCCAGTGCCGATGCCGGTTTGATACTTTTCACTCTGTTGGTGTTCCTGATGATGGATGTCTGGCTTGCATTTACCGTCGCCATCATTCTCGGGCTGGGTGTCCCTCTGGGGATTCTTCTGGGTGGGGAAACAAACCGTCGTAAAACGGCAGCCGGCAATTCGAAATCACTTTTAATTAAAACGGTATCCGAAGCTTATGCTCGATTTATCACCATCAAAGCCTTGAATTTCGAAAATAAGGAGAAGAAACGCTTCATGGAGATATCCGAAGAAGTGCAACAGAAGGAAAACCAAACATCCATGGTGGATTCTGTTGAGAAATCATTTTCGGAAACCTATTTTTTCCTACTGATCGCCATCGTCGTTTTTTTCTTATTCGGTAATAATGAATCGGCATTGGATCAGGCAGATCTGTTGACAGTCATTCTTTTGCTGCTTTATGTTCGTGGACCCATCCGTAGGTTATTGACCTTGCCTAAAATCTGGAAAAACGGAACTGTCTCCCTGGAAAAGATCTGGACTATTGGGGAGCAACCTGTCGAATCCACAGAACGGGATACCTCCATGAAAAGGGAGGCCCGAGCCATTACCTACCTGCTTAAACCCAATACTTCAACAAGGAGGGTACCGGATTTTCGGGCGGATAAAGGTCGAACTTGCATTCTTCTTGGCGGACAAGGTTCAGGTAAAAGCTATCTTCTTCAAAAATTGCTTTGTTTGGTTCCGACGGATCCTGGAGAAACCTTGTTGTTGGACATCATTCCCTACAACACCTTGAGTCCTTTCGAAATCAGAAGACAGATCGGATATAGCTCGGATGAAATTGAATTGAGTGGTGAATCCCTGGTTGATGCCCTGAACTTCAATAATGAGGAAGGGAAAATGGATAAAGCAGTTGGGGTCCTGAATAAACTTGGTTTTGAACCGAACCGCATTGTCGATCCCACCTATTTGAAAGAGATACGTCAAGTCCCCCACGAACTTTCATCCGGCCAAATCCAATTGTTACGTCTTGCACGCACCATTCTTACCGGAAAAAAAGTGCTATGTTTGGATGAGCCCTTTAGCAATTTAGATAGTGAACATACCCGTATGGTGGTCTCCTACCTGAATGGTTTAAAAGGATCCCATACCATTATCATCGCATCTGCAAGTATACCTGCAGGGCTGATTGCGGAAAAGACCATTGAACTAAAATGAAAAATAAATACTTCAAACCGGCTTCGATCCTTTTGGTGGTTTCATGTTTCCTGACCTCTTGTGCGAAAGAAGAGGGAAAAGGTGGTGACGCCTCCATCTACGGAAAGGTATTCGTAAAAAACTACAATTCGACTTTCACCCAGTTGGTTTCATCCTATTATGCCGCCGACACCTATGTCTATCTCATTTATGGGGATGATATCAGCTATGGTGAACGGGTAAAGACTGATTATGAAGGTGAGTTCGAATTCAAATACCTTTATCCGGGTGACTACAGGGTCTACGTATATTCTGATGATAGCCTGATGCA
>JBJOER010000297.1:0-7631 GCA_046049215.1 Bacteroidota bacterium | reverse complement strand
AATTAATTCCGGCAGATTTTTACCGGATTATTTCGAGTCTTTGTCTAACTGTTTCTTTGTTCGTTTCAATGGAACACCAATACACACCGGAATCCAATTCTTCTCCGGTCAGCCGGAATTGGTAAACCGAACCACCATCCACCAGATCGTTGTAGATTTCCCCAACCAGGTTCCCTTGCGAGGAATAGAGTGCAATGCGTACAAACCCTGTTTCTTCGGGCTTGTAGGTTAGTGTGGTGTAGTCGTCGAACGGATTGGGATATGCAGTTACCGCCTGCTTGTTCAGCATCGGTTTCATGCGCGGAGGATAGATTTCAATACCGTCTGCACTCAACGGGTGCAGCTGAATCAGAAAAAGGCACAAGATCCATCCGGCTCGTAACAACACGGAGGCGTTCATTTGTTTGGTTTCAAGACAATTTACAAAATGCAGATGCCTTGCCCCGGCCTTTTTTGTCAATGACTGTCAACGAAAGGGTAAACGCCTCGAAAAATAAGGTAGGCATTCATCGGAATGGGTTCCGCTGGGTCCAGTCTCTTTGACCCTTTTTCTCCGGGAGCATCCATCTGACCCAGCTGTTCAATACCGGGTTCTCCAGCCTTAAATGGGTCTCAAAGTCACAAGGAACCGCTCCGACAGTCGATTTGATTTCCATTGCTGTTCGTCCCATGCAAAGCGAACGGCATTTCAGGTCGATGGCAAGTCCTATGTAGGCATAAAGGATGTTCAGATAGAGAGAATGGCTTTTGTTGATCGCGTAGTCAAAGCCAATGTGGTGCGCTTCCAATTCCCCGCCATTCCGGACAGCGGTGATGAAAGCAAGCATTTTCCCATTTTCATAAAGAGCCATAAATCTGACATCCTTTTTCAAGTGTCTTTTCAGTGAAATGAGGTAGGATGCTGAGTTGTCCACCAAACGCAATGGAGCATT
Organism: Bacteroidota bacterium; assembly: GCA_046049215.1. Lineage (GTDB taxonomy): Bacteria > Bacteroidota > Bacteroidia > AKYH767-A > OLB10 > JAJTFW01. Next base: position 6,699 of record JBJOER010000297.1, on the reverse strand, counting down.
TTCCTGGACTTGCAGATAGAGGTTGTCAATTGCCTTCCTGCTCGTTTGCATTGCTTCTTCATCGAGTTCCTTCCACTCGCATTTCTCGATTTTTTTCAAGGCTTTGTTGAACCTCATCCGGTACTTCGATGACAGGTCACCCGCATAATCGGCAAGTTCCGACCACTCCTGCCTGATCTCCATATTCATTACAGCATCCATGTGCAAGCGCATGAACCGGCGATGGCTGATCAGTTTTCTGTGCGGGTTATGACCCTCAGGATAGTCCTTGGTGACCATGCCGATGACCTTGAATGCAATTTCAGTCTCGCCTTGAACGAGCGTAATCGCATCGTTCAGGCATGACGCCATCCTGCTTTCATTCCCCTGTTCACAGGCCAGGCCGTAGGGCCCCGTAATACAGGCATTTCCGGAAATCAGCAAAACGTTCTTCCGGCTTGAAACCAGGTTATTGCACAAAAGTATATCCAACATCCTGGACAACACCGAAAAAAGGCGATGATACGGCCTGTCACGTATGCGCGACAAGAGATTTTTCCGGTTGACGGGTATCAATTGGAAATGGAAAACTCCGATCAGTTCGTCGCCATCATGAACGCACACGTAACGGTAAACTACGTTTTCGGGTCCACCCTCCTCCAGTGCCAGGAAGTAAGCCCTTGACGTGAAAACCGAACCGGTATGCCCGGGATAGTTTCGGATGGTCCTTACCGTATGGTGAACGGATAGGCGTGGAGAATATCCGGAACGGTGTACAGGCGATTTACCGGAAAGACTTCCGGCTTCCTGCTCCCTGTGGAAAAACTGCAAGGTCCGGATCATGGCTGAGGATGCAAAAGTCGGTAATTCGGGCGTTGGCCGGATGTATTGAACGGTCGGTTGGGATTCCAACCTATTTTTGTTGTCTTACTGAATCCTATGTTGTCAACCATCTTCTTCCGGTCATGTCTCTCCTTGTTGATTGTTATTCCTGTGGCTCGGGTCAGTGCACAGCCCGGTTCGACGTTAAGCTATCCCAAGGCTCAGAAACTTAATCAGGTCGACACTTACCACGGTACTTCTGTAGAAGACCCTTACCGGTGGCTCGAGGACGACAATTCAATAGAAACGAAGGACTGGGTTTTACAGCAGAACAAGTTGACAGAATCCTTTCTTCAAACAATCCCTTTCCGGGATAGTTTGAAAAGCCGGATGAAAAACCACTGGAACTTTGTTCGTTTTTCAGCTCCATTCCGCTGCGGTTCAAGTTATTTCTATTACCGCCAGGACGTAAACCAAAACCAGCCTGTGCTTTTCTACATGAAATCGTTGGAGTACGTTCCATTCTCGTATTTCGACCCCAACAGGCTATCGGAAAAGGGGACAACTTCCCTGGCCCAGACCGTTCCTTCCCCCGACGGGTCGCACCTTGCTTTTCAGGTCTCCGAAGCGGGAAGCGACTGGAATACCATCCGCATCAAGGAAGTCAAGAGCATGAAATCGCTTCCGGAGGTATTGACCGGTGTCAAATTCAGCAATATCGCCTGGTTCAAGGACGGGTTTTATTACAGCCGCTACGCTGATGCCGGGTCGGGAACCAAGGCCAATGAATACCACCGTATCTACTACCATAAATTAGGATCTCAACAAAGTGCAGATTCACTGGTTTGGGAGGACAGGGAGCATCCGCGCCGTAATTTCAGCGCATCGGTCACCCACGACCAGCGTTACTTGGTCATTAGCGGTAGCGAATCCACTTCGGGGAATAATCTCTTCATCCAGGATCTAACCAAATCGGGGAGTAAGCCGGTTGCGGTTGTCAAAAGTTTCGACCATGATTTTGACCTGGTGGGCACCATCGGGAAAGACCTGCTCTTCCTGACCAATTTCAAGGCGGGACGCAACAAACTCGTGCTCATTAACCCATCCGATATTTCCCCGGACAAGTGGAAAGATTTCATTCCCGAACAGGAGGAGATCATCCGCTCCGCTACCATCTGCTGGAAAAACGTCGTTCTCCACACCATGCAGGATGCCAGCAGCCGATTGAATGTTTACAACATGCAGGGTGTCAAAACCCATCAAATCCCGCTCGAAGGACTCGGTACCGTGGATGGGATCAGCGGCTCGCCCGAGGATACGGTCATGTTCTATTCATTTTCTACGTTCACCATGCCTTCCACGGTTTACCGCTATCACCTGAACACGGCCAGGATGGGTATACAGTTCAAGGCCCCTCTCCCCTACGACCCCGCCCGTTTTGAAACCAAGCAGGTGTTTTATACCTCCAAAGACGGTACACGGGTTCCCATGTTCATTGTACACAAGAAGGGAGTTGAATTGAAGGGTGACAATCCTACCCTGCTCTTCGGTTACGGAGGATTCAACATCAGCAAGACCCCGGAATTCAAAGCCGAACGGATCGTTTTCCTGGAGCAGGGCGGCCTATTCGCCATGCCGAGTTTACGGGGAGGGGGTGAATACGGCGAACCCTGGCACAAGGCGGGGACCAAGCTGAGCAAGCAAAATGTATTTGACGATTTTATCTCGGCTGCCGAGTACCTGATCAAAGAAGGGTATACAGCCCCTTCAAAACTGGCCATCGGCGGCAGGTCCAATGGTGGGTTGCTTGTTGGCGCCTGCATGACACAGCGCCCCGATCTGTTCCGTGTGGCTCTGCCTGCTGTAGGCGTGATGGACATGTTGCGCTTTCAAAAATTCACCATCGGCTGGGCATGGACGGGTGATTACGGCAGCAGCGATAATCCCGAAGAATTCAAAGCTTTGTTGGCTTACAGTCCCCTACACAATTTGAAACCGGGTACTTCTTATCCTGCCACACTGGTGACCACTGCCGACCACGATGACCGTGTAGTACCGGGACACTCATTTAAGTTCACCGCACGATTGCAGGAGATGCAATCCGGCACGCTCCCTGTTCTGATCAGGGTGGACACCGATGCCGGGCACGGCGCCGGCAAGCCCCTCAATAAATCACTCGATGAACAAAGCGATATCTTCACCTTCTTGTTCCACCATCTGGGCATGAGTTTATGAAAAACACACAATACCTCTTCTGCTTCCTCTTGCTCAGTCTGGCAGTACCCCTTCTGAATTCCTGTCAAAAACAGGAGACCTTAGGCCCCATGGAATTCAAAATAACAGGAATGAGAGACACCACCATCGTCCTTGGCGACAGCATTCAACGCGAAATGGGTGTTTTTTACCTTGGGGGTGACAACGAAACGGTCTCCCTGGTCACTGAAGGCGTACCTAACGGCACGGAGATACGACTGGATCCTTCCCAATTGAACGACGGTGAAAGCGCCATCCAGACCATACGCTCCTCCGCCACCGCCGATACAGGGACATTCACCATCACGGTTCGGGGTACCACTCCCCAGGGTGGCCTGGTTACCCGTACATTCAACCTTCGGGTCAAGCGCAAGGAGAATACTGCCCCCCGCATTTTCCTGGTTGGCTCCTCCCCTTTCTCGCTAACCTTGAATACCAACTACGTCGAACCCGGTTTCACCGCCGGTGACGAGGAAGATGGTATTTTGACCTCCCAGGTGGTCGTCAGCGGTTCAGTCAACAAGGACTCGGTCGGACAATACCTGTTGCATTATGTAGTCACCGACTCCGAGGGCTTGATAGACAGTGTCACTCGGGTCGTCAATGTCAGGAACAGCCTGAGTTTCCTGAATGGACAATACTCGGTTGTCACCACCGATCCCGCCTCGGGAATCACACGGACCTGGATCACCGCGGTTTCCGCATCCGTAAGCCAGAACAACCGGTTCAAAATTTTCAAGATCTCGGATTGCTTCCAGGCCGACCCCGAGCTTGAGCGAAATCCCGCAACGGATTCAGTATTCCTGAGCACGCAAAGTTTCAATTGTACCTGCGATACGGTAACCACCATACACAGCTTCTCGGGTGCCGGAAAAATCATCACCGGAACGGTTCCGAAAATTCGCCTGCTTTACGAGGTCAATTTCACGGATCCCACCACGGGACTTCCTGTTGTAAAGTCCCTTCTGGACGATTACACCTACAACTGATCAAAGCGGGAACCCCGGCAGCAGATCTTTCCCGACAGCCTTCATCTCTTCTTCTGAAACCCTCGTAGCTTCGTCCAGGGCTCGGTTCATTGCGATCTCGACCAGTTCCTCCACCTCTTCCCTTTTCTCGGGGAAAAGCAGATGTGGTTCAATACGTACTGAAAGCACTTTGCGGTTTCCGTTCACGGTCACCTTCACTTCCCCACCACCCGATTCGCCGGTGACTGACACGGCATCAAGGCGGTTCTTCACTTCCTCCATCTTGGACTTCATCTGACCAAGTTTACCCAGGATATCAAACATCTTTTATGTGTTTTACAGGACAAATGTACTTCCTCCGTGATTGGAATTGAAGGGATTTTGCCAAAGCCATTTTTCGTTACATTTAGGGCGAAAACCTGCCAAAAACCTATGAGCAAAACAACTTCAAGTTCACACCCCAAGGGACTATGGGTCCTCTTTGGAACGGAAATGTGGGAACGATTCAATTTCTACGGAATGCGAACGCTCCTGACCCTCTTCATCGTAAATGCCTTGATGATGAGCAAGGAGCAATCCTCGATCATCTACGGGGGCTTTCTTGGATTGTGCTACCTCACCCCCATGCTGGGAGGTTTCATTTCCGACAAGTTCCTTGGTAACCGGTATTGTATCATGCTCGGGGGCATACTGATGGCCATCGGTCAATTGCTGCTCTTTTCCAGTGCCAGTATTTTTGATACCAACCTTGATCTTGCTACGAACTTACTTTACGTAGCCTTGGGTGTGATCATTCTCGGAAACGGATTTTTCAAGCCGAACATTAGCAGTATGGTGGGCAGCCTTTATCCAAAAAGTGAGAAGAACAAACTCGATACCGCCTTCACGATCTTTTACATGGGAATCAATGTCGGTGCCTTTTTAGGCCAATTGATTTGTCCACTTGTTGGAGACGTTGTCGGTGCAGATGGTGTTCGCGATATCTATGCCTTCAAATGGGGGTACCTGGCTGCAGCCATAGCCATGTTGCTTGGGACCCTCACTTTTTTCTTTTTGAAAGACAAGTATGTTACCACACCAGAAGGCAGGCCGATTGGAGGTTTGCCCAAACATAACGATGCTTCTGATTATGAAGAAGGTGAAGCTCAGCATGCCCAATTCAGCAACAAGTCGCTTTTATCGGCCTGTGTCGCATTCTTAGGGCTTGGCCTAGTATTCTTCAATGTACTCGGTCAAAATGTGATCTATTCTATCATCTACTCCGCTGGTATTTCCCTTGCGGGCTTGATCCTCACCGATCGGTCTATCACCAAGCAGGAACGCGACCGTATTCTGGTGATCTATATCGTGAGTTTCTTTGTCATTTTCTTCTGGGCCGCTTTTGAACAAGCCGGGTCGTCGCTCACCTTCATTGCCGACAATCAAACCGACCGTAATTTCCTTGGATGGAACATGCCACCCTCCATGGTTCAGATCTTCAATGGGATATTCGTTGTCATTTTCGCCATACCATTCAGTATCCTTTGGGATAAGCTTCGCTCGTCGGGCAAAGAACCGATTTCTCCTTTCAAGCAGGCAATCGGGTTGCTTTTGATCGCCTTGAGTTACTTTATCATCGCACACAATGTGAAGGACCTGGGTAACGAAGGACTTCTGGCTGTAAAATGGTTGATTCTTCTTTACCTGATCCAGACTTTCGGTGAACTCTGCTTATCACCAATCGGTTTATCGCTTGTAGGTAAACTTTCGCCCAAGCGTTTTTCCTCGCTTCTTTACGGCGTGTTTTTTCTTTCGAATGCGTCCGGTTACGCTCTTGCCGGTACGTTGGGTGCGATACTGCCTCCCACAAGTGAGCAATATATCGCTGCCGAAAAGTCCAATGTCGATCTCAAGGCGGTACTTGACAAGAGCATTGATCCCACCGGGGAACAACTGTTCGTATTGGCCAAATGCAAGGCTGCCACGATTCATGAAATGGAAGCCCGAAAGCATGGTCTTGAACTAAAAAAGCTAGTCAAGGACGAAGCTTCGACGCTTACTCCTGAGCAATTTCAGTTGATCAAGGAACACCAATTGATCACTACAGAATATCCCCGTTTTGCCGGCTTCGTCATTCATGACCTGTATGAATTTTTCATGGTGTTCGTGGTGCTTTGCGGAATTGCATCCGTGTTGCTCTTTGCCATTTCGCCCAAACTGAAGCAGATGATGCACGGTATCGTCTGATTTGTCATAACTACATTATTCATTGGGGAGCAGATGAAACCTGCTCCCCTTTTTTTAAATTCGTGAGGCAGGTAAACTCAAAACAATAAAACAATCCATGGCCCAGACTATCGACCAAATTCAGTCATTCAAAGGCAAATATCCCAAGCAATTGTGGTACCTCTTCTTTTCGGAAATGTGGGAGAGATTCTGCTTTTACGGAATGCGTGGAATGTTGACCTTTTTTATGGTGGATCAGCTTTTGCTTGACAGTAAAGCAGCGAATTTGCAATACGGTGCTACGCAGGCATGGGTTTATGCTTTTACATTCATTGGGGGATTGCTGGCCGATAAGATATTGGGATTCCGTAAATCTCTTTTCTGGGGTGGGCTGTTGATGATCACAGGGAGTGTCATTTTGGCGATCGACCCCAAAACCAATTTCTTTCTCGGGATTGCCTTCAACATTGTC
>JBJOER010000296.1:0-6681 GCA_046049215.1 Bacteroidota bacterium | reverse complement strand
CGACCAGATTTTTGACGATACCCCCAACCAGGCTGATGCCAACTACCGCTGCAGAAGTTTTCCGCTAACCGATGCGTGTGAACCTGATTTTCCCGGAATCATGTTTATGAATTACATGGATTACACGGATGATGCCTGCATGTCATTCTTCACCAAGGGGCAGTCGAAAAAGATGCGCGCAGTGTTGTTCAATCAGCGCGATTCCATAAGGTATTCGACAGGTCACATTCTGCCTTCCGCTCAAGGTTCGGATGTTGCGATCGATACAGTACTATCCCCGGTGTTCATCACAAGCAAAAGATGCCTCAAACCACGTATCCGTATCGTCAATCAGGGTCAGGATACCCTGCGGAAACTAACGGTAGAGTACGGAAATGCCGATGGGTTCAAGAAGCGATACGTATGGAACGGAATTTTGGAGCCAATGGATTCCATTTACCTGACTTTACCGTTGATCGGTGCCGGTATCGGTCGTCAGGTCATGGAGTTTTCAATTCTGGAGAGTGATGATTTCAATGTCAACAACTACCGAAGTGCAGGATTCGTTGTTACAGGTTCCACCGAAGAGAATTGCAATGAAGCGGGCTTGACGGCTTACCCCAATCCGCTTTTATCCGGTGCTGTGACGTGTGTGAAAACCCGTTTCGACAGCCCGTTGGAAGACGCCGATATCCTGATTTGCAATGCCCTCGGACAGATCATCCGGTCGGAAAAGCGTACGGTGAATCCGGGCGACTCCTTCCTGGTGAACCTGGAAGGGCTGCCTGCCGGTGTGTATATGGTGGGGGTACTGGCCGATGGAGTCTCGGGTGCAGCCCGTGTGGTTTTTTTGCCTGGAGAAGGAACAACTTCCGGCGGGATACCGGTTTGCAACTGAGGTCTAGGTATTTTTGCAGCAATGATGAAGACAGAGCTACTGATCGGTGATTCCGATCCACGTCTGGCTGCGATAGCCCTCAAAGTGCAGAATGCAGAAAGGATAAGTGACGATGACGCACTTTTCCTTTTCGAACATGTTTCTCCCGACCTCTGCGGGATCCTGGCCAACAACGTCCGGGAAAGGAAAAACGGCGACTACACGTATTTCAACCGCAATTTCCACATTGAACCGACCAATGTGTGCGTATTCACCTGCAATTTCTGCAGCTACTCGCGCAATTATAAAAACAGGGAAGATGGATGGGAGTTGAGCATTCAGGAGATGCTCGACAAGGTCAAGGCGTACGATGGACAACCGGTGACGGAGGTACACATCGTAGGAGGAGTACACCCCAAGATGGATCTTGAATTCTTCGGGGAATTGCTCTCTCGTATCAAGGCCCATCGCCCCGATATCCACATCAAAGCGTTTACGGCCGTGGAGCTCGATTACATGTTCCGCAAGGCCAAAATGAGCGCCGACGAAGGAGTGGCTTATCTGCTGGGTAAAGGCCTGGATTCGATCCCCGGAGGCGGTGCCGAGATTTTCGCTCCCGAAGTTCGGGAAGTGATCTGCGCCGACAAATGCGACGGAGACCGCTGGCTGGAGATCCACGAAGCCGTTCACCGTGCAGGTCTGCGCAGCAACGCCACCATGCTCTACGGCCAGATTGAAAAGTTCAGTCACCGTATCGATCACATGTGCCGTTTGCGCGAACTACAGGACCGGACCGGCGGTTTCCAGACCTTCATCCCCCTTAAGTTCAGGAACAAGGACAACGATATGTCGCAACTGCCCGAGGCCAACCTTATCGATGACCTCAAGACCTATTCGATAGCCCGTATTTATCTCGATAATTTCGACCACGTGAAAGCCTATTGGCCCATGATCGGACGCAGTACGGCCCAGCTGTTGCAGTCCTTCGGAGTGGACGACCTGGACGGAACTATTGACGACAGCACCAAGATCTATTCAATGGCAGGGTCGGAAGAGCAGGTGCCCGTATTGACAACAGAACAGCTCACGGAACTCATCCGTGGCAGTGGACGAATCCCCGTCGAGCGCGACACCCTCTACAACCGGATCCGGGTATACGAGGGGCATCAGGTAGCTTCTTGAGCCGGCTTACTCCTCGGCCTTTTTCAGAAGAGCCGCAGCGATGAGCGTGAAAAGGATATTGGGTATCCAAACCGCAAGCCATGCCGGCATATCGCCGTTGGTCGCGAAAGTCTGGCTGATTTGCATGAACAGGATGTAGGCGAAGCTTAACAGGATTCCCGCTCCAAGCTGAACACCGATTCCTCCCCGAACCTTGCGGCTGGAGAGCGATACGCCGATGATGGTGAGGATGAATGTGGCGAAGGGATATGACACCCGCTTGTGTTTTTCTACAAGATAAAAAGGCACTTCCTCTGAACCCCTCATGATTTCCTGCTCGATGTACCGGTTCAGCTCGGGTGTGTCCATGGTTTCGATGAAGTTCGAGCGCCGGTTGAATTCCGTCGGATGGAATTTGAAAACGGTATCCTTACGGAATCCGCTTTGGATCTGCTCGCTCAGGCTATCAATGCTCCTGATGAAGTAATTCTCCATGGTCCAGCATTGTTTGAGGCTGTCCCAACTGATGCGTTCCGACATGATCTTATAGACCATCCGGCCGTCGTTGATACGCTCGTACGAGAACTGATAGCCGACGGCGTCGATATTGTTGAAACTTTCGAAATAGATGAACTCGCCGGGTGCGATCTGACGGTGCACGTGGCGGTTTTTGAATACAAAAGGATTTTTGATGTATTTCGCCTCGAAAGCGATGCGGCCGGTGTTGGCATGGGGGATGACGAAATTGTTGAAGTACCAGGAGAGGGAGGCCAGAACCGAGGCCGCTATGAGGTAGGGAACGAGCATCCTTCTGAAGCTGACCCCGCTGGCGAGTATGGCAACGATCTCCGTCTGGGAAGCCATACGTGAGGTGAAAAAGATGACGGAGATGAAAACGAATAAAGGACTGAACAGGTTGGCGAAAAAGGGGATGAAATTCAGGTAGTAATCCACCACGATGGCCCGGAACGGAGCCTCCTTTTCAATGAAATCATCGATCTTCTCGCTGATGTCGAAGACGATGGCTATGGAAATGATGAGCGCCAGGGCGAAGAAGAAGGTACCCAGGAATTTCCGGATGATGTACCAGTCGAGGAGCTTCGGTTTCAAGGTGCGTTCAGTCGAATAGGGTTCTGCGGAGGGTCGGGTCAAAGCCTGCGGCTAAGCACCTCGACCATGGTGTTTTTCCATTCGGTGAAGTCTCCGTTCAGGATCCTCCGGCGGGCTTCACGCACCAGCTGCAGGTAAAAAGTCAGGTTGTGCAGAGTGGCAATCTGTGCGCCGAGCATCTCACCCGATACATGGAGGTGGCGGAGGTAGGCGTAGCTGTAGGAGCTGTCGACGTAGGAATCGGATTCGGGAACGATGGGGCGGAGGTCGTTCTTCCACTTTTCGTTGCGGATATTGATGATGCCGTTCCAGGTGAACAGCATTCCGTTCCGGGCATTGCGGGTGGGCATCACACAGTCGAACATGTCAACACCACGCGCAATGCCTTCCAGGATGTTGGCGGGAGTCCCGACACCCATCAGGTAACGGGGTTTTTCTGCTGGAAGAATGTCGGTCACCAGATCGGTAAGCGCGTACATATCTTCTGCGGGTTCACCGACCGAAAGCCCGCCGATGGCGTTTCCGGCGCGGTTCATCGATGCGATGAATTCGGCGCTCTTCTTTCTCAATGCAGGATAAGTGCTGCCCTGGACGATAGGGAAGAGGGCCTGCGAATGGCCGTAGAGGGGAGGTACGCTATCGATGTGCCGGCAGCAGCGTTCCAGCCATCGGTGCGTAAGTTCCATTGACCTTGCGGCAGCCCGCTCTTCGCACGGGTAGGGAGTGCATTCGTCGAAGGCCATGACAATGTCGCCGCCGATGCTGCGCTGGATGTCGATGGCTTTTTCGGGGGTGAAGAAATGTTTGCTGCCGTCGATGTGCGAGGTGAATTGCACACCGTCTTCGTGGATCTTTCGGATGTCGCTGAGTGAAAAAACCTGGAATCCTCCGCTATCCGTGAGGATCGGTCCGTCCCAGTTCATGAACCTGTGGAGTCCTCCGGCTTCTTCAAGCAAACCCGTCCCCGGTCGCAAATACAAATGATAGGTGTTGCCGAGGATGATCTGGGCCCCGATATCCTGCTTCAGTTCACGCTGATGAATGCCTTTGACTGTTCCGGCCGTCCCTACAGGCATGAAGATCGGAGTTTCGATCTTTCCATGAGGGGTTTGCAAAACGCCGGCACGTGCCTTCGACCGGCTGTCGGTATGTAGTAGCTCGAATCGTAAAGAATCCGTCCGGGTTTCCGTTGGGTTCATACCGGGTTCAGGGGTCATTTTTTCTCGGATGCACTACCTGATCCACCGGGTTTGGCGATCGAATCGCGCATGGCTGTATCGGCCTGCAGGTTCTGCATTTTGTAATAGTCCATCACCCCGAGATTCCCCGAGCGGAAAGCTTCGGCCATCGCCAGCGGTACCTGGGCTTCCGCCTCGATCACCTTGGCGCGCGCATCCTGGGCCTTGGCGCGCATCTCCTGTTCGTAAGCAACGGCCATGGCCCTACGTTCTTCGGCTTTGGCCTGGGCGACTTTCAAATCGGCAGAGGCCTGCTCGGTCTGGAGCTTGGCTCCGATGTTTTCGCCAACATCGATGTCGGCGATGTCGATGGAGAGGATCTCGAATGCGGTTCCGGCATCCAGTCCCTTGCTCAAAACCACCTTCGAGATCTGGTCGGGGTTCTCCAATACCGTCTTGTGGTCCTCGGCCGAACCGATGGTGGTGACAATCCCTTCACCGACACGGGCCAGGATGGTCTCTTCACCGGCACCGCCCACCAGCTGGTTGATGTTTGTACGCACTGTCACACGGGCCCGGACGATGAGCTGGATTCCGTTTTTACCTACGGCTGAAACCGGAGGCGTATCAATTACACGCGGGTTCACTGACAACTGCACCGCATCGGCCACATCGCGGCCCGCCAGGTCGATGGCCGTAGCCAACTTGAATGTGAGGGGAATGTTGGCTTTATCAGCGGAGATCAAGGCCTTGATGACGTTGTTGACATTTCCTCCGGCCAGAAAGTGTGTTTCGATTTCGTTCGCGGTCACGCTGAGGCCGGCTTTCGTACTGGTGATGAGCGCGTTCACGACGATGGAGGGCGGAACTTTTCTCAGGCGCATCAAGATCAGGTTCATGATGCTTATCCGTACGTTGCTGAATACTGCCGTGATCCACAGGTTGACAGGTACGAAATACAGAAAGAGGAGGATGAAGATGAATGCCCCTGCAGTCATCAGTAAAAGGAATGGAAAGGTCATGTGGATATGGTTTGTCGCGAAATTACCACAATCCGGTAGACTCGTCTCAATGGACGGGACGCACGATCAATTTTCCGCCATCGATGCGGACAACTTCAATGGGGAAATTGGGAGGGATGATCTGTCCGCTTTCCGACGCACCCTCAAAACGCATGTTGTTGACCCGAACTGAACCCATCGGGCGAAGACTCGATACCGCATGCCCGCGATCACCTACCTTGACGGAATCGGGTTCGATGATGTTGGCTTTGCCCTCCAGCTTCTCCTGCAGGGAAAAACGCTTCCAGAAACCGGTACGCAACGCCGACCAGATGCTCAATGCGCTCAATGCAATGGTCAGTACCGTAGCGATCCAACCGGCAGTACTGCCGTATTCCGTCCAGATGCCGGCAAGTCCCAGAATAACAAAGATGGCTCCCAGCAAGCCGACCACGATACCCGGAATGATCAAAATTTCGAGAACGATCAGCAGCAGTCCGAAGAGGATGAGGGTGGTGATGAGAAAGATGGACATGGCTATGTGAAAGAGATAAGGCTTGCAACAGAAGGATAGATCCTCCTGCAGACAAAGGTAATGCTTGTGTGAAGCACATAAGAGCAGAGGATCTCCTAAATAACTACCCGTTGAATTGTAAAAAAACGTCTGTCAAATACGGGGTTTGTAGTACTTCATGGCCTCAGGCATGAATTCGTTGAGGTCTTGAATACGCTTCTGGTCGCTGGGATGGGTGCTTAGGAATTCGGGCGTTTTGCCGTTGCCCTTCGCGGCCATCCGCTGCCAGAATTTCGGGGCTTCCTTTGGATTGTAACCTGCCATGGCGGCGAAGATGAGTCCAAGCTTGTCGGCTTCGGTTTCATGAAGCCTTGAAAAAGGCAGTATGACTCCCACGCTTGCACCAAGCCCATAGGCCGTTTCGAACATTCCACGGGTTTGTGTGCTCTGGTTTTGTAAAGCGACCGACAAGGCAATTCCTCCCGCCTGGGCCATCAGCATCTGGCTCATCCGTTCGTTGCCATGACGTGCAACCGCATGGGCGATCTCATGACCCATGACGATGGCGAGAGCGTCTTCGTTTTGCGTGACATCCAGTAGTCCGGTATACACCATGACCTTCCCGCCGGGCATGCACCAGGCGTTGACGGTTTTGTCGTCCACCAGGTTGAATTCCCACTGGTAACCCTGCACCCGCTTGCCCAGTTTGTTTTTATTCAGGTAGCTGACAACGGATGCCTGGATACGGGTACCGGCACGCTTTACCATGGCCACACGTGTATCGGACGTAGGAAGAGGAGGATTCTTCTTCAGAAAACCCTGGTACTCGTTCAGACTGAGCGAAACCAGTTCCTTTTCAGG
>JBJOER010000295.1:0-6314 GCA_046049215.1 Bacteroidota bacterium | reverse complement strand
CAGCCACAAGTATAATTACAATGAAAGAAAAAAAAGTAACGCGTGGGTGAATGGAAAAATAGGTTTGGTCAATCCGCCGTCTTCATCAATGAAGTATAGGAATTTTTTGAGGAAGGATTATTTGTCAGAAATGGTCAAAAACCGCTCGCTATTTTGACAAACACAAAAGAAAATTGGGCAGATGGAAAATTAGTAGTGGGGAAACACTGTTTGCGTAGGGGAATTCAAGCTTCGACAAGCCTGAAAGTTATTGCCGATAAATCATAGGGGAATTCGAACTCCATTTACCGGACATGTAACACACACGTCGACACAGACTCCATTTTCCGGATGCTTAAAAAAACCGCGTAGCTCTGGAGTTCGTCAGAGACGCAAAAAGGTAACCATACCTCTGCGTTCGCCCTGCTCGACCAGGATGTAATAAGTACCCGGGGAAAGTTTTTGAGTCGGATAGTTGAATGACGCTTCAACGGATGGAACAGCATTGAATTGATCGATCAGGCGACCCAGTTCATCCATGACCGAGCAATGCACCTGGCCTTTTGAGAAACCCTCCGTCAAAGACACCGTGATCTCCCGTCCAGCCGGATTGGGGAAAACCTTCAGATCGGAGAAAATTTCGTTTTCACCCAACCCGGTGATATCGCCCGTGCTGGTCACCGTGGTTCCGAACATGCCGTTGCCGTGGGTACCGACAGCAACACGACCATCGGCAGGTCGACTGACGACCATATCCACCACTGAAGTACCGATGGAAGAATAGCCTTGTTGATACCATTGTGTAGACAGTCCATTGAAGGTGGATGTGGCGTACAAACCGGTACTGGCACCGACAAAATAGACTTTGTCGCCGTTCTGCAAAGGCAAGATGCTGGCCCATCGCAGCGAGGGTCCGTTACCGGAGCCGGTGGTAGTGGCTTCGAGGTTCCCCGCCACGCGGTTCCAACTGACACCTGCATTGTCGGTATGAAACAAACTATACACATTGTAGTTACTGAATACAACCAATATTTCATCGGCATTTTGGGGGTTGACTGCTATACAACTCACATTACCGAAGGGGAACTGATTATTACTGATCAACATCCTGCCAGGCAGGCCGGTATTCACCGAATCGACACGGTACACATTGCGCTTGTTGGTGCCATAGTACAGGCGATGAGCGGGCACAGTGCTGATGGCAAGCGCCGTGATCACCTCGTCGACTGTAACCAGTGTATCAGGAAACTGCACCCAGTTGGTGGAGATGGTATCGAACTGCCCGGTGAGTGCAATCGCACTCAAGTCGTCGTTTCTCCAGATGGATTCCCCTGCGCAGAGGTACATGATGTTGTTGTCGTTGGGATCGAGAAGAAAAGGCGCAATGAAGCGGTAGTTCGTTGCTCCGATGGGATCCATCCTGCGGTAGGCCGTCACCGCACCCTGGGCATCGATGGTAGTCTTGTAGATACGTCCCTGTTGTTTTGAGAAATAGTAGTTGGCACCGTTGTTGGCAATGGCCGAATACGAACCGTCGCCATCGAAAGAAGGATACCACGGAACTGCGGGGTCGGTGGAATTCGTGAACCACGTGCCGTTATCCTGCAATCCACCCAGAAGTACATCGCTGGTGGAATTCATATCCATGGTGACCGTATAAAATTGAGAAGTGACATAGCCGGAACTCCTGTCGCTCCATACCACATTGGCTGCCATGTTATCCTCGGTACGCGATACACCGCCGTCGTGCGCCGAATACATCACATCCGGGTTGGAGGGAAGAAAAGCGAGCACATGCTGATCGGGATGATGCCCGGGATATTCGCCGACGAAAGGCAATGCGGCACCGATGGCGTATCCTCCCATCACTGTGGTATTCAAAGAATCGGCGAACGCGGAGGTGGATCGGTAAATGTTGGTTCCTCCGATAAATACCGTGTTCGGATCGCCGGGTTTGACCTTCACCACCACATCGTAACCGCCCTGCGTATTCAATCCGTTGAAGACACCGATGTTGCCCGGCATGTTCTGACTCAGGTCGGTCCATACGGAACCGGCGGTATCGTATTCCAATCGCCACAAACTGTTGTGTAAAGTATCACCCAGAAAATCGGTGCTTACCCGCCCAAAGCCGGGAGTTGGACCGAAGAAATAGACACGGTTTTCATTGTTCGGATCGATTTCGATCACCAACCTGTCGTATACAGATGGGAAATTGGAAGGCGTGATGTTGGTCCAGGTGACTCCGTCGTTGGAACGCCAAATGCCCTTTTGGTTGGTGGCACCGTCGCTGCTCAGGGTGGCATAAACAACGCCCGAGGGTGAAACAGCCACATCGGTAAAATAGGCAGAGGCGGCGGTTGTGCCACCGTACCCCCTCACCCGCGACCAGGAAGTTCCGCCGTTGACACTTCTGTAGACGGCATCGTAAGTGGCGACGTACACTTCTTCGTCTGCCGCATTGGAGGCATCGGTGACCAGGTTCCAGGCCACATCCCATACGTTATCGAAAGATTGCGGAGTACCGGAAACGGTAGAGGGGAGTGAATTCCATGTGAGTCCTCCATCGGTGGATTTGTAAACCCCGTTACCCAGGTAGAATGCACCGCCTCCGCTGGCGGATGTACCGTACGCTTCACCTGTGAGGTAGTACCAGGTGTCGGTATGCCCGAGGCGTTTGTCCTGTGCAATGGCAATTACCCCCTGGTAGCCGTTCAGGTCGGTGACGCGGTTCCAGGTCAGCCCGGCATCGGTACTTCTCCACAATCCACCGGAAACACCGCCCGCGAATAGCACATTCTCATTGGTCACATCCATGGCAAAAGCGCGCGTTCGACCGCCCAGGTTGGTCGGACCACGAAGCTCCCAGGGCACCATCTGGCTATTGAGCCGGGCCTGAGCACCATGGCCGGGGATCGTCGCGGCAAACGCCAGTTCCTTTTGACGGATACCGTGTGGGATCCTGCCGGTTCTCGGATCCGCCAGGCGCTCCAGCTCCCATTTTTTCCGTGCGCTCAGGTTTTCCTCCGACCCCTCCCCCGGCCTGAACCGTTTTGAGGAAGCGGTTTGCATGGAACTTTTACAGCCGACAATCAAAATCAGGTTGAGGATCAATAAGAGGACAGAGGGTCTGGTCATGGGTATAATGTGGAAACACGAATTTAACCGAAAATACACCTCTTCTTAAAAGGATTATTATAGCCAATGCATTTGTTTTTCCCGGATTGTTGAACAACTCAAAGCGGCTGAATGAAGAAAAAAATCAATCAACCAAAATTGACAAGACGAAGAGACTTGCCCGGAAAGTTGTTTTTATTCTTAATTTAGGCACGCTGATTTAAATTCACCTTTTAAAAATAGGTTACAATAATTGATATTCAGTACTTTATAAATTACCTGTTTTCGACTACAGAATCCCATGTTGCGCAATTCTGACTTATTTAAAGGTGGCTGGACCAGCCTGTACACCGATTTGAGCCTTTTGTTTTTTTGCTTTTCGGTATACTCAGTATCTCTGGGTGCAGAACCCAAGCAAGGCTCGAGAAGAATGCCTGACTCCCCCTTTTGGAGCCAGGTTTATCCTATCGGAACAATTGATTTTCAGGGATATCCGGACGATGCGTATCAAAACAGGCAATTTTTTTGGTATCATCTTTACAGGGATCCCGATGGAGATTGGTTCCTCATGGGCAATGGAAACGGCCAACTTTGGAAACTGGACTCCAGCCGGGTGTGGAATCGCCTGGACAACACTTTTTTTACGGGGTACGACTTCAATAGCTACATGCTTTTCCCGGGCATGAAGTACGGTGGATACGGGTACTGGCGGACCAACGGCATGCTGTTCAATTACCGGGAAAAAACAGGGGAATGGGAACTTGTGCCTTTGTCGCGGGAGCTTCCCGTGTTCGGGCAATATTGCTTCTACGACCACATGCGGCATACGCTGCTTCAAACGGGCTCGTACGGAATAATAACAGCTGAAAAAACGAGCCGGGTCATGATCGATTCATTGTTCGAATTGGATCTACTGAACCGCGACTGGACCACAATCGGTGCGCTCAATCCCGAAGCGGAGTTTTTCCTGAGTCCTGCCCACGCATTATCCTCCCTTGAAACCGCTTGGGGTCGTTGGCTGTACTCAAGCAACGGCGATACCTGTGCGCATGTGAATTACCTCGACCGGCATTGCCTGATTCCTAGCCAGCAGGCTAGAAAACGGTTCCGGGAGGCCTGTGAACGAAAAAACGAGGGATGCCTTCTGATTTCGACGCGCAATGCGTTGCTGGTGGTCGACACTTCCGGTTTCGTCGTCGTTGATACCATACCCTGGACCGAATTGACGAAAAATCCACTCAAGTCCATTCCCATGCTCAAGCAGGTGGGTTCTTCGTCCACAGTGACCACATCCATAGCGGTTGGGGCCACTGCACTTCTTGCCATCGCCGGGGGCTGGACCATATTGAAACGTCGAAGATCAGGACAACGACCTGAGGCAGAGTCCGAGGCGGGCCAGGATTCACCTGAGCCGCTGGAATTCGTTTTGAGTCAGCACGACGGAACACTGCAGTTCAACGGAATCGCCTTGGACGACTCACTGCAGAGCCAGGAAGCTCAGTTATTGCGCATTCTGATCGACAAAAAGAAGCTAGGCCAGGCGCTGAACACAGTACAGTTCAATGAGTTGTTGGGTATTGACACCCGCTCGCCCGACAATCAGAAGAAAATCAGAAGTGAGATCGTCAAAGGTTTGAACACCGCTTTCCGCGAGCGTGGATTTACGCACGATGCCGTACGCCGTATCCGCCATGCCGAAGACCGCAGGATGATGATGTATTTCCTGCACGACTCCATTTCCGTCTAAAACCACTGCTGAAAAAGGTGAAGATTACCTGATTCACGCATTCCGGCTTGCAACCGGGTGAATTCAATCAGATTTTTGATCAACCTGATGCGAGTGGAACGCGCTCGTTCCCGTCCCTGCCTTTTTGCGTCAGTGCCTTTGAATGTAAAACAGGACTTTTCCCAACACCTTCGGTGAGCGGTCGCCGAAGGTGTTTTTTATTTCAGGAAGCCGGGAGATGAACCGGAGTCGATCCGAATTAAAACTCTATTCAACAACCAATTTCAAATAGCGGTATTCGGTGCCTATCAAAAGATTCAGCATGTAAAGTCCAGGGGGCAGCTGTTGAATATCGATTTCCAGCTGACGATTACTTCCCGTATCCATCGGCACGGAATACGATACCATACGACCGGCTATGTCCGAAATGCTTTGCAGGTGAATCGGTATATCACTGCCCAGGTTACGGATCACCACCCTGTCTTGGGCCGGATTGGGATAGACTTCCAGATCTACACCCGTTTCCACCAAACGCAGGCAACCCGAAACACTGATGGCCGTGAGGGATCGCGCCGAACTGTTTCCGCATGCATTGGACGCATTGACACTGATGCTTAAGCTACTGGCGGCATTGGGTCCCGCTTGTAACGCGAGGGTCTTGGTCCCCTGCCCCGACTGAATTTGGAATCCCGCCGGAACGGTCCAATTGTAAGCGGTAGCTCCACCAACGCTGGCCACCGAATACCCATACAGTTGGTTCGCACAAAGCACAAGGGGTCCGGAGATCGGCTCGGGTTGCCCTGGTGCTGCCTTTACGGATACGGACCGCATGGATCCGTTTCCACATCCGTTTTGAGCCGTCACGGTGAGGTTACCGGAAACGAAACTACCGCCGTAATTGACCACAACGCCGGTCGTGCCCTGGCCACTGACGAGGTTTGATCCTGCCGGAACGCCCCAATAGTATCCACTCGCTCCGGTTAGCGGAGTTGTTGTGTAGGCTACTCCCGATGCATTGCACAAGCCGGAAGTGGGACCACTGATCAGCATGGAACCCGTCAGGACGTTCCACCCAACGGTTTTCGTACGTGCGTTACTGTTACCGCAGACATTAGATGCTACCACTGAAAAAACGCCTCCCTGAAAACCTGCACCGATGGCAACGGCGAGCACCTGTCCGCCCTGACCGGAGATAATGTATACTCCTGTGGGGACAGTCCAATTGTACGAACTCGCCCTGGCCACCGCGGCGATCGAGTAAATTGCTGTATCGCCCGGACAAACCTTGGTAGGACCGGAGATGGAGGGCGGCGTGACAGGTGCCGCCACCTGGTAATCGATATTGGCACAGGAGTACACTTGCGAGCTGCAGGCATCGGTGGAAAGCGCGCAAAGCAGTCCCCTGATCCCGGACTGAACGGCCATTCCGGTGAACGACACCGAAATAGTGGAAGACCCCTGACCGGAAGTGATGGTGAATCCGGTGGGGACT
>JBJOER010000294.1:0-3225 GCA_046049215.1 Bacteroidota bacterium | reverse complement strand
GGAAGATTGAATTTACGGGTAAAGGTGTTAAAGGAAAACTCCTTCCTGCTGTACTTTACCGGATGCTGGCCACTTTCCTGTTTTCTATCGGAAGAACAAACCAGTATGTCGTCTTCAATTCGAATGTTCAGATCCTCCTTTCTATAACCCGGCGCCGCCAGTTCGATCCGGTAGGAAGTTTCTTCTTCAACGATGTTCACCGCCGGCGAATTCCAGCGCGGGGTGTTGATTGCATTGAAGTCATTGAAGAATTCGTTGAATAAGTCGCCTGCCTGCAAGAGGGTGCGGGCGGGTCTTTCTTTTTGCCATTTGATGAGTGTCATTTTTCGGATGTTTTTGAATACGAACCGAAGCACTCAAACCCAATACCATTCGATTTGGATAGTACAATAAACGCCAATATGACACTTGGCTTATGTGGAGTGTGCCAAAGTGGCGCAATATTTCATTTTTTAACGCGCTTTGTCGTTAAGCATGGGAACGAATTTGCAATCTGCAAACGGAATGATTTCCAATTCTCCGTTTGATTTTTTCAAAACGGTGGTCATCGTTTGCGTAGCGCCGGCTCCCAAAGGAATCACCATGAGTCCCCCTGATTTCAATTGGTCAACAAGGGCTTTTGGGATTTCAGGCGCACCGCAAGTAACGATCACCTTATCGAAGGGTGCGAATGCCGGAAGTCCTTTGAATCCATCTCCGAAAGAAGCTTTCACTCTGAAAATTTTGGAATTGGATCCTGCGACAGCACTGTGCATCCAGATCTCTTCAAGCCTTCTGGAAGTTTCAGTAAATAGCTCCTTATGCCTTTCGATCGAGTACAAACGCACACCCATCTCCATCAAAACAGCGCTTTGGTATCCGCTCCCTGTACCGATTTCCAGGATTCGCTCGCCGGGTTGGGGGTCGAGGAGCTGGGTCTGGAAAGCAACAGTGAAAGGTTGAGAAATGGTCTGGCCACAGGCTATCGGAAACGCCTTGTCCTGGTAGGCGTATTCGAGGAAGGCCGGGTCTAGAAAAACATGCCGCGGGACTCTTTCTATTCCATTCAGCACACGTTCATTGATTATCCCTTTCTCCCGAAGTTCTTGTACCAGTTTTCGCCTTAATCCCTGGTGTCGGAAAGAATCGTTAAGCATAGTATTGCAAATTTACCTTCACTGCCTGTTATCAACGGTTATTATGTGAATGAACATCCACCGTTTTTCAACATACCTCATGCGGAAAAGAATAATTTTGCAAAAACCTTATCATGCTGAAAATTGGTGTTTTAGGTGCGGGACACCTGGGCAAGATTCACCTCAACCAAATCCGTGAACTGACTGACCTCTATGAGTTGATCGGTTTTTATGATTCCGACAAAGAGCGCTCGGCAGCCGTTGAAGCTGAAACGGGAGTGCCATCTTTTGCAGATATGGATAACCTCATGGACCGTGTGGATGTCGTCGATATCGTCACCCCGACCATCCATCACTTCGGTGCCGCTCAAAAAGCACTCAGGCTTTCCAAGCATGTTTTCATTGAAAAGCCCCTGACACAAACTATTCAGGAGGCCAAGGACCTTGTTCGACTTGCCCAGGAAGCGGATATGAAGGTCCAGGTGGGTCATGTAGAGCGTTTCAATCCCGCATTCAAGGCGGCACACCCCTACTTCAACCAGCCCATGTTCATCGAAACGCATCGTCTGGCCCAGTTCAATCCCCGTGGAACCGATGTTTCTGTGGTACTGGATCTGATGATTCACGACATCGATATCGTGTTGAGCGTGGTTCACTCCTCCGTAAAAAAAATCAGCACAAGCGGGGTCGCCGTTGTCAGTGACACTCCGGACATCGCCAATGCTAGAATCGAGTTCGACAATGGTTGTGTAGCCAACCTCACTGCCAGCAGGATCTCCCTGAAGAACATGCGAAAGAGTAGGTTTTTCCAGAAAGATGCATACATATCGGTCGATTTCCTGACCAAGTCTACCGAGGTTGTCCGCTTAAAGGAGGTGGAGGGCGATCCGGACCCGTTGGCCGTATTGATAGAGGTAGGAGAAGGAAAACCGGTAAAGCAGATCTACTTCGAAAATCCGGATGTGGAGCAATCAAATGCTATTCGGGAAGAATTGCGGAGCTTCGCAATATCCATACTGGAGGACAAAACGCCTGCGGTTTCCATACAAGACGGTTACCAGGCTTTGAACGTAGCGCATCAGATCGCTGAAAAACTCAAAATGATTCCCGCCAACATTTGATTTTCTTGAAATCCGACGTTCCCCATAGTTTATGATTCATCGATTTACGCATTCTTTCCCCGGACTCTATCTTTCGGTATTCGCCCTGGTGTTGCTGATCACCGCCGGTTGTGAAATCATCAATCCCGAAGAGGAGATTCCCGCCTATATCGAGTTGAAAAGTATCGGAGTGGATACGATAAGCGGACAGGGGACCTCTTCGAGCAAGATCACCGATGTTTGGGTCTACACCAACGGATCCTACCTCGGTACTTTTGAACTACCTGCCCGTATTCCCATTCTTTCCAAAGGCAAAAACAACATCACATTCGGTGCAGGGATTCAGGTGAACGGGATCGCCAGCACAAGGGATGCCTATCCGTTCTACAAATTCATCGACTCACTCGAAATGGAGCTGGTTCCCGGAGAGGTCAAAACCATCGATTCAATGACAGTGATTTACTTTCCGGGGTTGGACTTCGGTAATTTTTGGATGGAAGATTTCGAAGAATTAAATAGCACCGGTATTAGTATCGACACTACAGAGGCCAGTTTGGCAAATGTTGAAATTGAATCTACGGTGGTTTTTGAAGGAAATCAATCGCTAAAGCTGGAAGTGACACCCGACCGGCCTCTACTTGTTTGCGCATCCCCCGATGGCGGTCAGTTGCTTTCAGTGGGGAAGGACATTTACCTGGAGTTGAACTACCGGTGCAACCAGTCTTTTCAGATCAACTTGAATGCGATCACGTTCAGCGGTAATAGGATCGTGCCGGTTATCAAACTCAATCCCATGCCGGATTGGAATAAAATTTACATCCGCTTGAATCCTTACATCAATGTGAATGGTGATGCCTCCCGTTTTCAATTGATGTTCTACCTCGTCCTTGCCGATGGAGCCACGCAGGGCCTGGTCTACCTTGATAACATCAAGCTCATCACCAATTGATGAACAAGCCAAGGCAGGTTTTCTTATATGTCATTACCGACCTGCTTGCGGCAATGCTGGC
>JBJOER010000293.1:0-6153 GCA_046049215.1 Bacteroidota bacterium | reverse complement strand
CAGATCAACACTGACCTGGAGTCACAGCGCAGTATTCACTTTGTGATCGGCAGCGACTACCAATTCCTTGCTTGGGGTCGTGAATTCAAGCTCACCAGCGAAGCCTATTACAAAAAGCTCGACAACCTGATCCCCTACAAGCTCGACAACACCCGCATCCGCTACCTGGCTAAGAATAACGCCTCGGGATATGCAACCGGTTTGGATTTTCGCGTCAACGGTGAATTTGTCCAGGGAATCGAATCGTGGGTTTCCATCGGGTACTTAAAAACAGCAGAAGACCTTGACGATGATTTTTATTACAGGTATTTCAATTCCGAGGGCGAAGAGATCGTTCCGGGATACACCTTCAATTCCATCATCACCGATAGTGTCATGGTAAAGCCGGGGGAAATACCTCGCCCAATGGATCAGCGTTTGACCGTAAGCATGTTCTTCCAAGACTACCTGCCTAAATTCCCGAGTGTGCGTATGCACCTGAACCTGATCTTCGGTACAGGATTGCCATTCGGCCCTCCGGGTAACGACCGCTACAAAGACATCCTTCGCGGTCCGAGTTACCGCCGGGTGGACATCGGTTTCTCAAAAATCGCCATTGACGAAGATGGAGAAAACACATCCCGATTACCGGTTGTGCGGAATCTTCGCTCGCTTATCTTCACACTGGAAGTGTTCAATCTGCTTCAGGTCAGCAACACCATCTCGTATTCCTGGATCACAGATGTATCCGGTCGCCAGTACGGTATCCCCAACTACCTCACGTCCCGCTTGCTCAACATCCGTGTGCAGGCTAAATTCTGAACCATGGGCAGGTCAAAAAAAACACAGGGAGGAATTGTTTATTCCACCAATCCCGACTACCAGGCTCCGCAACCGGATGACAATGACCTCCGGACCAATCTAGAGCCTTCTCAACAGGATCTTCGCATATGGCTTGAACGCAAAGGCGGCGGCAAACTACTTACCGTGATCAAGGGATTTGTAGGCTCTGATGATCAGCTTGATGAATTGGCTCGTAAACTGAAAGGGAAATGTGGAGTCGGAGGATCCACCAAGGACAACGACATCCTCATACAAGGCGACCACCGGGACAAAATCGTCCGGTTTTTGGAAGAATGGGGATACCGCTCGAGAAAAGCGGGAGGATGATTATATTTTTAAACAGCACCGACCACCTTACCGTAATAGGCTTCGTAAAGTGGTAGAATACGATCGATGTCAAACTCCCTGGCACGCTCCAGTGCCGCTTTTTTAAACCGGAGGAGTGTTGCATCATCGGCCAGTATCTCCAAAGCATGCGATGCCATTGATTCCACGTCACCGACGGGACTCATAAATCCCGTCACCCCGTGCAAATTCAATTCAGGGATTCCACCGGCATCGGATGTAATGACCGGCACCTGACAAGCCATGGCTTCCAACGCAGCCAGACCAAAGCTCTCGGTTTCAGAAGGCATGATGAACAAATCGCAAATAGACAATACTTCTTCGATCAATTCCTGCTTGCCCAGGAAGCGAACATCCTCTCCCAGATCGAGTTCACGGCAAAGCTCTTCAATCTGGTGACGCTCGGGACCATCCCCGATTAACAACAATTTCGAAGGCAGCTTTGCACGGATTTTCTTGAAAATCTTCACGACATCCTGTACCCGCTTTACTTTACGGAAATTGGAAGTATGTACGATCAACCGCTCACCCTGGGGAGCGATGGCCATGCGGAAGTGCTCTTTCGACTTCTTCGAGAAACGGTCCAGGTCGATGAAGTTGGGAATCACTTCAATCTCCTTGGTGATCTTGAAATTGTTGTAAGTGTCCTTCCGGAGACTATCGGATACAGCAGTCACGCCATCCGAATGATTGATGGCGAATGTGACAACAGGCTCGTAACTGGAGTCTTTTCCCACAAGTGTGATGTCCGTACCGTGCAAGGTGGTGACCACAGGAAGCACGATCCCTTTGGCTGCGAGAATCTGTTTGGCCATATAAGCCACCGAAGCGTGGGGGATGGCATAGTGCACATGCAAGACATCAAGTCCTTCGAAGGTGGCCACGTCCACCAGCTTACTGGTCAGAGCTGTCTCGTAAGGGACATACTCGAACAACGGATACTTGGCGATGGTGACCTCATGATAAGAAATGTTTTCCGAGAAAAAATCCAATCGAACGGGTTGGCTATAAGTAATGAAATGAATCCGATGACCCTTCCCGGCCAAAGCCTTTCCTAACTCAGTAGCAACCACTCCGCTCCCACCGAAAGTCGGATAACATACAATTCCTATACGCATTGCTCAAAGATAACAATCGCCATCGCGAATTGTTCAACCCAGCCCGATGACCGGATCACTTTTGCAGGGCATCGTAACCCAATTGCATCAACTTCGTCCGGAAATTGGATTTGGCCAGGCGGTTTTCACCGGCAACGGGATGAACCCGGTTCGAAAGGAAAATAAAAACCAAGCCGTTTGCAGGATCGGCCCAGCACAAAGTGCCCGTGAACCCGGAATGTCCGAAGGACAAGGATGAAGCGGATGGAGCAGCCGGACTTTTTTCAATGGAATTCACATCGGGCTTGTCAAAAAGCAAACCGCGTCGATTTCCCGGTGTGTCTGAAGTACGAGAAGTGAACAATTGAATAGTCTCCGGACGGATATAGCGCTGGCCTGCATAGGCTCCCGAATCAAGAAGCATCTGCATGACAACCGCCAGCGAACGTGCATTGGAAAAGAGTCCGGCATGACCCGCGACCCCTCCGAGCATGGCGGCTGCAGGGTCATGAACATACCCATGCACCAACTGCTTGCGAAAAGCCGTATCCACTTCGGTTGGGACGATATCCGACAAGGCATGGCTCTCGGAAGGGAGGTAATCGAGCTTCCAAAGGCCCATCGGCTTATAAAAATGATCTTGTACAAACTCCCGCAAATCCTTACCACTCACTCTCTCGATCACCTGCTGGAGAATCATCACCCCTAAATCGGAATAAACCATCTTCCCTGAAGAATCCAGCTTGGATGAAGCCAGATCTTTCCACATCCGCTCCCGATAGTCGTTCTTGATGTACATATCACGGGCTACCGGTGTCGTATAGCCTCTTTCGACACGAGGACGATAAATGGAATTGGAGGGAAATCCGTCTTCCATGGTCTGCTTCCAGAAAGGTATCCAGGCCTTTAAGCCGGACTCATGCAGCATTAGTTGACGGATCGTAAGGTTCTTTTTGTCCGTATGTCGAAGTGATGGAAGGTATCGGGACGCTTTCGCATCGGGATCCAGTTTGTGCTTATCGACGAGATACATGACTGCCAAAGCGGTTGAGGCCACTTTTGTAATCGATGCGATGTCGTAGAGATCATCCACATCCACCGGGTTCGTGCCATCATAGGTGTGGTTGCCATAGCTTTTCTCGAGAACGATTTCACCATCTTTAGCGAATAGCAACTGACATCCCGGAAAAAGCGAGTCTTGAATGGCTTGCTTGACCATTGAATCCACTTTTGATGTAAAATCATCCCGGAATCCTGAACCTGAAGGCAGCGTTGTTTTCAATCCACCGGCAACGCGCATAGTCCTGCCCTCATTTCGACTGAAAAGTGGCGGCACGGAAACCGGCAGGTGCCCCTTGAACGCATCCACAGCGAACAGTTTCTGAGCCACCTGCACGTGAGGATAATAGGTATCCTCGAAAGCCTCAACCACCGCATGATAGTGCTGTACACCTTCGAGCCTGCCCAAAACGTACGGATTACCAAATACGACCAATACCGCACCACGGCGACGTGCCATTCTTTTCACGAGTTCGAGTGCTGCGTCCGATAATCCAAAACGTTTGGTGGCATTGATGGTTGTATTGTGAATACTGAGCACGACATTGTCGTACTCACGCAAAACCGCCTCCAGACTATCTATCAATTCGGGCGATGCATCCTTTGGCAAAGCGAATCGGTCGAAATGAGCATAAGCCGAAAGTTGCCTCTGAAAAGCATTGACCATCGTATCCTGAAGTACGACAGAGGCCATACAGTGCCTCGGATGTGGCTGCAGCGGAAGCGTATTGTGCTTGTTGGCCAACAATACCGGTGCATTCTTAAACAATCGATACGACAGCCATTGTGCATCCGGAGTATTCAGGTCTTCCAACAGCCTTTCTGAGGCAATCTCTGAAGAGTCGTAAGCAAGGCCAACCCAATGCTTCAGCTGTAGGATCTTCCTTACGGAAGAGTCGATTGCCGAGGAATCGACTTCTCCCAGTTGCAACGCGGACAATATCCGTGCGAAAGCGGCAGGAATATCCTGAGAATACAATAGCACATCATTACCGGCAAGAAAGGCACGCAATTCAATCTCTCCGGGAGCGAAATAGTTGGCCACCCCTTTCATATTCAATGCATCGGTAAAGACCAAGCCTTTGAAATTAAGCGAGTCCTTCAATACACCTTTCACCATTGCGGGAGAAAGGCTCCCTGCCAGATCGCCAGTGGGTTCGATAGCCGGTACAAAAAGATGAGCCACCATCACAGAACCCACCCCTGACTGAATAAGCCTGACAAAGGGATACAACTCAAGGGAATCAAGTCGTTTACGATCGGCATTCACCACTGGTAGCGCATGGTGGGAATCAGTATCGGTATCCCCGTGACCCGGAAAATGCTTGGCACACGCCAACACATGTTGGTCTTGCAAGCCACGCATGTAAGATTCTCCCAAAGCAGCAACCATCACCTTATCCTCTCCGAAAGACCGACTATTGATGATCGGATTGAGCGGATTGTTGTTGATGTCGACAGCCGGGGCGAAATTCACATGAATTCCGATCCGGTTGCATTGTTTACCAATAGCAGCCCCCATTTCATATACCTCATCCGGCGATGAACCAGCACCGAGGGTCATCTGCCTTGGAAAACGGAGCGTACTGTCCAAACGCATCTGCAATCCCCACTCACCATCGATACCGATCAAAAGGGGAAGTTTAGACTCTGACTGGTATAGCTCAGTCAATCGGCGCTGGCGTTCGGGACCTCCCTGAAAAAAAATCAACCCGCCAATGTGATAGTCCCTGATCAGGGAACTGATTTTTTGAACGTGTACTGAATCCTTGTTAGAAAATGCATCCACCATGAAAAGTTGACCGATCTTTTGAGCCATGCTCATCGTGGACAAAACACTATCTGCCCAAGCACGGGACTCCCGGTTTAAAAAAGAGGGATCGACAGCTTGTGAATGAACACGACCCGGAATCAGAACCGGAAGCGATAAAAACAAACAGATAAAAAATCGCAGAAGGATACCTGAAAGGCTCCAATCCATCCCCAAACGAACATTACCAGGGATGTCGATGACTATTTCTGATTGAGAATCACTTAACACATCAGGATTCCGCAGGTTGTCTGGATTTGAGAGAACGGTATTCTTCTCTGCATGTACGGCAATAGAACCAGTCAGAGGTAAAAGAGGTCAACTCCTCCTTTCCACAGCTATCGCATACCCGGAGTGATTCCGTACGCTGGTACTGCAGTTTGTCGAGGTGCTCATCGAGGTATAACGGCGGGAAATCGAACAGGTTGGCTTCTTCCAACATGCGGGGGTGCATGGGATAAAATCCATTGGCACCACGCACACCGACCAAAAGAGTTCTTTTTCCCAAGTTCCGCAAATGACGGATCATCGGCTGATAATCGATATCGCCGGCCAACAAACAGGCCACATCGTATGTACCGGGTTGGAATGCATGAGTCAAGGCCATTGAAGAAAGTCCGACTTCAAGACAGTTTTCACGACGCCCGGACTCCTTGTTTTTAAAGTCGAAATCGTAAATCTCGGTGTTGTAAAGGCAACGTTTGTTGAGCATTTCGTAGAACTGACGCTCACGCACGTTGTCGTGCCCCGGCTTATTGACTGCGATGGTCCCGAAGTAATATGTTCTTACCATGTCCACCTGCATACCCAATTGCTGCTGCAAGTGTTCCTTTACCAGTATCGGCAAAGCACGATAGTCCAATTCGAATTCCTGACGTCCGTCAATGTTCAAGAGATAAGGCCTGACATGATAAAGCCAGCTCCCATCGATAAATAACATGGATTTCAGCATGAGGCAAAAATAACATACTAAACGAAATAAGTCGCACCACCAAGTTGCTACCTATCAACTGTTTACAA
>JBJOER010000292.1:0-2951 GCA_046049215.1 Bacteroidota bacterium | reverse complement strand
AGGAACCGGTGTTCGATGCGATGGCAGTGTTGATACCGATCAATTCGCCCCTGGAATTCACCAAAGCCCCTCCCGAATTGCCCGGGTTGACCGCTGCGTCGGTTTGTATGAATGATTCGATTGGGAACCGCTGGTTGGGCAGTATGTTTATGTTTCTGGCTTTTGCGCTGACGATTCCGGCGGTCACGGTCGAAGTCAGATTGAATGGGTTTCCAACTGCCAGAACCCATTCGCCGACACGTACCTCGTCTGAATTCCCCCAATCGATATGGGGAAGCTTTTCTGCTTCCACTTTCAGTAAAGCCAGATCCGTGGAGGGGTCGATACCCACGACGCGTGCTTTGTATGTCTGCTTGTCGTCGAGGGTCACCGTGACTTCGTCGGCGTTTTCTATGACGTGGTTATTGGTCACGATGTAGCCATCTTCTGAAAGAATCACACCGCTGCCGGCTGATTGTTGTTGGGGTACGGACTGGGGCGACTGCTGTCCCCAAAAGAAAGAAAAGGGGTCAAAGAATGGATTGGCCATCCCCGACGTGCGGGAAATGGTTGTTTTTACGTGAACAACGGTATTGACTGCCCGCTCAGCGGGAGCGGTGAAATCGACCGTAGGAGCGGATGGGCCTGTATACAGCACATGTTTGACCGAATTTTTGTGGTCATATCCATCCAGATTGGAGAAGCTGGGGGAGGGTGGGAGCGCCCATTGGTATAGGGAGGCTCCTGCAAAACCGCCGAGAATGGTCAGTGAAACGAAAAGAATGTGTTTGCGCATGGCTTTTGTTTTTTTGTTGGTGAATATCAGTCAACGTATATACGTCAGACCTGTCAAAATTATTTTCGAGGAAATGAAAGCCGTGTGAATTTAACTCGATTTAACAAGCTGAAGTGCTCTTGATTGCATCCCGGAAATGGCTAATGTCGAGGATGATAAACAACCATATTTGCTACTTTTACGGGGTGCGGATTCCATTCGTAAAATACCAGGGCGCCGGAAATGACTTCGTTATTTTCGACGCTTGGAAACACGCTGTAGAGCTTTCCGAGACTGCTATAGCCATGTTGTGCGATCGCCACTTCGGCATCGGTGCAGATGGGTTGATGCTCATCAGGAAGATGAACGGATTTGATTTCGAAATGGTGTATTACAACTCGGACGGGAAAACCGGAAGCATGTGCGGCAACGGCGGACGCTGTCTGGTCGACTTTGCCGTTGTTTCCGGGTTGGTGAAAGGTCCCGACATTCGTTTCCTGGCCAGTGACGGACCCCACGAAGCGGTGGTGTTAGGGCCCGGATCGATCCGCCTGCGGATGATCGATGTGGACGAGATCGCCCGATTAGATGAAGGGTATCTGCTCAATACCGGATCGCCTCATTTTATTCGTTGTGTCGACGATCTTCATGGCATCGACGTCACCGCCGAGGGCCGAAAGACCAGATTCAGTGAACGTTTCAAAGACGACGGGGTCAATGTGAATTTCATGGAATGGAAAGATGGTCTTTTGCATGTGCGTACTTACGAGCGCGGTGTTGAAGCGGAGACTTTGAGTTGTGGAACCGGTGTCACCGCTGCCGCTTTGCTGGCACACCGTCTCGGGATCACTGACGGGCAGACGACATGTGGTGTTTCCACACAAGGAGGTTTGCTCAATGTCAGTTTTGATCCGGTAGGTGATGGTTTTCGAAACGTCTGGCTGGAAGGTCCGGCTAAATTTGTTTTCAAAGGAGAAATTGAATTATGATTCGTGGTAACAGTATCCTTTTGCGCGCATTGGAACCGCAGGACGTGGATCTGATGATGATTTTCGAGAACGACCAGGAGATATGGCAGGTCAGCGGAACGCTCTCTCCATACGCAAGGTACACGCTTGAGCAGTATTATGCGAACGCAACCCAGGATATTTATGCCACTAGGCAAATGAGGTTGGCCATTGAAACCATTACAGAGGTTCCCGGAGCCGGGTTGACCATTGGGTATGTTGACGTGTTCGATTTCGATCCTCAGAACCGACGGGCTGGAGTGGGCATCCTCATCGGGGAACCATCGCAGCGCCGAAAGGGATATGCCTCCGAGGCATTGAAACTTATGATCAGGCACTGCTTCACCGTGCTGAATCTTCATCAATTGTATTGTCATATCAATAATATGAACGAACCCAGCCTTAAGCTCTTTTCCAAGGTCGGCTTTAAACCGTGCGGTGTTTTGCGCGATTGGATTGTTTATGATGGAGAATGGCATAATGTCACCTTTTTTCAGTTGATCAGGCCACAGCCAATCCTTTGATAGAAAAGCGCATGGTGCACCGCTTTGGGATCGTCTTGCTGGTAGCCATATCCGCCTTTCTGAACTGGGTCTGCGGTACCAGGACAGCTTTAGATCCGGAGCAGATCGCACGTTCACGAACGAGTTATGCCGGATTGTCCGACACGGCACGCTATGTCGGAATGAATACCTGCATGGGTTGTCATTCCGGAATCCACGAGACTTTCCGGCATACCGGAATGGGCATGTCCTTCGACCGCGCAACCACTTTAAAAAGCGCCGCGGAATTCAATGCGGGTTCGACCGTATATGATAAACAGAAGGATCTTTTCTATCATCCTTTCTGGAAAGGCGATTCCCTCTTTTTTTCCGAATTCCGATTGAATGGAAAGGATACCATTCATCAGCGCATGGAGCACGTTGCCTATGTTGTTGGGTCGGGTCAGCATACAAACTCGCACATCCTTGACAGGAATGGATATCTGTTCCAGGCGCCACTAACTTATTATACCCAGAAGGGAAAATGGGATCTTCCACCGGGATTTGAGCAAGGCAATAACTCAAGGTTCAACCGTTCCATCGGTTTGGAGTGCATGAGTTGCCACAATGCCTATCCGGACTTTGTTGTCGGGTCGTCAAACAAATACAATCTGGTTCCTTCAGGAATTGATTGTGAACGCTGCCATG
>JBJOER010000291.1:0-3788 GCA_046049215.1 Bacteroidota bacterium | reverse complement strand
AAAATTAATTGGAGAGGTTAAATGATTGTCCCCTCCATCGTAACAATTTTCATCAGTATTTGCGTTTAATTCATATGAACAATCTGAAATCGATCTCAACTATCCTGGCACTATTCGTTTTTGTATCATGTCAGGGTCAAAGCGGACCTGCAAAAGGCGGTATCCGCTGGATGTCATTCGAAGAAGCGGTGAAGGCTTCGGATGCCAACCCTAAAAAGATCTTCATCGACGTGTACACCGACTGGTGTGGGTGGTGTAAGCGCATGGATGCCGGTACGTTCAGCGACTCGACAGTCATCGCTTACATGAATGCCAACTACTATGCGGTGAAGCTGAATGCGGAAACCCGCGATACCATCCGGTTCCGTGAAAACAGTTTTGTTTACAAGCCGGAATTCAAGGCCAATGAAATCGCATTGTCTCTCCTGAATGGTAAAATGGGTTACCCCAGTTTTGTCATCCTGGACGAGCGGTTCGCCATCATGCGTACCCTATCCGGTTATCAGCAAGTGGATGAGTTGCTGGGCTCGTTACAGGAGCTGAATGCGATGAAGCCGACCGAACAGAAGAACTGAGCTTTTTCAGAGGTCAAAGTCCGCCTCTTCATTAGAAGTAAAACCTCAAGTTGATCGACCCCGAGGCATTGTCGTTGTCGAATCGGAAGCTGGAGGATTTGTCGGTTTCAGTGACAGAGTCGTTTACTCCGTTGCCGGTCCAGGATTCTGACTTCACCTCTCCCCTGCCTTTGGTCTGCAATGCAGGACCCCATCCGAATTCGGCGCCCAGTGAAGCTTTGGCCGCAAAGAAATATTCAATACCGACGAAACCCCGCAACATGAATCCGAAAGTACTTCCGTTCTTATCGGAAATGGTTCGGGTGGACGTGCTGCTTTGTGCACTCAAAGGATTGCCATAGGAGTATGTGGTCTTCTCGGAAGCTATGTTGAAGCGAAATTCCGCGCCATAAATTCCCTTGAACCGGCTCTTGCCGCGCCATTTCTGTATTCCGGCACCAATGGTGATGTCGCTCGAATTTGTTTTTGTTTCATTGGAGACCGTTTCGTTGGGATTGGTCGATCCTTCGCGTTTGACGAGCGTATCGGATTTCTCGGTACCGAAACCCAGCCGCACGCTGGCCCTGTATCCGAAATCGTTTCTTTTCATGTAAATCCCCGTGATGGTCATGGGGTAAGCCTGCATGAAATCTGCGTTTGGTGCATTGTTCTCCCCGTTTAAGAGGTTACCTGCATAGCGAAGGAACGGAGCCGCATCAAAACCAAGCGCCAGCTCACCGGCTTCCGGCATCACCAGAACACCGTTTTTGTTTTTGAGGGGTTCCTGGGCACTCAGTTGCTGGACGATGAACAGAAACAGGGCAATGAGGAGTGGTGTCTTCTTCATAGTTTATAATCTACGGGATTTAGAATCAAGTGGCCAGTATTCGGTTGATACGGTAAAGTTCAGCATCAAGAGGCTCCGGTGCACGTGTGGCATCGCTGAAAGGTGTGAACTCTTTGTTGCCGCAGCGTACTCCTACCATCACCCGGTCGGTTCCATTGAAAAGTGCTTCAACGGCCCACACGCCGAATTTAGCACCGAGGATACGGTCTGAAACCGATGGGGATCCACCGCGCTGAATATGACCCAAAACAGTGACTTTGGTGTCGTAGTA
This sequence comes from Bacteroidota bacterium, assembly GCA_046049215.1. Taxonomy (GTDB): domain Bacteria; phylum Bacteroidota; class Bacteroidia; order AKYH767-A; family OLB10; genus JAJTFW01. The sequence continues at coordinate 2,116 of JBJOER010000291.1, read as the reverse complement.
TGGGAGTTTCTCCTTGACCAATGCTGCAACTTCCGCTGCACCACCGCTTTTTTCGCCTTCTGCAACGATGACGATGCTGCTCCGTTTGCCGGTCGTTTTACCCCGCTCCAACAAATCAATAAGGGCTTCTACATCGGTACTTCTTTCAGGAAGGAGTATTTCTTCCGCACCACCTGCCAGACCGGACCATAGCGCGATACAGCCCGAGTCTCGTCCCATCACTTCAATGAAAAAACAGCGGTCGTGCGAAGCCGCTGTATCGCGGATCTTGTCTACTGCGTCTATTACGGTATGCAATGCCGTATCGAAACCGAGCGTGTAGTCGGTACCAGCGATGTCGTTATCGATCGTACCCGGAATGCCGATGAAGCGAATTCCCGGATGAAGGCTGCAGAACTGTTCCGCACCGCGGAAGGTGCCGTCTCCGCCGATGGCTACTACGGCATCGATTTGATGCTGCCTCAGGTTATCGTAAGCCATTTGCATGCCTTCAGGGGTTCGGAAAGCTTCGCTGCGGGCCGACTTCAAGATAGTTCCTCCCCGCTGGATGATGTTGCTGACCGAACGGGAGGTCAGGGGTTGGAAATCCCCTTCGACCATTCCCTGGTATCCACGGCGAATCCCGTACACACTGCATTCCTTCAGTAGGGCTGTGCGTACAACGGCACGAATGGCGGCATTCATGCCCGGCGAATCGCCACCGGAAGTAAAAACTGCAATTCGCTCGATCGCTTTCATTCTAAATGCTGTGGTCTACGAAACTATGCAAATCGTTGAAACAACAATTGGCATTCGGGCATTTCCCAATTTTGCACCATGCAAAACGATCCGTTAAACAATCCCTGGAAGACGCTTTCAACGGAAATAAAGTATGATAACCCGTGGATTCGGGTTACGGAATCGCAAGTGATCAATCCCTCGGGCAACCCCGGTATTTACGGGGTGGTGCATTTCAAGAACAGAGCCATAGCCATCATACCGATCGATGATAAAGGCAATACCTGGATCGTTGGACAGTACCGCTACACGCTCGATATGTACGAATGGGAAGTTCCTGAAGGAGGAGCTCCATTGGATGAAGCGCCGATTGAAGGGGCGAAAAGGGAACTGCGGGAAGAGGTCGGATTGGTTGCCGGGCGCTGGGATCTGGTCATGGAGATGCAACTCAGCAATTCGGTGTCGGATGAGATCGGTTACGCTTACGTGGCCAGGGACCTGGATCAGGTAGAAGCGGCTCCGGAGGAGACGGAGCAATTACACGTCCGCAAACTGCCGTTTTCAGAATTGGTCGGCATGGTGATGCGGGGAGAGATCCGCGACGGACTTAGCATCGCCGCTGTGTTGAAAGTAAATCAGCTGATGCTGGATGGAAAACTCGGTTGATGAGATCGGTGATCAGCGTGAGCCGGCTTTGAATCTGGCGATGGCGTTGCGCGTGAATTCACTCAAGACCAGTCTTCCGCTCATCGCAGCCCTTTCCAGCAACAACTGGTCCCAATGGTCTGTTCCTTGCCACAACACTTTTTTCAATGCGGCCATGGCCATGGGGCTGGATTCCGACAGGGTTTGTGCCAGCGAACGAACGGCGGTGTCCAGCGCTTCATGAGATGAAAACACCTCCGCATAAAGACCTTTTTCACGTGCCCAGGTGGCATCCTGCCAGCCGGTGGCATGAATGGTAAGCTGAGCGTATGCCGAAGTGCCGATTTTCCGTTCGACGGCAGGACCTACCACAAATGGACCGATACCTACGGCAAGTTCACTGAGCTTCACCGATGCACTGTCATGAGCAAGGGTATAATCGGCAGCAGAGGCCAATCCAACACCCCCTCCTACAGCCTTGCCTTGTACCCGGGCAATGACGAATTTCGGCGCTTTCCGTATGGCATTGATGACTCCTGCAAAGCCGCTGAAAAAAGCCGTGCCGTCCTCGACGTTTGAAGTGGCTACCAGTTCGTCGAAAGAGGCGCCGGCACAGAAAGCTTTCTCTCCTTCACTGCACAAGACGATCACCCTCGCATCTGCCTCCTCTCCTGCTTTTTCGATAGTTGCAGCCAGTTCGCGAAGCAATGCTCCGGGAAGCGAATTCGATTGAGGGTGATGGAAGGTGACCGTG
>JBJOER010000290.1:0-4993 GCA_046049215.1 Bacteroidota bacterium | reverse complement strand
CACATAAGCCGAATCGGAATGGTCAATGACCTGAAACTTCCTGAACCTGTCCATCCCGGTGTGAGCCAAAACGCCTCGGTCGATGAAGAACACGTCACTGCAAACATTGTTTTGTTGTCCCGGACCGGAAGGCCACCAGCGACCGAAAGCCGTACTGTCTCCGTCGAGGTGCGGTGCATCGGTTTTCCATGCCACGCCAATCGAATCGGCCGACTGAAAATCAGTGGTTCCGGAACTTGCCGCAAACATGAGTTTTCCCGTATTGAGGTAGATGTTGAATCCATCACCGCACGCTTCAAAGGCCAGGTCGTATGCGGCGAGGGCTGCTGTCTCGACCTTGCCCTGCACAAGGCTGACATAAACCTGCTGTTCGTAGTTGCTTCCCAATACCGCAGTCATCCTCACGAGATCGCCCGGAGGCGGCAGAACAACGGGCACGTCTTCCTTTTCGCACGAAGCGAGTACGGCGACCATCAGGATGAGGACATATCGAATGACGGGATTGTTCATCGGATCAGCCAGGTGAGTTTGAGGAAGAAGGATGTTCCTGTGGCAACAGGAGTTGAGCCGGAAGAAAGATTGCTGTGGACACCTGCAACGCCGGAATTGACGATGTTGGTCACACCAAGCAGATTCTTTGCACCACCGCTTAGCTGCAGTTTCTCGCCCAGGAGTGACTGTTGGACGGAAGCATCCAAAAGGGTGAAGGAAGGATTATCGAAACGCCTGATGGCTCCCGACTCATTGGTGAGAAATACCGGTTGCGTTCCATTGTGTTTGACAAACAAAGAGAATGAAGTACCCGTACGAATGAGTCGATGTTCGGCCGAAAAAGAATGTTCTGTGAACCAAGCCGCGGAGGACTGCAAGTCGATGCCATTCACCGTACTCTCGGTACCCGTAACCGAAACCCCATAACTGAATGTATTCCGGGTTGAAGCGTAACGGACTCTGAACTCTGTTCCCTTGGTACTGAATCGATCGATGTTCCTGTAAGTATAAAGCGTACTGGTCTGCTCAAATTGCAAAAGGGCGATCTTGTCGGTCACGAGGTTGTAAAATACGGTCGGCTCAATCACGAAAACATGCTTACCGAATGCCTTCCTCCATTCTGCAGCCAACTGGATGTTGTGAGAGCGTTCAGCGGAGAGCTGCTCATTGCCACGAATGTTGTGCAAACCGTTGTCGACAAACATGAGATAAAGCTCCTTCAACGAAGGGGCCCGATACCCCCTGCTCCAGGAACCTCTGATTGAAATGGTGGATGCTGCGTCCCATTTGATATGCATGCCGGGTACAGGCGGAGCTTCAAAACGTGAGTTGAAAATCAACCGCATGGATGGACGAAGCACAAGTCCTTTGACAGGTGTGTATACCAAGCTCGAATACACACCCAGATCGGTCATAGTGCGGTCCACATCGCCTATGCGGCTTCCCTCGCCGGTTTCATAATTCAAATCGAAACCCGACAACAGTTCCCAGCGTTTTCCTGCGTGGGATTTTGTCCAGGTGCTGCGGGCGAAGAATGCCGAGAAGCGCGTCGTGTCGTCGTCGGCAGGGTCCGACGTCAACTGCTCGTTCATGGACACCATGTCCTTACGTAACGTATTGCGGACATACCGGTAACGCGAGTACGACCCGACCGCATTCAGCCGGCTGAAGGGACTGAAATCGTGATCCAGGGTCAGCACATGGCTGCTCCTTTCGGTCCGATAGACCTGATCGATGGCATAGGCGTAGTAAGGGGTGATGACCGGTTCCGATCGATCGAACACCTGCTCGCTGAATAAACCGCTTTGGATACGGACCCTTGCTGATTTCCCTTTGATCGTCAGGGCCGCCTGACCCATGACCTGCTCCCTGGGATTCCAGAGGAAAGAGCGAACAGCATTGGTGCCCGGAGGATTCCAGCCGTCGAAAAAATTCCTGCCCCCGTTCACATCGAAGGTGGTGGATTTGCCACTCAATGAGGCTGCTCCATCCAGGTTGTACTGTCCGATGCTTTCCACATAGCTATTCAACCGAGCCGACCAAGTTCCTTGTGAGGGTCGACGGGTGATCAGATTGATCACGCCGCCCAAGGCATCGGAGCCATAAAGTACAGACTGAGGCCCCCGAACAATCTCCATGCGTTCCACATTGTTCAGGTTGAGCTGACCCAGGTCGATATTGCCGTTCATCCGACCGATGACCGGCACGCCGTCCACCAGGATCTTGATGTGTTCTCCGCCCATCCCCTGCATAGATAAGGAGCTACCCAATGCCGGATCCATTCCGACACGCATGTTCAATTCCCGGGAAAGGACATCGTTGACAGTGACCGCCCCGCGCCTTCTGAATTCGCCGGCTGTGAGGACTTCCGTTTTCACGATCGCCTCGCTTTGATATGCGGCGGAAAGATTGCCGGTAATAGCGACTTCGTCCAGCTGGCGAGCCGCTTTCTGCAACTTCAACACAGTCAATTCATTCACTGGTTTGAAAATCGTATCGATTCGGGTCTGAAAACCCAAGTGGCTGATTTTACTCACCAGGGGCCAGCCCGCCTCAGCCGGCAAAGCCATGTTTCCATTCCGGTCAGAAAGCACATACCAGTCTTGACCGGAACCACTAAGCGTCCGTACCTCGGCCACAACCCCTTCAATGGGCAGATTCCGTTCATCGACCACCCGCAATGATTGCGCTTGCAATGAGCTACCGCAAAACAAAAAGGCTAACAACAACCGACTCCAATCCATAGTGAGGCGGCAAAAATACCCCTGCACATACCCGGGAATCATGACCAATGTCTGTCATGGGTCATCTACCATTGATTTCTGACAGAGGAATGACATTGGGTAATAAAAAAACAGGGGCAACACACCCAACAGTGTGGGATACGAAAGTCCCCGATCCCGCGTTTGAAACCCATTGACCACTAAGTGAGGAGATTGTAGAACCCAAAGGATGTCCACACTCCACTTTTGAGAACTCCGACTAAAACACCAACAAACGGCCATGGAATGGCTGAACTTTGCCGCAACAGATAAAACGAAGAAACACATGAAGTCCAACGAAATCCTTGAAAAACTCATTGGCCAAACCAAAGACCTGCACACTTGCCTGGTGTTGCTGAGGAATGAGCAAGGTACTATCCATGATTTGGACAGGGATTCGATCAGGCATCAGCTGAGAGCAATGTACACTTTGAGTGCGCACCTGACCGGCAGTGCTATGGAAACGGTACAATCCAAGACTGAATTCGCTCAAGTTCAGCTTGAGGAACCCGAAATGCATGTGGAAATCATTGAGGAGAGCAACATACTTCAATCAGCCATCAATGAGGTACTTGAGGCTGTTGCCGAGCCAATCGAATCTGAATCCGTATCAGCTTCACCTATTGAAGTAGAACCGGTAGAACCACAATCTGAACCCCTGACAACCGAATCAACCGTACTTGCCGGGTTCGAAAACGCGAATCAAACCGTACAAACAACCCTAGTCGAACAGGCACCCCAAAAAATCCAAAACGCTGACAGTGAAGCTGGGAAAAGCCTCGCCGACCGCTTTGCCCCCTCTGAAACTGTGGGTGACATGATCCAACGGAACCAACCGGTACAACGGGTTTCCGACAAGTTGCGTATCACATCGCTCAGCGACCTGCATGAGTCCATTGGCATCAACGAACGTTTTGCATTCATCAACCAATTGTTCAAGGGCGACCAGGCGAAGTATTTCGAAGCCATCAACAGGTTGAACGAATCCCACTCACAGGATGAAGCCCTGAGCTACCTCAACCAGGAAGTACTACCCAAAATGGCCTGGAAGAATCCCCCGTCGGCATGGAAGGAGTTCGTTGATCTGATCAGCCGCCGCTACCAGGCATGAAGTGTGTCAGAGGGCTTTTACTGATCTCGGCACTCTTAACGGGCAATGTACTTTCTGCGCAGGACAGTCTTTATACCCGGCGCATACTCGATGACCTCACCTCCCGGCGAATGCATGGCCGTGGCTACGTCAAGAACGGATGCAACAAAGCCGGCAAGTACCTTGAAAAAGAATTCCGAAAAATCGGACTTCAACCCCTGGAAGGCAAGGAGTACCGGCAACACTTCGAACTCCCAATCAATGTTTTTCCAGGCCATCCATCCCTTGAAATTGATGGGCGAACGCTTTCTCCGGGTGTAGACTTCCTGGTCGCACCCGGCTCCCCACCGGCAAGCGGAGTGTACGACATCGTTACCGTACGTAGCCCGCTTGACGTCCTTGACATGGTGGCAATGAAAGGGAAATGGTTGTTCCTGGACACCATCGGCAGCGGAGTGAATTTCTCCAAAGAGGACTTAAAACGCTGGAAGAACAACTTGAAGGATGTAGCCGGTATCCTATATGCTGAACCGAAAAAACTGACCTGGTCGGTTAGCCGTAGTCGGAATACGACTCCTGAATTGACGGTACTTCAAAGTTCACTCGACAAAAATCCGACGAAGGTCAGAGTCAAGGTGAATAGCGAACTCATTGAGGAGTACAGCGTATTCAATGTCATCGGAACGATTCCGGGCAGTATCAATTCAGACACCACACTGTACGTGACGGCGCATTACGACCACCTGGGAGGCCTCGGACCGAAAACTCGTTTCCCGGGAGCGAATGACAATGCTTCGGGCGTTTCGATGTTGCTGAACATCGCCATGCATTTCATGAAACCGGAATACAGGCCACGTCACCGGATGGTTTTTATCGCCTTCGCTGCTGAGGAGGCTGGACTGGTCGGCTCTAAACACTACACGGAACAGCCCTGGACCCCGCTCAGTAAAATCAAATTCCTGCTCAACCTTGACCTGATGGGCACCGGTGAAGACGGAATGATGGTGGTGAATGCGACGGAGCACCCGGTTCAATTTCAGGAACTGGACTCGCTAAACACGATCTCAGGCGGCTTGAAAGAGATCCGACAAAGGGGGAAAGCCGCTAACAGTGACCATTACTGGTTCTCTGAAAATGGCGTACCGGCTTT
>JBJOER010000289.1:0-16120 GCA_046049215.1 Bacteroidota bacterium | reverse complement strand
TTATACAACTGCTCAGCCTCTTCCGATTCGAAGTTTTCGATTTTGCCCAACTCCCGGGTGATGCGTCCGGCCTCATTGATCATCTCCTGCATCAAATCGTCGGCATCCACCACAGTACCTTCCCTTGACTTCATTTTTCCAGAGGGAAGATCGACCATGTTGTACGATAGGTGGTAAAGGCTATCCCACCAGGGATATCCCATTTTCTTCAAGATCAACTTCAAGACCTTGAAATGGTAATCCTGCTCGTTGCCCACCACATAGATCAGACGACTGAACGAAGTTTCTTCAAAACGTTTTATCGCCGTACCCAGGTCCTGGGTGATATACACGCTCGTTCCGTCACCCCTGAGCAGGAGCTTTTGATCCAACCCTTCGTCCGTCAGATCGACCCAAACAGAGCCGTCTGATTTTTTATAAAATACACCCTTCGCAAGGCCCTCGTCGACAACCGCTTTGCCAAGCAAGTACATTTCAGACTCGTAATAGGTACGATCGAAATCCACTCCCAGCAGGTCGTAGGTCCTTGCAAAGCCCTCGTACACCCATCCATTCATCTTCTTCCACAATTCGATCACTTCCGCATCACCCGACTCCCACTTCCGTAGCATTTCCCGCGCTTCCTGCATTACAGGGGCATCTCTCTTGGCATCTTCCTCTCCTATCCCTCGGGAGACCAGTTCGTCTATCTGGGCCTTATACATCCGGTCGAATTCGACATAGTACTTTCCTACCAGGTGATCGCCTTTCAATCCGCCTGACGCCGGGGTTTCGCCAAGACCTGACTTCTGCCAGGCCAGCATTGACTTGCAAATGTGGATTCCACGGTCGTTCACCAGATTGACTTTCATCACCGGCCAGCCGACAGCTTTGAGCAACTCGGCAACACTATACCCTAACAAGTTATTCCGGATGTGCCCCAAATGAAGGGGTTTATTGGTGTTGGGTGAGCTGTATTCGACCAGAACCGGACGATTTGAATCCGCATCCGCTTTGTGATGCAGAAAAAAACCGGGAGCACCTAAGGTGTTCTTGTAGTAATCAACCCAAAATTCATTCCTAAGCTCAATGTTTAAAAAGCCTTTTACCAAGTTGCAGGCAAGGATGGCGGGATTCAAATCCGGAAGCGCTTCACCCAATGCTTTTCCAACGGCATCGGGCGACTGACCCGCCATTTTTGCAAGTCCGAAAACCACGACCGTGATATCTCCCGGAAACTCTTTGCGCGTGGACTGACAAACCACGCTTTGCGGGTCCAACGACTTGCCATAGATCCTTTCGAAGGCCTGGACGACTGCTGCCTTTATTTCCTGCTCAAACACCATAGCCGCAAAAGTAAGCGGCTTTGCTCAAGTGAAAAGAACCCTTTATCGAAAAGGAGCGGACAATCAGGCGATTTGAGCCACCACCCTCTGCAGGATCTCGAAGGTATTTTCCGCCATCAGGTTTTCTTTGTCGAGGGTAGGATTCACCTCTGCGATTTCAAAACAGCAGACTTTTTCATTTTGGATCAAACGGACACAAAGAGATCCCGCTTCCTTCTCGGTAATGCCGTTCCGAACCGGCGTACCGGTGCCTTTGGAGATGGAACTATCCATGCTGTCGACATCGAAAGACACGTAAATCATCTGACAGTTATTTAGATAAGCCAGGGCATCCCTCGCTATTTTCTCAACACCATGACGCTTTACGTCGTTCGTGGAGAACACCTTGATCTTGTGCTTCTTAATCAGGAAAGTCTCTTCGGGCTCAACATCCCTGACTCCGATGTACACCAGGTCGGTGTAGTTCAGTTTGGGGCTTACCCCCCCTATCTTCTTCAGCTTGTTCCAAAGCTCGATAGTCTCTTTGTCAGGCTTATTCATCTTGTTCACGCTGTTGTCTTCACCCAAAGCCGTAGCCAGAGGCATACCATGAACATTGCCGGTAGGTGTTGTGAATGGCGAGTGCAAATCGGCATGGGCATCGATCCAGATCACGCCCAATCGGGCCTTGGGATTGGCCATTTTAAGTCCTGCGATGGTCCCACCGGCCGAACTGTGATCACCTGCAAGGATGATCGGAAACTCCTTTGCCTTGATGGTATCGGACACCGTTTTGCTCAGTCGCTCGTAGATACTAAGTATACCTCGAAGTCGCTTGGCATAAGGACTTCCCTGGTGCTCGAACAGCAACTTATTATCGACCGGAATCTCCAACGCAGGCAGCTTATTGAAAAGGTTGGAACCGTAATCGAGTGCAGCTATTTTAATAGCATCCGGACCCCAACTCGCCCCCCGGGTACCCGCTCCAATCTCCGATTTTACTTCTATCAATTTGATTTTCTTGTGCATACAGCGTTTATTTAGATGGAAAGCAGCAAGATTGCTCTTTCAGGCTTTTAGCCAGGTATTGGGATCCAACTGGACCATTTTTTTCTTTTTCAAACCATGTAAGTGAGTTACATTCGCACAAAATAACTCAAGTAACTCACTTACTTCAATGAAAAACCGCTACATCGACCTCATCAGCCAGACTTTTGATTTCCCACAAGAGGGATTTGAGGTGATCGACAATCAATTGCATTTCAATGGAGTCCCATTAATGGACGTCATCGAACAATATGGTACACCCCTCAAAATCACCTACTTGCCTAAAATCAGCTCACAGATTCAGAAGGCGAAGCGGCTTTTCAATGTAGCCATGGCCAAAGCCGACTACGAAGGTAATTATTTGTACTGCTATTGTACGAAGAGTTCCCACTTCGAGTTCGTTTTAAAGGAGGCGCTCAAAAACGATATCAACCTGGAAACCAGTTCAGCCTTTGACCTACCCATCATCCGACAGCTATGGGAGGAAAAAACCATTGACAAGGACATCATGATCCTTTGCAACGGGTTTAAGCGACCAAATTACATTGAGGGCATCGCCGATCTACTCAACGAGGGTTTCCAAAACCTGATCTCCATCCTCGACAGCAAAGACGAATTGGGTCATTTACTGGAAGCCTACGACGGCTCCCACAAAATCGGAATCCGCATTGCTGCGGAGGAAGAACCGAATGCGGAATTCTACACCTCCCGCCTTGGAATCAGATACAACGAGGTACTGGACTTCTACCGACAGGTGATCAAGTCAGACAAGCGGATATCGCTTAAAATGCTACATTTTTTCATCAACACGGGAATAAAGGACACTGCTTACTATTGGAGCGAACTTCAGAAGAACATCCACATGTACTGCGAGCTCAAGAAAATTTGTCCGGAACTGGAATACCTTGATATCGGCGGCGGACTTCCCATCCGAACCAAGCTCGACTTCAACTACGACTACCAGTACATGGCGGACGAAATCATCCGTCAGATAAAAACCACCTGTGCCCAACACGAAGTTCCCGAGCCACACATTGTCACTGAATTCGGCTCTTTCACTGTCGGAGAGAGCGGCGCGATCCTGTTCAGCGTCATCGGTCAAAAACAGCAAAATGACAACGAGCTTTGGAACATGATCGACAGTTCTTTCATCACCACCTTGCCCGACACCTGGGGACTCAAACAGAAATTCATCCTGTTGGCCATCAACAATTGGGATGATGAATACCACAGGGTAAACCTTGGTGGGATCACCTGCGACTCTGACGACTATTACATCATGGAGTCGGTCAGAAACCGCGTGTTTTTGCCCAAGCCGCAACCCGGCGAGACACAGTACCTGGGATTCTTCCACACCGGAGCTTATCAGGAAAGTCTCGGTGGCTATGGAGGTATTCAACACTGCCTGATTCCGGCCCCCAAACACGTACTGATCGACCGAGACGAAGATGGTGAATACACCACCCGGCTTTTCGCCAAAGAACAAAGTGCAAAAAGCATGATGAAGGTCTTGGGGTATTGAGTGATATCCCACCGTACAAATGTTGTTTCCAATAAAAACCACTTTTATTTAAAAAATTGATATTCAAACACATATTAATAAGTAAATACGGACCAATCAACTCAAATAGAATCATAAAATACAGTTAATCAATATATTACCTTAAAAAAATGCCGGTCAGACATATTCACAAAAAACTTGTGAAAAATTGGTGGATTTGCAATAACTGTAGGTGAATTTAGTTATATCTTTGACCAAACAAAACCAGTCACCAAAAAACTCTTTCATGAAAAACACCATCTTCCTTGCCGGACTCCTCGGCCTCCTGGTATCCTGCGGAGGACCTGACTACAAAGCCGAAGTTGAAAAACTGAAGCGTGACCGTGACAGTATCCTTGCGCAATACGATGCCAAGGAAACCGAAATCAACGGTTACATGCAGGACATCAATGACATCCAAGCCAGCATCAATGCTCTGACACAACAGGAGGAGATGCTCAATCAGGCCAACGCCGGAAATACAGAGGTGTCACAGGATGCAAAAACAAAGATTCTTTCAGACATTGACGCTATCCGTCAACTGCTCGAAACCAACAAAAAGAAGCTCAACGAGCTCCAGTCAAGAGTTCGTCGCTCTTCCAACAAGGTGGCCGAACTCGAAAAGCTGATCGCGTCCCTCAACACCCAGTTGACCGAAAGGGATTCAAGCATCAATGTGCTCAACTCTAACATCACTAATCTGAATACGAAAATCGCAACAGTAGAGTCTGAGCTTCAAGCCGCCAAAACCGACAATGAAGCGAAAGCCCAGGAAATCGCTGACAAAACCACCCGTCTGCACACCGCATATTACACTGTTGGCGATTACAAAACTTTACGTGATAAGAAGGTGCTTACAAAAGAAGGCGGATTCCTTGGCCTGGGCACCAAGAAATCAGTTGTTCCCGATTTCAACCAGGAAGCCTTCACCCGAATCGACTTCACTGCAACCAAGACCATTGAGTTGAGCAAGGTGAGTAAGAACGTCAAGTTTGCAAGCACACACCCCACCGGTTCCTACACGCTTAAAAAGGAGAACGAGAAGGTGAAATCCATTGAAATCACCAACCCGGATCAGTTCTGGAGTAACTCCAAATACCTGGTAGTCGTTACCGACTAATCGACAAAACAACACTGAAGTCAGTAAAAGGAGTGGGCATGTTCCCACTCCTTTTATTTTTACAGGGTGTTAAGACACCTTCTCTGCCTTTGCTTTAAACTTAGCGGATGGAAAATCAAAGGGGAAATACCCCGTGAAATTCCCAAATACATCATTGCCGTAGCACCTCATTCAAGCAACTGGGATTTTTTGATCGGCCTTGGTGCGAGGGCCTGCCTCAACTTCCATTCGCACTATCTGGGCAAGAAAGAGCTTTTTGACTCTCCATTGGGCTGGTTATTCCGCAGACTTGGTGGAATACCGGTAGATCGCAGCAAGAAAACCGATCTCGTTGAACAAATCGCTGGTCAGATCAACAGCCTGGAGCAATTCGTACTCACCATTGCCCCGGAGGGCACCCGCAAGGAAACCGACAAATGGAAATCGGGATTTTATCACATTGCTTTCAGCGCAGGAATTCCAATCGTTTTTTGCGCATTCGATTACCTGACGAAGACCGTGATCATCTTCGACCCATTCCATCCCAGCGGTGATTTGAAAAAGGATGCACCGCTTATCACAGCTCTTTTCAGCAATGTTCGGGGAAAACACAGAGGCATATCCCCTGTATGCTGAACGTTTTCAGAGCCACTTATGTTCAGTTGGTGAATACACGAAAATGAATCAGATGCCCGCCCTTAACGGCTTGAGCGCACGGTTGATGTTTTCTTCCAACCGGCGAATAGGATCGGACGATTCATCTTTCAGGAAGTCGCGGCCCGTTATTTTCTGATACAACTCAATGTAGCGTTCGCTGACTTCCTGAACGAAAGCATCCGGAAAGTCGGGGACGTTCTGCCCTTCCAACCCTTGAAAACCGTTTGCGATAAGCCACTGCCTTAAAAACTCCTTGCTAAGCTGGCGCTGAGGCTGGCCAAGCCGTTGACGCTCTTCGTAACCATCAAGATAGATGTAACGCGAGGAGTCAGGAGTATGAATTTCATCCATGACGAAAACCCGGTTATTGGCACAACCGAATTCGTATTTGGTATCGACCAGAATCAACCCCTTTTCCCGGGCCATCTTCGAACCGCGCGCATACAAGGCACGAGTGTACTGTTCCAGTTGCGCATATTCTGCTTCCGGTACAATGCCCTGCCGAATGATGTCCTCCGCTGAAATATCGACATCGTGCCCGTTATCACTCTTTGTCGTGGGCGTGATGATCGGTTCCGGGAACGGATCGTTTTCCCGCAAGCCATCCGGCATGGGCACACCGCAAATAATTCGCTTGCCTGCAGTATATTCCCTCCAGGCATGTCCTGAGAGATAACCGCGGATGACCATCTCCACTTTATAGGGTTTGCACAACACACCGATGGTAGCATTCGCATCGGGAACTTCGATCATCCAATTGGAGCAGATGTCGCGCGTGGCCTCCAGGAAATAAGCGGCCAGTTGATTCAGCACCTGACCTTTGTATGGTATTGGACGTGGTAAAATCACGTCGAAAGCTGAAACCCGGTCAGATACCACCATCACCATCAGCTTATTGTCGATCACATAGACATCGCGGACCTTGCCGTGATAAACGGAGGTGATCCCCTCTAGCTTCAGATTGGTTCGGGTGATGCAACGGCTATCGTTCAGGAGCTGTTCCATGAAAATGGTGTTTCTACAAATGTATCAAAATCCAATGCCCCGCTTATTCAGAGCGACGTGTTGTCGCAGGAGCTTAATGTTCTGATTTTTTCTTCTCGTCGGTGGCTTTATCGTAAGCATGGATGATATCACGTACCAACCGATGCCTTACCACATCAGATGCATCCAACTGCACGAAACCGATTCCATCGATATTCCTCAACAGCCGCGTAGCCTGCACAAGACCGGAAGGCTGATTTCGGGGAAGATCGATCTGGGAGGTATCGCCCGTGACGATCATCTTGGCGCTTGGCCCCATGCGGGTCAGAAACATCTTCAGCTGACTCTCCGTGGCATTTTGTGCTTCGTCGAGGATCACGTAAGCATGATCGAGGGTTCGCCCGCGCATAAAAGCGAGAGGTGCCACTTCGATGACCCCATTCTCAATGAAAGTCCTGAGTTTTTCCCCGGGAATCATATCGAACAGCGCATCGTATAAAGGCCTCAGGTAAGGATCTATCTTTTCTTTCAGATCGCCCGGTAAAAAGCCCAGGTTCTCCCCTGCTTCGACCGCCGGCCTGGTCAGGATGATTCGACGGATCTCCCGGTTCTTGAGGGCGCGCACTGCCAATGCTACGGCAGTGTAGGTTTTACCGGTACCGGCAGGACCTATTGCAAAAACGATGTCGTTCTTTTCACAAGTTTCGACCAGCTTGCGTTGGTTGGCAGTACGGGCGCGGACCAGCAAACCTCCTGGTCCGAAAACGAGAACATCCTTTCCGTCCGAACTGCTTTGTCCTGTGTTTTTTTCAACCGAAGAGGAAGCCTTGGGCTCATCGACCAGAAAATCCACTTCTGTTGGAGTCAGCATGCCATGCTCCTCGAAATACTCCATCAGCTTGCGGAACTTGCCGACCGCTTCCTGCAGGTGGGATTCCTCCCCGATGATTTTCAATTCATGCCCCCTTCCAACGAATTTCAAAGAGGGGTATTTGCGCCGAAGGACATCGAGATTGGCATCGTTCACTCCAAAAAAATCGACAATGTTCGAGTAGGCGACGGGGATGATCAGTTCTTTCAATGGGATAAAATTCAATGTGGAAAGCGAAGATACGAGGCAACAGCCTTTCACTTGCAAACAGACCACTTAAATTCCATTGTCCGATCATTTGCCTGATGCATGACCGGGGTTCATTACTTTTGAAACGTGGTGAGCCGCTCTCAGGAACTGGAACAGCTGGATGACGAATCCCTGGTCGACCTCTATAAACAGGAAGGCCAACAAGAGGCCATCGGCACCTTGTTTAAACGCTACAGTCACCTGGTGCTCGGTGTCTGTTTAAAATATCTGAAAGACGAGGACGACAGCAAGGATGCAGCCATGCAGGTTTTTGAGAAAGTAATGACAGACCTGAAAAAGCACGAGGTCGATTTTTTCAAAGGTTGGCTGTACCGTGTTGCTCAGAACCATTGCCTGGGCAAATTGAGAACGCCCCGAAAGGAAATCAACCGGCAGGAGGAATTCGTTATGGAAAAGGCCTTGTTTCTGCATCAGGGATCGGTTGATGAACTGGAACTGAAGGAGAAGGAAGTCCAACTCATCCGAATGGAAAAAGAACTGGAAAATCTGGATGAATCCCAACGAACTTGCCTCCGCCTGTTCTACCTCGAACAACGCAGTTATCAGGAAGTGTCCGATCGAACCGGCTTCACACTGAATCAGGTGAAAAGCTATATCCAAAACGGAAAACGCAACCTGAAAATCCGACTTGAAAAAAATGGCTGAACAAGGATTCGTTTCCCGACCCCAATCCCGTTGTTTGAGCCGGGAGGAGATGGTGGCCTATCATACCGGTACGCTGTCGCCGAGTGATCGGTATGAGCTGGAAGTCCATTTAAGCGATTGCCCATTTTGCAGTGACGCAATCGAAGGACTGGAATCAGCGAATCCACTTTCCTTTGTACACGCAGACGATGAACTTAAACTGCGGCTCGAAGAATTAACAAAACCTGATGAAGGCGCACGAGTACGTGTCCTTTTTCCGTGGAGAATAGCCGCCGCATTCGCGCTATTGGTGGCCAGCCTTGCAACCCTTTGGCTGGCTATTCCCGATCGGTCTGAATCCGGTATGATCGGGGAGGCCTTTGAACCCTACCCTGCACCGTCTACAACTCCCGGAAATCCTGAACCCGGCCAGATAGAAGAATCCGTTCAGAACGAAGCCGAAACCGTTTCTCCTCCCCCAACCGTCATTCAAAAATCGGTGAAGGTTGATTCCGAAGTCAACGAAGACCTTACCGTTCAAGAGTCTCAACCCGTAGCACCGGAAGCGAATGAAATCAACTACGATTCGGAATCGGGTTCAACAACAACCGGTGCAACTACCCTATCCGACAGCCGGAAACCGGCGGACGAGTCGTTCACAGCCAGGGAAAAAGATGTTGTTTCAGAGGATTTGCAGGAGGTCGTTGTGGTGAGTTCAAAAAAATCGCTTTCGAAATCCAAAGCGGAGTCCATTGAGCAAAAAAGAATCAGGAATGCACAACCCGCCGCAGCGGAGATGGAAAGCAAGGCATTAAAAGTTGATACGCGTTTCGACGAGGCGATGGCATTTTACAACAAAGGCGAATACCAGCAGGCCCTTTCGCTCCTGAAGCAGATCCCTGAAGCACCTGCCTCCGGATTTTACGCCGGCATCTGTTGTTTCTCGCTCGGAAAATACGATGATGCAGAAGGCTATTTGCGGTCGGTGATCAAGTCCGGAGAGGTCTCTCTTCAAGAGGCAGCACATTGGTACCTGGGATTGACTATGGCGAAAAAAGGCGACAACAGATCAGCGCGCCGATACCTGCAACAGGTAGTCCGTTTCAATGGAGAATTCAAGCAGAAAGCGGAAAAATTACTGGAGGAGCTCTAAGCGTGAAGATTCTCATCATACAGACCGCTTTCATCGGCGATGTGATCCTGGCCACATCTCTTATTCGGGGAGTTGTCAGGGCGCACTCCGAAGCGAAGGTCGATGTACTTGTGCGGAAAGGAAACGAATCCCTGCTAAAAAGCTTTCCGGGCATATCGCAGGTATTGACGTGGGACAAGAAAACTTCAAAAAACCGGAACTTATTCCGTCTTTGGTCGACCATTCGTCATTCCCGCTACGATGCGGTGGTAAACCTTCAACGCTTTGGTGCTACCGGACTATTGACCGCACTCAGCGGTTCTGGCGAGCGGATCGGTTTCGACAAGAATCCCTGGTCCTTTCTTTTTACTCGGAGGATCGAACACAGGTTGGACGGCAGACACGAAACCCGACGCAACCTCGAACTGGTCAGCCATTGGATCAAGGATGCTGACCCACGACCGGTCCTCTACCCTTCCCGAAGCGACTTTGATTCGGTATCCGTTTATAAAACCACACCCTACACCTGCATTGCTCCCGCATCCGTGTGGACCACCAAGCAAGTACCGGAAGAACAATGGAAGGTGCTTATCGCGGAATTGCTCAAACGACACCAAGCAGAGACCGTCTACCTCATCGGTGGACCGGGAGACTTTGACCTGTGTGAACGCTTATCAAAAACTTCAGGTGGTCCAGACCGAATCATCAACCTTGCAGGCAAGCTCTCCTTTCTACAAACTGCCGCCCTGATGCAATCGGCACGAATGAACTATGTGAATGATTCAGCTCCGATGCACATCGCCTCGGCCATGAACGCACCGGTTACTGCCTTCTTTTGCAGTACGGTCCCCTCGTTCGGATTCGGACCGCTATCCGAAAAGCAAGTGATAGCAGAAGTGAAAGGACTGGATTGCCGCCCCTGCGGATTGCACGGACACAGAAGTTGTCCGAAAAATCATTTCCGATGCGCATTGGAACTAAACATGCCGACCTATGCCTGAACTTGAATCCGAACATCATTCCATGAAAGCCGAAGACTTTGTAGCCCAACTCGGCATGCATAAACATCCAGAGGGAGGATATTATGTAGAGACCTATCGATCCAGCCAAAAAATCCAGACAGCATTGGGAGAACGATGCGCAGGTACAGTCATCTACTTCCTTTTGCTTCGGGATTTCTTTTCCGCATTCCACCGTTTGCGTTCCGATGAAACCTGGTACTTCCATGCCGGATCCACTGCCGCTGTGCATTGCATTGACCCCAATGGCGTATTGAACACCATAACCATCGGCCCCGACCTTCAACGAGGAGATGTACTTCAGGTGCATATTCCTGCGGGAACCTGGTTTGCGGCAGAGGTCACCGGCCCGAGCGATTTCATCCTCATCAGCTGTAGTGTTTCACCCGGTTTCGAATTCGAAGATTTCGAGCTCGCTTCAAGAGGATCGCTTATTGAACTGTTCCCCCATCACGGGGAATTGATACAACGCCTGACAAGGCAAGCATGACGCTAATCATATCCACGGAACACTTCCATCAGGAACCGGTGTTCATCGCTTTGGTTATTTTTGACAAAACGGATGGAGAATAAATCGAATTCCTGGACACCTTTCCTCTTCGGCGCGCTGGTCGGAGCTGCCGTAGGCTATCTGATTGCGAGCGGAAAAGCGGAAAAATGGATTCAAGACCTAAAGGAATCGGCCTCACGATTCAAGGATGAGCTGGAGAGCCAGCTTAAAGACCCCGAGGTCGCCGATGAAAACAACCTGAAATCAGAAGAACCGAATGGCTGATCAACCCAAAGAAGCCGGCTTTGGCTCTTTCGCTTCGCGGATGAAGGAGGAATTGAAGGGATACATCAACGCACGACTGGAACTGATCCGATATCAGGCAGCAGAGCAGGTGGCTGTAACGGGTGGAAAGATCGGGTCCCTGTTGATCCAAGCCTGGATATTTACCGTTTTCTTTCTCATCCTATCGGTGACGATCGGCCTGTTGATTGGAAGCAAATTGAACGACTACCCCATGGGATTCCTTATTGTCAGTGGATTTTTGTTTGCGATCACCTTACTGGTCATTTTGTTTCGAAACCGAATTCAGGATGGCATCTCGCAAAGCATAGCCGCCGGACTGATACCCAAGGAATCAACCGAAGAATCATCCGCAAAACCTCCAGCCTCTTCCCAATCATGAAACCGCTGGATAGGATTCGAAATAAAAAACAGGTCCTGAGCAAAGACATCAAGGTTCGGGAAGAACGGTTGTCCGGTGAAATCAAGTACCTCGAGGCCAATTTTGGCAAAATGGCACTTGAATCCGTTCTTCCATTCAGCACCGGACAAATTGAAAAAGCCTCCGGCATATTCAATACGATCAACGATACCGTACTGAAAGTCCTCCCTTCATCGGTTAGCGACGAGAAAAAACAGAAATACGCCTCCGTAATGAAATCGGCCGAAATGCTTGTTGCCGGACTGACTTACAAATACATCACCCGTTTTCTTAGATAGTCAATTTTTTCAATTGATTTTCAAATGATTATTAATTCATTCGGCAATTATTGTATATACATCTATTGTAATTACATTAGATTTGCTCAAACCAAACAAAAAAACATGAAAAAACTTCTGCTTTCCCTCGTCTTTGTTGGGACGAGTTCTTTGCTGACCGCCCAGACCAATTGGAATGTCGATGCGGCTCATACCAATGTTCGTTTCACAGTAACACACTTGGTGATTTCCGAAGTCGATGGTAATTTCAAGACTTTCGATGGTAAAATCATCAGTAAAGGCAATGACTTCAACGATGCCTCTGTTGAATTCCGTGTCGATGTCAACAGCATCAACACGGACAATGATGGGCGCGACAAGCATCTCAAAAGCGATGATTTCTTCAACGCGGAGAAATTTCCCACGATGAACTTCAAGAGCACCTCATTCAAGAAGGTAGATGATAAGAAATACGTTCTTACCGGTAACCTTACCATCCGTGACGTGACCAAGCCGGTGACATTTGATGTGGTACACAGCGGTGTTACCAAAGACCCCTACGGTAATACCAAAGCCGGATTCAAGGCGACGAGCAGCATCAACCGCAAAGACTATAAGCTCCTGTGGAGTGTAGCTACCGAAACCGGCGGTTTGGTGGTTGGTGACGATGTTTCCATTACAATCAATCTGCAGCTCAATCAGGCCAAGTAATTTTCCTTAAGAACAATTGAGAAAAAGCCCTGCCTCCGGTGGGGCTTTTTTAATATTTTTCAAGACTCAAGATGGACATCAAACCGACGAATACTCCCTCGGAGGAAAGTAGCGCCTTTGTGAACAGCTCCTGGGCCATGATCGCAGGGCCGTTGCTGTTTTTGGGAAGTTTTTTAATTGAAAGTCCCGACCCGCAGTATCCGCAACTGGTGATCATGACAGGACTGACAGCGTGGATGGCCCTGTGGTGGATGACTGAATGCGTACACCTTTCCGTTACTTCTCTGCTTCCATTCCTGGTTATTCCAACTGTAGGGATCGCAGATATCAAATCGGTCGCATCGCACTATATGGATCCGATCCTTTTTTTGTTCATCGGTGGCTTCATGCTGGCATTTGCAATCGAACGCTGGGGTTTACACAAACGATTGGCATTGCATATCCTGGCCCGAAGCGGTCATTCCGTTGCTTCGGTTCTGGCGGGGATCATGTTCACGGCCTATCTCATTTCCATGTGGATTTCCAACACCGCCACTGTAATGATGCTCATCGCAGCCGTAACTGCAATATCCCTGCAGTTAAAAAAGGATATGGGATCAGAAAACCAACACCGAAAGATGTCGGCTGCACTCCTCATCGGTTTGGCCTATGCGGCAAGTATCGGTGGCATGGCTACGCTTGTCGGGACTCCGACCAACATGATATTCTACCGGTTTTTTCAGGATGAATATGGGAGCACCCACCCTTTCCATTTCACGGATTGGATGGCATTCGCCATGCCGGTATCACTATTGCTGCTTTGCGCAACATGGTTTATTCTACGCACAACGATGCTTCGCGGTATCGGAAAGAGCAGGTTTGATGCCACTTCATTTGCAGAAAAGGTAAAATCACTCGGCCCCATGGGAAGAGATGAAAGCGTTGTAGCACTTGTTTTCATAACGACCGCCTTGCTTTGGCTGACGAGGGCTCCGATTCATGCGGGTTCAATTCACATGGAAGGTTGGGCATCGTTGTTCCCCTATCCGGATCAACTTCAGGATGGAACAGTGGCTGTCTTCATGGCTATCCTCCTTTTCCTGATTCCCTCCAAAAAAGAGCCAGGCAACCGGTTGCTTTCCTGGAAAGAAACCTCGCGGCTTCCCTACGATGTCATCCTGCTATTCGGTAGCGGATTCGCTTTGTCCAAGGGTTTTGAATCCTCCGGACTCAGCAACTGGCTGGCCGGGCAATTGATAGTCTTACGTGAGGTGCCCACGCCATTGATCGTTTTGGGTATCTGCGTCGTCGTTACAGTCATCAGTGAATTCGCCTCCAACGTGGCCAGCATCCAGCTTGTGATGCCTGTATTGATCTCCATGCAAAAAGCACTGGATATTGATCCGCTTCTGTTATTGCTTCCTGCCGCACTCGCCGCATCATCCGGCTTCATGCTCCCGGTGGCAACAGCTCCCAATACCATCGTTTATTCCAGCGGCATGATCAAAGTCCGGGAAATGGCCAAGGCCGGCTTCTGGACCGACCTTATTGCAATCGTTTTATTCACCGCTCTTTGCTCCCTCCTTTACTGAAATAACTTCCTTGTCCCCACCCATTCCTAATTTCGAGAGTAAAATGCGTACAATCGCCTTCTTCCTTGTTCTGATAGCCGCATTGCGGCAGGAAGCCAACGCCCAATTCGCGTCGACAGATGTCGTCCACTACGGTATTCACATTGACACGATCAACTATTCAACCAAGAACATTCGAGGGACATGCCGTGTAACCTTTGCATCCAGTGGCGATTCCGTGCTGCAGCTCAGCCTGCTGAGAATGACCATTGACTCGGTTAAACTTCCGAATGGATCGTCGCTTTCACATGCGTACAACGACACCACACTTTCCATATCCTTCCCCTCCCCTATCCCTGCAGGTGACACGGCCCAGGCCATAATCCACTACAAGGGTTCCCCACGTACCGACGCCAGCGGTTGGGGCGGATTCTACTTCACAGGAAGTTTCGCTTTCAACCTCGGGGTCGGTTTCGATGCCGATCCGCACAACTTCGGCCGCGCCTGGTTCCCCTGCAACGACAATTTTACAGACCGGGCCACCTACGAATTCCACGTCAAAACACCGGCCACTTATAAAGCCTTCTGCAACGGAGTACTTGTATCAGACAGCCTGTTGCCGGACGGACGAAGGATCTGGAACTGGAACATGCAGCAACGGATCCCCACCTACCTGGCTTCAGTTGCAGTAGCACCCTACTTCACCTGGTCACGCAGTTACCAGAACCTTCCCGTTGAGATCGCCTGCCTGCCCGGTGACACCACCAAGGTGAGTGGGACATTCGTCCACCTCGATTCCGTAATCCGGCATTTCATTGATGCGTATGGACCATACCGTTACGACAAGGTGGGCTATTGCCTGGTGCCCTTCGGCAGCGGTGCGATGGAACATGCCTCCTCCATCCACATCGGCTCCACGTTCATCAATGGACAGCTCACCTACGAGTCGTTATGGATCCATGAACTTGCGCACATGTGGTGGGGCGATTGGGTCACCTGCGAGAATGCCGGAGAAATGTGGCTCAACGAGGGACTTGCCAGCTTCAATGAAGCCTATCTGCAGGAAAAACTTTACGGAACACAGGCCTACCGCGACTGGATCCGCAGCAACCACCGCAAAGTGCTGCAGTTCGCCCATGTCACAGACAATGGCTATCTCCCTCTGATCAACATTCCTCACGCCCACACCTATGGGCAGACTGTCTACAACAAAGGAGCCGATGTGGCCCATACGATCCGAAAGCACATGGGCGACTCCCTGTTTTTCGAAGGATGCCGGGCCTATTTCAACAACCGCGGAGACGGATCGGCCAACAGCCTGCAGTACCGTGATGAATTGTCAAACTCCTCCGGCATGTCACTGAACAGGCTATTCGACGATTGGGTCTTCACTCCGGGATTCCCGCATTTTTCAATCGATTCAGTCGTGACCTCAGGCAGCGGACCATGGACACATACCATTCATCTTCGACAGCGAGCCAAAGGCAACAACCATACCTATGAAATGCCAGTGGAGATCGGGGCACATGGCAGGACTGCTGATACCACATTCCTGGTTTTGATCGACAGCGCATTGAACACCGCAACAGTGACCACAGGTTTCCTACCCGATTGGTGGACCGTCGACCGGAACGACCGGATGTCCGACGCCGTTAGTGATTACGAGCGGGCGATCACAACTTCCGGCAATCAAACCATGCCGGAAACGAATACGTCACTCAATGTCCAGAATCCGGGCGCAGACACCAGTTGGGTCAGGATTGAACACCATTGGGTTGCGCCGGACAACCGGATGGCCTACGCACCAAGGGTACGCATCAGCGATTACCATTACTGGAAAG
>JBJOER010000288.1:0-11689 GCA_046049215.1 Bacteroidota bacterium | reverse complement strand
GCGGCACTCAAAAAGAGAAATCCGCTGAAAAAAACGAGGGGAAGTCCGCGGATAAACCAGCCGAAAAAACCGCATCTAAGCCGGTTGAAAAAGTGGCCGAAAAGACCAGAGTGACTGCCGTGGCCGAAAATTTGGACGCTGACGGAAAACCCAAGCGACAGCGCATCATCCCACAGCGACCGGAAGGTACTCCCGCTGAAGTGATGGCGGTTACTGCTCCGGATGTTGAGGCCAATCCACCGGCAATCGAAAAACCATTCCATAAAAAGCACCAACCCGTTGAAGCCTCTGCCCCGGTAGAGTCGTCTCAAGCTCAACCTGCTCCAGCGCCGATCCCTGGTCCTCCTCCTTTCCGCGAGAGGAACATGGAACAACGTCCTCAGCGTGAAAGCGGTTACCAGCCGAATGGACCACACCAGCATCGAGACCAGCAGATGCGTGAGCGTCGTCCGGTGGGCAATATTGAGCCTGCCTATGATTTTGGTCACCAGATCGTAGCGGAGGGCGTTTTGGAAGTGATGCCGGAAGGTGTAGGTTACTTACGCTCTTCCGATTACAATTATCTGCCATCGCCCGACGACGTACAAGTTACCCAGGTACAGATCAAACAATACGGCCTGAAAGTGGGTGACACGATTCGTTGCTCGGTTCGCGCCCCGAAAGAGGGAGAGAAATATTTCCCCATGCTGAAAATCGAAACCATCAATGGACTTGCACCTGAGGTGGTACGTGATCGCGTTCCTTTCGACTTCCTGACCCCGCTCTTCGCACACGAGAAATTCAACCTGATCCACGGCATGACCAATTACTCAACGCGGGTAATGGACATGTTCACGCCCATCGGAAAAGGACAACGGGGATTGATCGTGGCACAGCCGAAGACCGGTAAGACGGTTTTGCTGAAAGAAGTGGCCAATGCCATTGCGACCAATCATCCGGAAGTCTACCTCATCATCCTACTCATCGACGAGCGCCCGGAGGAGGTGACCGACATGGCCCGCAGTGTGAAGGCCGAGGTGATCTCATCCACCTTCGACGAGCCTGCTGATCGCCACGTGAAGATCGCCAACATCGTATTGGAGAAAGCCAAGCGTATGGTGGAATGCGGACACGACGTTTGCATCCTGCTCGACTCCATCACTCGCCTTGCTCGTGCTTACAACACCGTAGCACCCGCCTCAGGCAAGGTGCTTTCAGGTGGTGTGGAAGCGAATGCGCTACAGAAACCCAAGCGCTTCTTCGGTGCTGCGCGGAAAATAGAGAATGGTGGATCATTGACGATTCTTGCCACCGCGCTGATCGATACCGGGTCAAAGATGGACGAAGTGATCTTCGAAGAATTCAAAGGAACCGGCAACATGGAATTGCAGCTCGACCGGAAACTGGCCAACAAGCGCCTCTTCCCTGCCATCGATCTGGTGGCATCGAGCACCCGACGCGACGACCTGCTCCTCGACCGCGAAATGCTTCAAAAGATGTGGATCCTTCGTAACCACCTGGCCGATATGAACCCGCTCGAGGCCATGGAATTCCTCCTCGACCGCATGCGTGGCACCAAGTCGAACGAAGAGTTCCTTGTTTCCATGAATTCCTGATCACGACACTTCAACCATACCAAAGGCCGCGCAGACATGCACGGCCTTTGGTTTTTATGGTCAATTACGCGGCTTATCCCTACAACTGATCAAAGCGAACTCCATCGAATGTTCCGGAACTCATCATCAGGATCACTGTCTTATCACTGATGGAAGATTGAACCGCTGACAGTAGCGATGCAGGATCTGAAAATGCCTGCAATCTGTCTGTGCCGAAGGCGCGACATATCTGAGCTTCTGTTATAGGTTCGAGTTTCTTGTGAGCGATGGTGTGCGGATTGAAATAGACAAACGGCATGTCGGCCTCCTCCATCGCCCCCTTATACTCCTCTAAAAATTGCGCATTGAGGCTACTGAAGGTATGCAGCTCCATACAGGCAATGAGGTTCCATCCGGAGAATTGCTCCCGAACCGCCCCGATGGTCGCCTTGAGCTTGCTGGGCGAATGGGCGAAATCGCGGTAAACCACCTTGCCCGGCTCACGCTTCACCAACTCCAGGCGGCGGGCGGCTCCCTTGAAAGACCGGATTGAAGTGTAGAATTGGTCGTCTGAAACTCCCGCTTCACGACACAAAAGTCTCGCCCCTTCTAAATTCATCAGGTTGTGTTTTCCAAATACCTGCAAAGGAACTTCACCTCTATCGGTCAGAAGTTTTGTCACCCCGTCGTCGATGCGGTAAGCTGGTACAGCGTAAGGTATCTTATGCTTTAACGGAGAGGACTCATCTGCCAGTCGCTGCACTTCGGGATCGGCCGAACAATACACCAGGATTCCGTCCTTCGGAATACGGTTGATGAAAATCCGGAACTGCTCCACGTAATTCTCGAATGTTGGAAAGACGTTCACGTGATCCCAGGCGATTCCGCTGAGCAGGGCCACATCCGCCTGGTACAGATGAAACTTGGGACGACGGTCGATGGGTGAAGAAAGGTACTCATCGCCCTCCAACACAATGATGGGAGCTTCTTCGGTAAGCTTTACCATGCGCTCGAATCCCTCCAACTGCGAACCTACCATGTAATCGCAGTCCACATTACAAGCATTCAATACGTGGAGCACCATGGCAGTGATACTCGTCTTTCCATGACTACCCCCGATCACAAAACGCCTCTTGTTCCTGGATTGCTCGTAGAGGTACTCGGGATAAGAGTAGACCGGAACTCCCAACTCACGAGCCCGGATCAGCTCGGGATTATCGCCACGGGCGTGCATGCCCAAGATGACCGCATCAAGTCCGGTATGAATTTTCTCCGGAAACCAACCCTCGGATTTAGGCAGTAATCCAGCTTTATCTAGTCTCGACCGGCTCGGCTCGTTGATCTCGTCGTCGGAACCGGTAACAGTATACCCCTTGTGCTGCAGAGCCAAAGCCAGGTTGTGCATGGCCGCTCCGCCGATGGCAATGAAATGGACGTTCATAATTATTGCGAAGCTATGAAGGGGTTTAACAAATTACAGGATTCCGGAAGTCAATTTCCAACAGGTATGGGTTGAACACTTTCGTGGCTGAAGTGTATTTACCCAAAGGTTTTGGGAAATCCGATCGCCCCATGATTCACTAAAGCGAAACCAACATCCACTCGGGGGCCGGAGCATTTACAAGACCCTATCTTTGTAAAAATCTTCGCTATGAAACTGCACACCATCGATACCGGCTTTTTCAAGCTTGACGGAGGAGCCATGTTCGGTGTGGTTCCGAAATCGATCTGGAATTCGTTGAATCCCGCCGACGACAACAACATGTGCACCTGGGCCATGCGTTGCCTGCTGGTGGAAACTGGAGACCGCCTGATCCTGGTCGATAACGGCATCGGGGATAAGCAGGAGGAAAAGTTTTTCAAACACTATTACCTGCATGGCGACGACTCCCTTTCCAAGTCACTTGCAAAGGCCGGTTTCAATGAAGCTGACATCACCGATGTCTTCCTGAGCCATCTGCACTTCGATCATTGCGGTGGCAGCATCCGACGGAAGAAAAACGGGGAAGGCTACGAACCCAGCTTCCCCAATGCACGCTACTGGAGCAATGCCGCCCACTGGGAATGGGCCACCAAACCCAATTCGCGTGAAAAGGCAAGCTTTCTGAAGGAGAACATCCTGCCAATTCAAGAGAGTGGACAATTGGCATTTGTGGACCAAGGAGGTAATCTGCCCATGTTTGAGGAGATCGTTTTCGTGAACGGACATACCGATTCGATGATGCTGCCCGTGATCCGGTACAAAAACCGATCGATCGTCTTCATGGCCGACTTGCTCCCGTCAGCTGCACACATCCCTGTACCGTATGTGATGGCCTATGACACACGTCCCCTCATTACCCTGGATGAAAAAGCATCATTTCTTCATCGCGCATTGGAAAACGACTGGATCCTGTTCTTTGAGCACGACCCCGTGCACGAATGCTGCACGCTGAAATTGACCGACAAAGGCATCCGTGCCGACCGGTTTTTCAAATTGTCTGAATTGTAAGCAGAATACTCCACACAACGAGTACCAGCAAGATTCGCAAAAGTCCCGGAAAAGCCGCTGTCTGAAACCAGCGCACAACCAAAATGATCAGGATGTACATGAAAATCGCGTCCATCCATCCGATGCTCCAGTGACTTATCACAAAAGGCCAATGTTCCATTTCCAAAACAAAAGCATTAGAAAAACGGATAAGTGCCGCATTGACTTCCATTAGCAGGAGCGCAAATGGCGAAAAAAAAGAAACACATAAGTGAAAAAGACAACCGTAGATTGCCGCCGTGGTGACCGGAACAATCACCAAATTCGACAGTAGGAAATAATTCGGGAACTGACCGAAATAACAGAGCGCCACGGGCATGGTCATCACCTGCGCCGCAAGCGATACGCTTAGCAACGACCACCCTTTGAATAACACCACGGATGAGGGCTGCCACCAGGCGGTGATCATCCGACTCAACCAAACTATACCCAATACCGCCAAAAAGGAAAGTTGCAAACCCGGCTCAAACAACTGAAACGGGTCAGCAATAACCATGATAAAAAATGATCCGGCCAAGGTATTGTAAGCCATGCTTTTTCTGTTCATCCAGTCAGCGGTCAGCAGGATACTGCACATCACCGAGGCTCTGACCACAGAGGGACTCGCTCCGGCCAACAAAGCATACCCCCAGATCAACGTGATGATTGAAGGATAATAAATATGCCTCAACAAAACATGCTCACGAAGTCGCTTCAGGAGAAATCCGAGTAATACATAAACCAGTCCAACATGCATTCCCGAAACACAGAGAATGTGCAAGGTGCCGGAAACGGAATAGGCACGATTCAACTCCTTGTCGATCGGTAGCTCCTCTCCCACTACCAATGCTGTCGCCACTGCGGCTATTCGCCTGTCCTGATACTGCTGCACGAAAAAATCAGCAACACGTGCCCTCCAACGCATAGCCGAAGCTCTGACTCCCGGAACATCATTCGTATTTAAGACCACAATCGTATCCTTCACCCATGCCTTGGCAAGCACCTGTCGCCTCAGAAACAATGCAGAAGGAAAACCGGTATCACGGGGATTGAAAGGCACAGGACTCGCCTTTAGCATAATTCTGCTTCCAAAAGGGAGATCCCCCTGCAACACCTTCGGCTTCGCATTGATATAGATTTTCCCCTGGGCCTCCTGCCAGTTTGCTCCGGTCCACATTTGATGCACATCCATGACGACGCGGCTACTTTTCTTCCCGCATTTTACAGTCGCGCAGGTGCGCCCGGACAGGATGAGCGGGGTCTGTTTATTGAGATAGGAAGCCGGCCTCTTGCCCACCTGATGCAGGGATGTATGCCATGCTCCGGACAAGAAGAAAAAAACAGTCATCACCGCTCCGAACCAATGTCGCTTCGGGAACACTGTACGGCTGGAAAGAACCATCGA
Source organism: Bacteroidota bacterium (assembly GCA_046049215.1). GTDB lineage: Bacteria > Bacteroidota > Bacteroidia > AKYH767-A > OLB10 > JAJTFW01. Next base: position 6,201 of record JBJOER010000288.1, on the reverse strand, counting down.
AAGGAACAAAAGGATCAATACAACGAAAAGGTATAAACCGACCTCAACAGATAAGATTGGGGACGCATCTTCCGATAGTATCCCCAATAAAAAAGGGACCAACACCCGGAATGAGGGCATCTTTCCAATCAACGGAATGGAATTCCCGAAAAAAGAAATCAGGCGCCGCCCCTTGTTCCTGTTTTTCACGGTTCGAATTTGATAAGGGGAATTTGTAGAGCCGTCTTTAAAACGGATACAATCATTTCCAAAGACACAAAATCCTGTCAAAACCTCTTGTTATCTTTATCGGCATGAACATTTCCCTGATTCTGATAGGCCTTACGGTAGCCGCCTCCCTGGCCGCTTTTAACAACGATTCGCTGATGTCGAAGTGGATCCTGAATCCCTATCAGGTACATCACCGCAAACAATGGTGGCGCCTGCTTACTTCGGGCTTCATTCATGCCGATTTCATGCACCTGTTCTTCAACCTCTTCTCGTTTTACTTTTTCGGACGAGTGGTTGAAGCCTACTACGGCTATGTTTTTGGCGAATTGGCTCCGCTCTATTACCTGATTCTGTACTTGGGTGCGATCCTCATCGCCAATGCCCCGAGCATGGCCAAACACAAGGACAACCACTATTACAACTCGCTTGGCGCAAGCGGTGCGGTTGCAGCCATCATTTTCGCAGCGATCCTCTTTCAACCCTGGAGCAAGATTTACTTTTTCGGCATCATCGGAATACCGGGTATCTTATTCGGTCCGCTGTACCTCTTTCTCGAATACCGCATGAGCAAGCAAGGCGGCACGGGAATCAACCACGATGCCCATTACTGGGGTGCGATCTTCGGTTTGATCTTCACCTTGGCGCTAAAACCCTCGTTGTTCCTTGTGTTCATCAACTCACTCCTTTCCTTCGCGGGATGAATCCTGTATTCTCTTGTTTCCTGGTGAACGGCGAGGCCGTAATGGACTCGTCAGGATTCATTGCCGACCGGAACCGTTCCTTTCTTTTCGGTGACGGAATTTTTGAAACGATGCGCATGGAGAACGGTCGATTGTTGTATTCATCGTTTCATTTCGACAGGCTGACACGTTCCCTAAAAGCGTTGGGGATCGAAACCGACATGATGCCTAAACAAAAAGCCCTGGAAGAATTAATCGTTCGGAATGTTAATCTCCCCCAGCTACGGGTGAAACTTTTGGCATTCAGATCGTCTACTGGCGCCTATGTTCCGGAAATGAATACGGCTGGATTTCAGTTACAGGTCTTCCCGTTGGACAACTCCCGTTCTATAAATGAAAAGGGGATCACGGTAGGACTATACGAAGAACAACGAAAGGCCGCAGGAGCCCTTTCATGGATGAAATCCACAAGCAGTCTGCTATATGTGATGGCTGGTCGTTACGCAGAACAGATGGGATGGGATGACATCCTTTTGCTCAACGACAAAAACGAATTGATGGAGGGCAGCAGCAGCAATCTGTTTGCATGGACAGATGAAAGGTGGATCACTCCGCCCATTTCATCGGGATGTATCGAGGGTGTTTTCCGACGTATATTGATATCGGCATTGAAAGAGAACGGGATTCCATTTTCAGAGCGATCGATCAACCGTAACGAAGTCAAAAATGCAGACGAACTCATCCTCACGAATGCCATTTCGGGTATCCGTTGGATCGAGAGATTTGAGGAAAAAACCTATAGCTGTAAAGAATCAAGAAAACTGCTTGAAGCCGTGAGCTCTTTCAGTTGACCGTTCTATATGCCGCCCATTTCCTGCAACTCGAGCCAGCGCATCGTCTTGGTATCGATCTCGGATTCGAGGCGTTGAAAATCTGCTGATACTTCCTGAAGTTTTGCATGCTCCAAGCCCGAATTCATCGCAGTAACCAATTCCGCTTTTCGTTTTTCCAGCACAGGAATTTCCGCATCCAACTGTTCGAGCTCTTTATGCTCTTTGAAGCTCAGCTTTCGCTTAGCGGGTGTTGAAGGGGGAGCAGTAACCGGAACTTTCGCCGGCTCTGCCGGAGCCTTACGGGCTGAAGAAGGCATATCCTCGTAATGATTCCGATACTCGGTGTAATTGCCGTGAATGTCCTTCACCCCTCCCACTCCGTCGAGCACGAACACATGATCCACCAATCGATCCATGAAATAACGGTCGTGGGTAACCATCAACAGGCAACCCTGGTAACCGTCCAAAAACTCCTCCAGTACGTTCAACGTAACAATATCAAGATCGTTCGTGGGCTCGTCGAGGATGAGGAAATTGGGATTTCGAAGCAGGATTGTCAATAGATAAAGGCGCTTGCGTTCTCCGCCACTGAGCTTCGACACGAACACGTGCTGCTTGGCTCCAGTGAAGTTGAAGTGGTTCAGGAACTGGGAAACACCGATCCAATTGCCGTTGCCCGTTTCGACATACTCTGCGATATCCTTCACCACATCGATCACGCGCTTGTCCTCGGGCAACTGCATCCCCGATTGGGAATAATACCCGAACACTACCGTCTCCCCTTTCTTCACCCGACCCTGGTCAGGGCGGATCTGTTCCATGATAATGTTCAGCAAAGTCGATTTGCCTGAACCGTTACGGCCGATCAGCCCGATCTTTTCACCTTTCTTGAAGGTGTAGGAGAAGTCCTTCAGCAGCACATGGTCATCGTACGACTTGCACACATTCTCTAATTCGAGGATCTTACTGCCCAGGCGGTTCATCTGCATGGTGATTTGCATCTTGTCCTCCTGCCGCTTTCCTTTGGCCTCTTTCTCGACATCGTAGAAAGAATCCTGACGCGACTTCGACTTCGTTGTACGGGCCTTCGGTTGTCGACGCATCCATTCCAATTCGCGGCGATAGGTATTGCGGGCCTTGTCGATGCTGGCCTTTTGCATCGCTTCACGCTCAGCTTTCTTTTCGAGGTAATAAGCGTAATTGCCCAGGTAGGATACCGACGCACCATTCTCCAATTCCACGATCAGGTTACAGACACCGTCGAGGAAGTAACGGTCATGGGTCACCAGGATCATCGGCTTGTTCAGGCGGCGCAGGTACTGCTCCAGCCATTCGATCATGTCAAGGTCCAGGTGGTTTGTGGGTTCGTCAAGGAGCAACAGGTCGTGGTCTTCGATGAGCAGACGCGCCAAGGAGATGCGTTTACGTTGACCACCGGAAAGGAGATCGACGTTCTTCTCCAACTGATGAATTCCCAATTTGCCCAACACCTCAGCGGCACGGGCTTCAAAATCCCAGCCGTTAAGTGAATCGATGGTATCGGTCCATTTCTGCAACTCGACTTCATCCACCCCATCTTCCTGCTTGAGCAATTTCTCGTACTCGCCGATGGCATGCAGGATAGGGTGACCCGGCTCAAATATGCAATCCAGAACAGCCGTTCCCGGAGGGAAGAAGGGATCCTGCTCCAGCACCCCAATGCGAAGGTCCTTGCGGAAAGCGAGTTTCCCGCTATCCGGTGTCTCTTTCCCCGCCAGTATGCGCATCAGGGTGGTTTTGCCGCTCCCGTTTGCCGCAATCAGTGCCATTTTCTGGTTCTCACCCAGCGAAATCGACAAATTCTCAAAAAGCGGCTTTTCGTTGTAAGCTTTCGTCAGCCCCTCGGCAGTAAACACGTTCATTTTGCAAAAGTAACTCATTAGGCCGCGGAAACGACGGTAACCTGGTGGAGAGCAACGGAATCAAGGCGTATTTTTAATGCATGCAAACACGTGAAGCGAAACCAGACGATATCCAGGTGATTTCAGAGCTAGCGCACCGAATCTGGAAGACTTACTACCCGGAAATCATTAGTCACGAACAGATTGACTATATGTTGGACAAGATGTACTCCATATCTTCACTTGAAGAGCAGATGCGCGAGGGGCAGCAGTTCCATTTGCTTTTGGATGAAAGAAAACCGATCGGCTACCTTTCCATCAGTGATCAAGGTCAACACGATTTTTTTCTGAATAAATTCTACATCGACACCTCCATGCACCGGAAGGGTGCAGGAACCCTTCTTTTCAATGAAGTGATGGCCACTTTGCCGGACATCCGCAGCCTCCGTCTCACAGTCAACCGACAGAATTTTAAAGCCATCAACTTCTATTTCAAACTTGGGTTCCGAATTGAGGAGGTAAAAGATTTCGATATCGGCAACGGCTACTTCATGAACGACTTTGTGATGCGGAAGGATTTTCAAATTAACAAAAAAGGGTAATTCACCTAACGCAAATGGGCTTCGAACGAATATTCACATCAGGTCTTTTCCTATCCCTCCTTTGCTCCTTTGCAAGCTTTGCACAAATCAAAAAAGGAGATACAGCTCCGAGGATTGTATTTGAGAAAAGCTTTCCTGAAAATTATGTGGCTCCAAAAGGCAAACCCATTCTACTCGATTTCTGGGCCACGTGGTGCACCCCGTGTGTGGCCGCTTTGAAAGAATCCAATGCATTCGTAGAGAATTACCGTGATAAAATTGAATTCCTGTGCATCACCGATTCCTCTTCGAAAAACATGGAGGAATTCATTCGCAAAAACAACTTTCGTCATCAATTTTTACTGAACGGTAATCAAAGCACTCAGCGCAGCTACAAAGTGCGGGGAATACCTGCGTCATTTTTAATTGATGCTAAAGGCATCGTTCAATGGTCCGGGAGTGCGTTGGATGTGACCACGGCTTTGCTTGATGAATTCATCACCACAGGAAAGACTACAGAAGAACAGCCTTCCAGGACGATCTCCTTTTCAAGCATCAATGAAGGATCAAGTGACTTTTCCTTCGATTTTAAAGAAGCAGAAAACAACGGAAAGAATGCATTCCCGCTGGTGATGATGGGTGCCAAAGGGGATTCCATCAGCTATTCCATCCGAAACACCAGTTTAAGGCGAATCATCGAATTGCTTTACAACGACCAAACAGAACAAATCCTGTTTCGCTTAAATGATCCACAGCGACTGGAGAAGCGATTTACGCTAAACGTTTTTGCAAGGAAAGTTGATTTGAGCACCATCAATTTTACCATACTGAACATGATCGCTGACCAGGAAAAATTCACCTATTCGCTCCAACAAATAGATACTATGGCGAGGGTTTTCAAAACAATTGACGAAGAAAAATCCAGATTGAAAAGAACACGCTTGGACCCCATTTCGGGCAAAGCGGAAGAACCTGTTTTCCAAGTTGAAGAAGACAGTACGGGAAAGGTCCTGCTGACTGCCGTGAACTTCAAGCTTGCCGAACTTCAGGCCACTGCATCAAGGTATTTCAAATCGCTTATCATTTTCCCGGACCAGGACGACTCTGGGTATGATTTCGAAAACATCCGCCTAGACAACCCGGGTGTTTTTGAAACGCAGATGTCGGATGAGTATGGATTGATCCAGAAAAAGGAAATGGCCACCGTTCCATTTCTGCTCATCGAAGAACGGTAAGTCATTTGGCGCACGAAAGTGTTTTTAATTCGAAGAAATCCTTGGTAATAGCTGAAGAGGCTTCTTCTTTGGATACATCAATCTGGCGTTAACCTATGCCCTATGATGACGAACTAAAAACCAGCGTATTCCGTACCTTTACAACACTATGCCGGGCAATTCATTCGGACAACAATTCAAGATCACCACTTTTGGAGAATCGCACGGCGCCGCCGTGGGTGTCGTGATTGACGGATGTCCCGCTGGACTTTCCATTGATGAAGAAATCATACAGGCCGAGCTCGATCGACGCCGTCCCGGACACAGTGAGATAACGAGTCCCCGAAAAGAGGAAGACAAGCTCAATATCCTCAGCGGGATATTTGAAGGAAAATCAACAGGTGCGCCTATCGCCATGCTGATCCACAACCGCGACCAGCGCCCGGGTGATTATAGCCACCTGACGGATACCTGGAGGCCTGGCCATGCCGATTTCACATACGACCAGAAATACGGTTTTCGAGATCACCGGGGCGGGGGGCGATCCTCGGCGCGCGAGACCGCAGCCCGCGTAATGGCCGGAGCCGTGGCCAGGCAACTGATCGCCACCTCAGGCATCCAAATCAAAGCCTTTGTCAGCAGCGTAGGAAACGTTTCCGCCACGTCCGATTGGAGATCACTTGACCTGGAAACCATCGACCAAAATCCTGTCCGCTGCCCCGACCCCGAAGCATCAGAAAAGATGATCGCCCTGATCAAAACCTTACAGGCTGAGGGAGATACCATCGGAGGAACCATCACCT
>JBJOER010000287.1:0-5955 GCA_046049215.1 Bacteroidota bacterium | reverse complement strand
GCCCTTGCCGAAGAGTTGAAAGAGCGGATTTCCAGACTGCAAAACGACACTTCCTTGCGCGGCAACGAAATGCGCAGCCTGCAGGCATTGTATGAAAAGCTCAATGCGGCCTATCAGACGTTGCTGAAAGAAGGACCCCAGTCTACTGCGAACGCCGAAGCTACCCGTCAACTGATCCGTGACCTCCAACGGACCCAAGAGGAATTGCAGCGAAAGGAGGATGAGCTCGATGCCAAAGCAGCCTTGCTTCGGCTCAAGGAGGACAGCCTTACGCGCATGAGTAACGACCTGCGCTCCAAGAACAAGCGCCTTGCCGAACTGGAGCAGGTACTGGCCTCAAAGGATTCGGTGGCGCGCGCCCTTCGCTCATCGGTTTCCAACGCCCTGCTGGGTTACAAAGACAAAGGGTTGAGCGTGGAACTGCGTAACGGTAAGGTCTATGTATTGATGGAAGAAAGGCTTTTGTTCGCTTCCGGCAGCACTGTGGTCGATGCAAAAGGAGTGGAGGCCCTGCGAGACCTGGGGAAGGTGCTGGAGAAGAACCCTGACATCAGCATCCAGATCGAGGGACATACCGACAATGTGCCGATGCGGGGAACAGGCGAGATCAAAGACAACTGGGACCTCTCCGTAATGCGCGCCACTTCTGTTGTCAAGATCATCACGTCCACCAGCAAGGTCGATCCTGCAAGACTCACCGCGGCCGGTCGCAGTGAATTCATGCCTGTTGATAAGGCCAACAACGCTGATGCACGTCAAAAGAACCGACGGATCGAAGTGATCCTGACACCGAAAATCGACGACATCCTGAAGATCCTTGAAACCAACTGAGCGCTTTTCAATTTTTCTGGTACTACTGTGTTTGGCGGCTTCGACGGGCTTTTCACAGCAGCCACAGTATGTGCAAGCATATAACGATCTCCGTCTGTTCCTGTTTCTATTCGAGAACGGTGTGCCGCGTCAGCTCGAGCAGCAACCTGTGCGGTCGTTCAAGGCGGGTGGTGAAAGGCTGGCGTATGTCAACAATGCCAACGACCTGATCGTGTACGAACACGGTGAGAAACACAAGCTTGGTGATATGACGGCTACCACCTACGAACTCAATCAGGCCAGCGTCTATTACCGACGCGACCAGCTGTTGAGCGTTTTCCAGAACGGCGAGAATATCCCGCTCACTTTCTTCATCCGCGACTACAAGGTCAGCGACAGCCTGATCGCCTTCCGCGACCGCAATGCCGACATTCTCCGGGTGTTCCATAACGGAAATATTCGTGAACTCGAGATGACCCTTACAGGTACACTCAACGAATACAAGACGGGTGAGAACACAGTGGCCTATGTGAACAACACGGGGTTCTTCAAGACCTACTGGCATGACCAGTTGTGGGACATCGACAACGTGGCCCCCGAAAGTTTCGAGCCGGGTGGTGATATCGTGGGCTACGTGGACGGATTCTACAGCTACTTCAAGGTGTTCCATAACGGCAAGATCCTGGTCCTTGAAAAACTGGTGCCCCAATCCTATCAGGTCGGCGTGGAGACGGTGGCCTACGTAGCCGACAACAACGCCTTCAAGGTGTTCAACAGGGGGAAGCTTCTGAAGATCGAAGATTTTATTCCCGATTTCTATCGCGTCCGCGACCGCTCCGTACTGTTCTTCATGAACAACCGCCTTCAGCTCATCAGCGACGGCGTACGTTACGAACTCGACGAGTTCGTGCCTTCCAGCTACAGGATGAACGACGACAACATCGCCTGGCAGGACATCAACGGCCGACTGCACCTGTTCACCGAAGGCAAGTCATACCTGGTCTCGCAGGAGGCCATCACAACATACGAACTGAATGGCAACGTTCTCAAATACGACCTTCGCGATGGAACATCCCGCGTCTGGTTCAAAGGAAAGGTATATGGCAGCCGCTAGATGCCTGCACTTCTTTCGTTCCGTTTTCGAATACTCGTATCTACTGGCACTTATCCTACCGGCTCAGTCGATTGCCCAGAGCGCATTCCTTTCCCTCAGCCGTCAGACCGAAACAGTCTACGAGCATAAGCTAAACCGTCCCGGAAACGGCTTGCATACTTCTTTCAAGCCCTGGCTCACACGCGATGTGGCCGATGCTTACGCGTTCTCCGGCGACAGTACCCCTTCGCAAAACCTGACACTGTATGAATCCGGGCGAATCTGCGATTCGATCGCCCTTGCCCCGGTGGTGCCGGTCAACCGATTTGGCAGGACCCTGGTCGGTCGAAAGCTGTACAGCGAACACCTGCTCCAGGTGCAAGAGAAAGACGTTCATCTTTACGTCGATCCGTTATTGGAATTCACCGGTGGCCGGGATCGAACCTACGAACGCAACCTGATCACCAATACGCGCGGGGTCCGCATCAATGGGTCGGTCGGTAAACGTTTCGGATTCAATGCGACTTTTTACGAGAACGTCGGCCGGTTCCCAAGCTACCTCGATTCCGTGGTGAACATCACCCGCGTCGTCCCCGGTCAGGGCCGGGTCAAGAGTTTCGGTGACGGAGCTTATGATTATGCCTTCACCACCGGAACCATCCACTATCAGCTCAATCGCCATTTCACCTTCGAGTTCGGCCAGGACCGGAATTTCATAGGTGACGGCTACCGCAGCCTGCTGCTCTCAGACAATGCATTTCATTACCCTTACCTCAAGATCATCACGGATATCTGGAAGATCCGTTATGTCAACCTGTTCACCGAATTGAGGGAGCTCAACCGGCCGTCGAACGACAGCGACCCCTTCATCAAGAAGTATGCTTCCATGCATTACTTCGACATCAATATCGGTAAACGCACCACACTGGGCATATTCGAAGCCGTTATCTGGCATTCCGACAGCATCGACGGTGCTCGCGGGTTCGATATCGCCTACATGAATCCGTTCATTTTTTTCCGTCCCGTCGAGTTCAGCATCGGTTCCCCCGACAATGTGTTGCTGGGGATCAACCTCAAGTATAAACTCTCGAGCAACCACCAGCTTTACGGACAGCTCATGCTCGATGAATTCCTCCTGAAGAATGTCCGCTCCGGCACCGGATGGTGGGCCAACAAGCAGGGAATCCAGGCCGGTTTCAAAAGCTTCGACCTTTTCGGCTTGAAGGGGTTGTATTTGCAGGGCGAAATGAATTACGTACGCCCCTATACCTACCAACACCTCGATCGCTGGGGAACCTACACGCATTACAGGGCGGCACTCGCTCACCCGCTGGGAGCCAATTTCACCGAATACATCGGCATTGCGAAATATAGCCAACGCCGTTTCCAGGTCGAACTGAAAATCACTTCGGCCGAGGTCGGACTGGATACCGCAGGCCTGAACTACGGTCAGAACATTTTCTTAAGCTACAACAGCTACGTGAACGAGTACGGCAACCGGGTAGGGCAAGGCCTGAACACCCGCATCAACTGGACTGAGCTCACCCTCAGTTATCTGCTCAACCCCATGTACCGGATGAACATTTTCGCCTATGCCGGCCGCAGAAGTTTTCGCAATGCACAGTTCAACGACGCAACATGGATAGTCCAGGCCGGAATCCGAACCTCGCTCTTCAACCGGTATTACGATTTCTAGGTCGGGTTCACCCACGAAAAGAGAAACTTCACCTTCGATTCATGGATGTTCCCCCTGAAATTTTAATTTTGCAGGAATCGGCTTTACCACTCACATGTTGGAGTTAAATCAACTGATGCACAATATTTTATATTGAAAATCGGTTTCAAAAAACAGGGACGATTGCCGACTTTACGGACATCGGGTGTGCCGGGGTGTGTAAAAAACAAATATTTTTATCCGGATGTCCGGTTTCTCCGGCCTTTCCGAATTAAACCAAAGAACTGAAAATGAAAGGTTTGAAATATATCTTGTTGTCCTTGGTACTGGTTGGAAGCAATTTCTCAACCCGGGCTCAGGAAGTTGCAACTGTTCCTCCTGTCGATCGGCCCTATGATCCCATAGTGGCCATGATGGACAGCCTGGTTACGCTGACCCATGTCATCCGATACAATCAGCTGGATGCGAATTGTTTCGAAGCGGATGCGACAAACTGTCCCAAAGGCCCCTCATTTTCCGATGAGGTTTATACCCGCCGCATCGACGCATTGCATTCACCGATCCCCCTGTCCTATAACCGTCACGTAAGGGAGTTCATTGAGCTTTATGCCAACCGCAAAAGGGGGTTGACACAACGGGTAATGGGCTTGTCCAATCTCTATTTTCCGTTGTTCGAGGAAGTACTCGATCGCGAGGGACTTCCACTGGAGTTCAAATACTTGTCGATCGTGGAGTCAGCTCTGAATCCTATCGCCGTTTCTCGGGTAGGCGCTACCGGTATCTGGCAGTTCATGTACAATACCGGAAAGCTGTACGATTTGAATGTCACCAGCTACATCGACGATCGTCGTGATCCGGTGAAGGCTACCGTAGCGGCCTGTCAGTATTTCAAGGACATGTATCGCATCTATGGAGATTGGTTGCTGGTGATTGCTTCTTACAACTGCGGTCCCGGTAATGTCAACCGGGCCATCAAGCGTTCAGGCGGCAAGACCAACTTTTGGGAGATCATGCCTTATCTCCCTGCTGAAACCCGCAACTACGTTCCCGCATTCATCGCGGTCACCTATGTGATGAACCATGCGCGGGAACACCAGTTGTATCCTGTCGCACCTGCTTATTCTTATTTCGAAGTGGATACGGTTACCGTGGACCGCCCTGTCAGTTTTCAGGTTTTGTCTCAGTCACTGGGTCTGCCCCAGGATGTGATCGCTTATCTCAATCCCGTTTACAAAAAGGGGATGATTCCCGATGTGGGTTCCGGATACACACTGCGTTTGCCTACGAACAAGATGGCACAGTTCATCGACCAGCAAGAGTCTATTCTTGCACAGTCAAAGATGCCTGCGCGCCCCGTAATGCCGGTCTATGCTTCCAGCCGAAACACCGACGAGGAGGTTGTCACCACGGTGGGTACAGGCAAGTTCGAGACGGTCACCAAGAAGATCAAAAAGACGCACACCGTACGCAAGGGAGAGAGTCTGGGCAAGATCGCCGCACGGTACGACATGGGTGTCGATGAATTGAAGAAAATGAACCGGTTGCGGAGCAGTTCGATTCGACCCGGGCAGCGGCTCTCTGTGATCACATGGCAGACTGTGAAAGTGGAAATACGAGAACCTGTTGCGGCCACGACCCCGAAGTCAGATTCACTGGACCAGACGACTCAAGCCCAAAAAGTGCAGGACACCGCACAGCAGGCGGATACGGTTTCAAAAAACCAGCAAGAGAACGTGGAAGGCAATGGAATGGAAAGCTCCGGCAGCCGTTTTGTTTATCACATTGTCCAGCCGGGTGATACACTTTGGAATATCGCGCGCCGATACGAGGGTACAACCGTGGAGTTGATCAAGGACATCAACAAGCTGCAGGACGCCAACCTCAAGCCGGGTACTCGCTTGAAGGTGATTGTCAACGGCTGATTTTCTGTTGTCTGTTCAAGGATAATTTCTGTACATTTGCACCGCCAAGTCAGGATTGACCGATGGTGTAACTGGCAACACGTCTGATTTTGATTCAGAAAAGTCCAGGTTCGAGCCCTGGTCGGTCAACCACATAAAGGAGATGCATTCGCGTCTCCTTTTTTGTTTTCCGTCTAATTACCAACCATTTGTTTTTTAACAGATTGAAAATCAGATATTCGTATAAAATCGAGTGAGTCGTGGACACCGTATTTGGATGAATATTCCTTTTTAAATACCTTCACCCTACACCAAACAGCCGAACCATGACCGAGCGCATTACCACCGGCGACGGGTCTGCCACGCTTTTCGTCCCTGCCCTCAACGAGACCTACCACTCGCGGCACGGCGCTTTGGCCGAATCGCGGCATGTGTTCATCGAGGCAGGCTTAAAGGCTGCTTTCCTGAAATTCGGG
>JBJOER010000286.1:0-16751 GCA_046049215.1 Bacteroidota bacterium | reverse complement strand
GATTACTTTCGTTTGTAAATCCAATCCATCATGATCAGACATTACTCATCCGTATTTGCCATCGCACTGGTGCTTTCCGCGTTCACCGCACAGGGCCAGTCATCGGCCGAAAAAGCCCCTTTCAGGAAAGCTCCATCTATTTCCCTCTCTGAAGCCGGCACTTCCAACCTGAGGGGATCTCATCCCTCTTCGCCCGCCCCGGCGGCATTGTTCGATCTCCAATTCACCGTCAACCTGGATTCGTCCGGGGGAACCGGTGCATATGCCGGTGTTTGTTGGACCGGCACAGAATTCTGGGTCTCCAAATGGAACAGAGACACGCTATTCACCTTCACAAATACTGGTGCATTGACCTCTTCTTTTGTCATTCCCGGTGTAGGCTCAGCAACCTCGGGGGTACGGGCAATGACCACCGACGGCACCTTGATTTATGCCTCCGACAATACCACGGCCATCAAAGTCATCAATCCGGTCACGAAAACCCTCGTCAGTACTCTGCCGACGACGCTAGGCTTCAATATCCGCTCGATCACCTACGATGCAGCAGCCAATGCCGGTGCAGGTGGTTTTTGGGTCGGAAACTTCGGTACCGATATCGCTTTGGTCGACATGAATGGAGCACTCGTGAACGGTATCCCCGCAGCCACGCATGGTCAAACCGGAATCTATGGTATGGCAATTGACAACACCACTGCAGGCGGTCCTTACCTTTGGGTGTTTAACCAGGGTCCACCCAGCAACTCCACCTTGGTGCAACTCCAACTACCTGCCGGTACTCCGACTGCCGTTTCCCGTAATGCAAACGCGGATGTAGGCCCCGCTTCAGGTGGTAATACAGGTACCGCAGGAGGTCTGAACATCGGTTCCGGTTTCGTCACCGGGGTGCCCTCCATATTTGGGGTCATCCAGGGTACACCCAACGACGTGTTGTTCGCCTATGAACTCAACGATGCTACGCTGCTATCCGACGATGCATCCCTCGACTCCACCAACTGGCAGCCTTCTTATACGGTCGTGCCCAGCACCCAGGTGATACCATTCGTTTTCCCCACTGTTGTCAGCAACAAAGGATCAAACACAGTTGCTGCACTCAACCTTCAGGTGCAGGTTTCCCAGGGAGCATCGGTTGTCTACACCGGAAACGCCTCGGCCAGCAACCTGGCCTCAGGAAACTCGACCACCATTGCCCCCAACTCCACATTCACTCCCTCCGGCAATGGCGTGTACGATGTTTTCAACTCCATTTCCTTAACAGGAGCCACCGACCTGAATGCAGCGAACGATACTTCATCCTTCCGTCTGGCAGTCAGCGATTCGGTTTATGCCCGCGACAATGGTGTTCGCACCGGGGCTTTGGGTATTGGCAATGGCACAGGAGGCTTATTGGGTCAGTATTTCGCCATCAATGCTCCGGCCAGGATCTCCTCCGCCACATTTGTCTTGAACGGACCAGCTCTTGGTGATTCCACCAGGGTGGTCGTTTACAGCACTGCTTCCGGTCTGCCCTCGGGCATCATCGGTCAGTCGGCCACCTACGTGTTCACTGCGGCCGATACCGACGGTGTCGTTTTGACATTGCCCATCACCACCCCTTCCGGTGCACCCTTGAATGCGGCCATTGGTACCTATCTGCTTGCCGTTCAGGAATACGCAGATAATATCACGCTTGGTACCACAGAATACAACTGGAGGCCCAACGTGACCGGAGTGCTTTTCGGTGCCAACCCCTGGACCCCCAACGAAGGCTATAATTTCAAGCGGGTATATCTCCTGCGGATGAATCTTGCTTCCAACACACAGAGCGTTGATGAACTGGCTGCTTCCGACGAGGTGTTGATTTTGCCCAACCCGGCCTCCGGTATCGTGAGTCTCCAGGCGTCCTTCCCGATCTCAACGCTCAGGGTGCTGGATCTGAACGGGAGGGAGGTGCTTCGTCACCGACCGGACGCAAGCGAGACGCTTTTCCGATTCAGTGTGGACGCCCTTTCCCGTGGAGTATACATGGTTGAAGTGGCCGACCGTGAGGGACGTACGCGATTGACCCGATTGATCAGACAATAACCCCTTTTTCGGCGGGTAGCCGGCATTAAAAGTGAACGGGGCGGAAGAATTGACCATCCAAGTCAACTTTTCCGCCTCGTTTCTTGTTTGAATGAATTGTTTTCGTAGATTTGCAGTCCCAAATTTGGGTTTGTTCTATATTTAATTGAGTTTCAAGCCGATGTAGCTCAGCTGGTCAGAGCTACTGATTTGTAATCAGTAGGTCGGGGGTTCGAATCCCTCCATCGGCTCTGGATTGATTCGCCGGGCAGAGTGTGTTCTCCTGCCGGTGCTGGGTGAAACTCCGGTTTAATGGAGGTTCATCGGTCATAACCAGGGGAGATAGCCAAGTGGCCAACGGCAACAGACTGTAAATCTGTCCTCTTCGGAGTTCGAAGGTTCGAATCCTTCTCTCCCCACTTAGTTCTTTGACATACGGTTTCCGGTTTTACGGATTCACAATAAGCGGAAGTAGCTCATTTGGTAGAGCATCAGCCTTCCAAGCTGAGGGTAGCGAGTTCGAGCCTCGTCTTCCGCTCCAGATCCTTGAAATTCCAGAAAATCTACCCTGGCAATTGTCAGCCGGGTCGGTTTTTTCGCTAATTTCACGCCCCGTTCTATACGGGAGAATGCCTGTGAATCAAGTAGAATCGGCAACCATCCCGGTCCCGAAAGGGGGCGGGTCATGTCACGAATGCCGCCAATGTAGCTCAGTCGGTAGAGCACATCCATGGTAAGGATGAGGTCACCAGTTCGATCCTGGTCATTGGCTCAAACGAGTATTAACGAGTAAGTAAACAATAAACAAACACCTTCATAAAAAATGGCTAAAGAGAAATTTGACCGTTCCAAGCCACACGTCAACATTGGAACCATCGGTCACGTAGACCACGGTAAGACCACCCTTACCGCTGCAATTACTTGCGTACTGGCTCAGGCTGGTCTCGCGGAAAAGAGGGACTTCTCCTCTATCGACAACGCTCCGGAAGAGAAAGAGCGTGGTATCACCATCAACACTGCTCACGTGGAGTATCAGACGGCCAACCGTCACTATGCACACGTTGACTGCCCCGGTCACGCCGACTATGTGAAGAACATGGTTACGGGTGCGGCCCAGATGGACGGTGCCATCCTTGTGGTTGCTGCGACCGACGGACCAATGCCCCAGACACGTGAGCACATCCTTCTGGCCCGCCAGGTAGGTGTTCCCAAGATCGTCGTATTCATGAACAAAGTGGATGCTGTTGATGATCCTGAGCTGCTCGATCTCGTTGAAATGGAAATTCGCGAACTTCTGTCGTTCTACAACTACGATGGAGACAACACTCCGATCATCCGCGGCTCTGCACTGGGTGGTCTGAATCTCGACGGCAACTGGGTTCCCAAGATCATGGAACTGATGGAAGCCGTTGATACTTACATTCCCCTGCCTCCCCGCGAAGTGGACAAGCCCTTCCTCATGCCTATCGAGGACGTGTTCTCCATCACCGGTCGTGGTACCGTTGCTACAGGTCGTATCGAGCGCGGCGTAATCAACTCAAACGATTCAGTTGAGATCATCGGAATGCAATCTGAGAAGCTCACTTCAACTGTTACCGGTGTCGAGATGTTCCGCAAGATCCTTGACCGTGGTGAAGCTGGTGACAACGTTGGTCTTCTCCTCCGTGGTATCGAGAAAACCGATATCCGTCGTGGAATGGTAATCGCCAAGCCCGGATCCATCAAGCCTCACGGCAAGTTCAAAGCTGAGATCTACGTATTGAAGAAGGAAGAAGGTGGTCGTCACACTCCTTTCCACAACAAATACCGTCCTCAGTTCTACTTCCGTACTACCGACGTTACCGGAGAAATCACCCTCCAGGACGGACGTGAGATGGTGATGCCCGGCGACAACGTGACTATCAATGTTGAGTTGATCCAGCCGATCGCCATGGATAAAGGTCTGCGTTTCGCGATCCGCGAAGGTGGCCGTACCGTTGGTGCAGGACAGGTTACCGAAATCATCGAGTAATCCGAAAAATAAGCGAAACAGTTTCGTCCCGTCCGGATGGTCGGGACGAAACTGTTTAATCGCAAAGGCTGCAAGAATTGATTCAAGTGGATCTTCCAAGTAACTGAAGTACAGTTGATTGAATCTTGCAACACACGGGTGTAGCTCAATTGGTAGAGTAGCGGTCTCCAAAACCGTTGGCTGGGAGTTCGAGTCTCTCCACCCGTGCAAGGTTTCCCGGAGCTCCGGGTTCAGCCCCAAAGGTGGACCGGTTCCCCGCCGGTCCAAACTGAAAAGCAATACCGTCTGAAAAGACACAATCGCGTAAAAGAAAATGCAAAAAATCAGAGCCTACATCCAGGATTCCTACAACGAACTCATGAACAAGGTTTCATGGCCGACGTGGAACGAGCTTCAAGGCAGTGCTGTCGTCGTTCTCGTCGCCACCCTGATTTTCGGGTTTGTCATCTTTCTGATCGACGCGGTTTTCCAGGGTTCCCTGAACCTGATTTATAACCTGTTTGCCTGATTTATCCGGTCATGACTGAGACGACACAATCCACCAAAAAGTGGTACGTCATCCGCGCCGTGAGCGGCAAGGAGAAAAAGGTGAAGCAATACATCGAAAGTGAGATTGCCCGAACCGGACTCCAGCACCACGTTGCACAGGTACTTATCCCCATGGAGAAGTATTACCAGATCAAGGATGGCAAGAAAATCAGTAAGGAGCGTAGTTATTTCCCGGGATACATCCTGCTTGAGGCCGATCTGGTAGGGGAGATTCCCCACATCATCGAGAACACCACCGGTGTCATCGGTTTTCTGGGTCCCAAAGGAGAAGCCCCGGCGCCTTTGCGTCAAAGCGAGGTGAACCGTATTCTGGGCAAGGCCGATGAGCTTGTCGACAGCGACGAGGTGATCAACATCCCATTCGTGGTCGGCGAAACCGTGAAAGTGACCGATGGCCCTTTCAACAGTTTCTCCGGAATCATCGAAGAGGTCAATGAAGAAAAGAAGAAACTCAAGGTGATGGTCAAGATCTTCGGAAGGAAGACCCCCCTGGAGTTGAGTTACATGCAAGTAGAAAAAGAATCGTAAGACCAAAGCGGATCTTGCCGACCGGCCCGCTTCCAACCCGGCCGGCATGACTTCTCACCGCCCAAGTCTCCGATCATAATCACCCAAAAACAAATGGCAAAAGAAATAGGCGCACTCATCAAATTACAGGTGAAGGGCGGCGCGGCCAACCCGGCACCTCCCATCGGACCGGCACTCGGTGCGAAGGGGGTGAACATCATGGAGTTCTGCAAGCAGTTCAACGCGCGGACCCAGGACAAGGCCGGTCAGGTTTTGCCGGTCATCATTACTGTTTACACCGATAAGTCTTTCGACTTCATCATCAAGACCCCTCCTGCGTTCATCCAGCTCATGGAGGCGGCTAAAATTCAAAAAGGTTCGGCCGAATCCAACCGGAAGAAGGTGGGTTCAGTCACCTGGGACCAGATCCGCAGCATCGCTGAAGGCAAGATCCAGGACATGAACTGCTTCACCATCGAATCAGCAATGAAGATGATAGCAGGTTCTGCCCGTAGTGCCGGCATCAATGTTGAAGGAACCCCTCCCTGGGAAAATTAACAACCGGACCAGGCACACGTATCCGCTCGCTGCTTCCCGTGAACGCGTGCCGAAACCAACACAAAAACTGAGAATCAGAACATGGCTAAGTTAACGAAGAACCAAAAGGTTGCTTACGCGAAGGTGGATGCCGACAAGGCCTATACCCTGCAAGAAGCCACCAAGCTGGTGAAGGATGCAACCTTCACCAAGTTCGATGCCTCTGTCGATTTGAGCGTACGTCTGGGTGTTGATCCCCGCAAAGCCAATCAAATGGTCCGCGGAATCGTCACCCTTCCACACGGTACCGGTAAAACGGTACGCGTGCTGGTGCTGTGCACTCCCGACAAAGAGCAGGAAGCCCGCGATGCCGGCGCCGACCATGTGGGTCTCGACGATTATATCCAGAAAATCGAAGGCGGTTGGACGGATGTGGACATCGTGATCACCATGCCCAGCGTCATGGCGAAAGTGGGTAAGCTTGGTAAGATCCTGGGTCCCCGCAACCTCATGCCTAACCCCAAAACCGGTACCGTTACAAACGATGTCGGCAAGGCGGTTACGGAGGTGAAAGGGGGTAAGATCGACTTCAAGGTGGACAAGACAGGAATCATCCATGCCAGTATCGGCAAGGTGTCCTTCGAGCCCTCCAAGTTGTACGACAATGCCCAGGAGCTCCTGCAAACCATCGTCAAGCTCAAACCTTCCGCTGCAAAAGGCACCTACCTCAAGAGTATTTCCCTGAGCAGCACAATGAGTCCCGGCATTCGCGTCGACGCGAAAGGAATCGCCGGCTAAACCACTAACAAATTCGTCACATGACCAGAGAAGAAAAGAATAAGATCATCGATGAATTGGTGGAGACCTTGACCCGGTACAACAGTTTCTACATCACGGACATCGATACGCTGAATGCGGAGAAAACCTCCAAGCTGCGTCGCGATTGCTTCAAGAAAGATGTGTACCTGAGGGTGGCCAAAAACTCACTTATCAAGAAGGCACTGGACAAGATCGAAGGCGATTTCAGCCATCTGATCCCCACGCTGAAAGGCTCGTCGGCCATCATGGGCTGCGAAACCGCAAGCCAGCCGGCCAAATTGATTCGTGACTTCCGCCAGGCTTCAGGCAAGAACGCCACCAAACCTGCGCTGAAGAGTGCTTACATCGACGGTGGTGTGTTCGTCGGAGACAACCAGTTGGATGTGCTTGCATCCCTCAAGTCGAAGAACGAACTCATCGGCGATGTCATCGGACTCCTTCAGTCGCCTGCCAAATCCGTCATCTCGGGTCTCAAAGGCCAGGGAGGAAAGATCGCAGGAATCCTCAAGACCCTGGAAGAGCGTGCGGCCTAAAGCCTGTCTGGCGGCCTGATACGCGGGTAATTCCTTCCACCTACAACAACTTACTACAACAACTCAAACAGTAACATCTAAAAACCCAATACAATGGCAGATTTGAAAGCATTCGCAGAGCAACTCGTGAACCTGACTGTGAAAGAAGTTCAGGAACTCGCAACCATCCTGAAGGACGAATACGGCATTGAGCCAGCTGCAGCAGCAGTGGCAGTAGCCGCTCCGGCCGGCGGCGGTGGTGCAGCAGAAGCAGAAGAGAAGACCTCTTTTGACGTCATCCTGAAGAACCCAGGTGGTAACAAACTCGCTATCGTGAAGCTCGTGAAAGACCTCACCGGTCTGGGCTTGAAAGAAGCGAAGGACCTCGTTGATGGCGCTCCCAAGCCCCTCAAAGAAGGCGTTTCCAAAGAGGAAGCCAATGCCCTCAAGCAGCAGCTCACTGAAGCCGGTGCTGAGGTGGAAGTCAAGTAATTGATTTCCAGCTTAATATCAGACCTGTTCCACCCCCAAGGTGGAGCAGGTCTTTCCCATTTTCAGTGCCCGGCTTTGCCGGGTTGACCGAACGGTTGAACCAAACACCATTAAAACTCCTCACGCCTTGACTACGAAAACAAGTCTCTCTACCGAGAAGTCAGTCGCCAACCGCATCAATTTCAGTAAAAGCAAGCACAGGATCGAGTATCCTGATTTTCTGGAAATACAATTGAAATCCTTCAAGGATTTCTTCCAGCTGGAAACCACAGCCGACAACCGCACAGAGGAAGGTCTCTACAAGGTGTTCAGCGAGAACTTTCCGATCACCGATTCCCGCAACAACTTCGTATTGGAGTTCCTGGATTACTTCGTGGATCCTCCCCGCTATTCCATCGAGGAGTGCATCGATCGCGGACTGACCTACAGTGTGCCCCTGAAGGCCAAGCTGAAGCTCTACTGCACCGATCCCGAGCACGAGGATTTCGAGACCATTGTTCAGGATGTTTACCTGGGAACGATTCCCTACATGACACCGAAGGGTACCTTTGTCATTAACGGTGCCGAGCGCGTCGTCGTTTCGCAGCTTCACCGTTCCCCGGGTGTGTTCTTCGGTCAGAGCCGCCACGCCAACGGAACCAAGCTTTATTCAGCCCGTGTCATCCCGTTCAAAGGATCCTGGATCGAATTCGCAACTGATATCAATTCGGTGATGTATGCCTACATCGACCGGAAGAAGAAATTCCCCGTCACCACGCTTTTGCGCGCCATCGGTTACCAGACCGACAAGGACATCCTGGAACTTTTCGGCCTGGCCGACGAGGTGAAGGTGAGCAAGGCCGGTCTGAAGAAGGTCGTCGGTCGTAAACTGGCTGCACGTGTCCTGAAGACCTGGGTGGAGGATTTTGTGGACGAGGATACCGGTGAGGTAGTCTCCATCGAGCGTAACGAGGTGATCCTCGAGCGCGAGACCATTTTGGAGGACGACCACATCGACACCATCGTAGACGCCGGCGTGAAGTCGGTCATTTTGCACAAGGAAGACGCTAACGCGGCCGATTACGCCATCATCTACAATACTCTTCAAAAGGATACTTCCAACTCCGAGAAGGAGGCTGTCGAGCTGATCTACCGTCAGTTGCGTAACGCAGAGCCACCCGATGAGGAGACCGCGCGCGGCATCATCGACAAGCTCTTCTTTTCCGATAAGCGTTATGACCTCGGTGAAGTGGGTCGTTTCCGTATCAACCGTAAACTGGGCATCAATCTCGCCGAAGACACCAAGGTGTTGACAAAGGCTGATATCATCGCCATCATCAAATACCTCATCGAACTGATCAATGCCAAAACCATCGTTGACGACATCGATCACTTGAGCAATCGCCGTGTTCGCACGGTGGGCGAGCAGCTGTATTCGCAATTCGGTGTTGGACTGGCCCGTATGGCCCGTACAATCCGTGAGCGGATGAACGTACGTGACAACGAAGTGTTCACGCCTGCCGACCTCATCAACGCGAAGACCCTCAGCAGTGTCATCAATTCGTTCTTTGGAACGAACCAGCTGAGCCAGTTCATGGACCAGACGAACCCGTTGGCGGAAATCACCCACAAGCGCCGCCTGTCGGCACTCGGACCGGGTGGTCTTTCCCGCGAACGTGCCGGCTTCGAGGTTCGCGACGTACACTACACGCACTACGGACGTCTGTGTACAATCGAAACACCAGAAGGTCCGAACATCGGTCTGATTTCTTCCTTGTGCGTTTACGCCAAGATCAACAATCTCGGGTTCATCTCCACTCCTTATCGTGCAGTGCACGACGGTAAAGTAGATGTGAACGGCGATGTGACTTACCTGACCGCTGAAGAGGAGGATACGAAAGTGATCGCCCAGGCGAATGCTCCTGTCGACGACAAGGGTGATTTCGCCGAAGGCAAGGTGAAGGCTCGTTTTGAAGGTGACTTCCCGATCGTCGATCCGAAGGAGCTGCACCTCATCGACGTTGCTCCCAACCAGATCGCTTCCATCGCGGCATCCTTGATTCCCTTCCTCGAGCACGACGATGCCAACCGTGCCCTGATGGGATCGAACATGCAGCGCCAGGCGGTTCCCCTGCTGCGTCCCCAGGCTCCGATCGTCGGAACAGGTCTCGAAGGCAACGTTGTCCGCGACAGCCGCGTGCTGATCAACTCCGAATACAATGGAGTTGTAGAATATGTGGATGCCAACGAAATCCATATCCGCAACCAGCGTACCGACGACGAGAAACTCATCTCTTTCGACGACGATGTGAAGGTTTACCGACTCACCAAATTCCAGAAGACCAACCAGAGCACTTGTATCAACCTACAGCCGATCGTGAAGAAAGGCGACAAGGTGAAGAAAGGCCAGGTGTTGTGCGAAGGATACGCCACACAAGGCGGTGAGCTTGCTTTGGGACGAAACCTGAAAGTGGCCTTCATGCCATGGAAAGGATACAACTTCGAGGATGCCATCGTAATCAGCGAGCGTGTTGTGCGAGAAGACATCTTCACCTCGATTCATATCGACGAATACAGCCTCGAAGTCCGCGACACCAAGCGTGGTCTTGAGGAACTCACCGCTGACATCCCCAACGTGAGCGAGGAAGCTACGCGTGAACTCGACGAGAACGGTCTGATCCGCATCGGCGCTGAAGTCGGTGAAGGCGATATCCTGATCGGTAAGATCACTCCGAAAGGGGAGACCGATCCTTCTCCGGAAGAGAAACTTCTCCGTGCCATCTTCGGAGACAAGGCCGGTGACGTGAAAGACGCCTCCCTCAAGGTTCCTCCTTCCGTCAAGGGTGTCATCATCGACAAGAAGCTTTTCAGCCGTGCCATCAAGGATAAGCGTGGCCGCGACGACGAGAAAAACGTCATCGCTCGCTTCGACGCCGAGCAGGAGAAAGAACTTGCCGCCCTCAAGGTGCAACTGATCGAGAAACTGTTCACGCTGGTGAGCGGAAAGACATCTCAAGGAGTGATGAACGCCTATAAGGAGGTGGTCATTCCGAAGGGATCGAAGTTCACGCAGAAGATGCTGACGGACCTCGATTACAACAACATCAACCCCACCAAGTGGACCACCGATAAGGACAAGAACGACCAGATCACGCGCCTGCTCACGAACCACAATGTGAAGGCCAACGAGGTTATCGCCGCAAACAAGCGGAAGAAGTTCCAGATCCAGATCGGCGACGAACTGCCTGCAGGCATTATGCAGCTGGCCAAGGTTTACATCGCCAAGAAGCGTAAGCTGAAAGTTGGTGACAAGATGGCCGGTCGTCACGGAAACAAGGGTATCGTAGCGCGTATCGTGCGTGACGAGGACATGCCTTACCTCGAAGACGGAACACCGGTGGACATCGTCCTGAACCCGCTTGGTGTACCTTCCCGTATGAACCTCGGGCAGATTTATGAGACCGTACTTGCATGGGCAGGAGAGAAGCTCGGTATGAAATTCGCCACTCCGATCTTCGACGGCGCCACGCTCGATGAAATCGACCATTACGTGACCAAGGCAGGCCTTCCGAAATTCGGTTCGACGTACCTGTACGACGGAGGAACCGGCGAGCGTTTCCACCAGCCCGCGACCGTAGGTATCATCTATATGCTCAAACTCGGCCACATGGTGGACGACAAGATGCACGCACGTTCCATCGGACCTTACTCGCTCATCACCCAGCAGCCTCTCGGAGGTAAAGCCCAGTTCGGTGGTCAGCGTTTCGGAGAGATGGAGGTGTGGGCCATCGAAGCTTTCGGTGCTGCGAACATCCTCCAGGAACTCCTCACCATCAAGTCCGACGACGTGATGGGCCGGGCGAAAGCTTACGAGTCGATTGTCAAAGGAGACAACATGCTCACCCCCGGCATACCCGAGTCCTTCAACGTGCTTCTGCACGAGCTGCAAGGCTTGTGCCTGAAGGTCAGCCTTGATTGATCCCTTCCTCAACATCCATCCTTAGAAAAAACGCATCCGAATACCCGAACAAACCAACATGGCGGCTAAAAAAGAACCTAAGCTGAAAAGCAATTTTACCACCATCACCATCAGTCTTGCCAGCCCCGAGAACATCCTGGAGCAGTCGAGCGGTGAGGTGCTCAAGCCCGAGACCATCAACTATCGGACCTACAAGCCCGAGCGTGACGGTCTTTTCTGCGAGCGCATTTTCGGTCCGGTCAAGGACTGGGAATGTCATTGCGGAAAGTATAAGCGTATCCGTTACAAGGGCATCGTTTGCGATCGCTGCGGTGTGGAGGTGACCGAAAAGAAAGTGCGTCGCGAGCGCATGGGTCACATCTCCCTTACCGTTCCGGTAGCCCACATCTGGTATTTCCGTTCCCTCCCGAACAAGATCGGTTACCTGCTGGGTCTACCGACCAAGAAGCTCGACCTGATCATTTATTACGAGCGCTATGTTGTCATCAACGCCGGTGTGAAAACTGCGGATGGTGTCAACTACCTCGACTTCCTCACCGAGGAGGAGTATCTGAATCACCTGGATACGCTTCCGAAGGAGAATCACCATCTCGATGACAAGGACCCCGATAAATTCATCGCCAAGATGGGTGCCGAGGCTTTGTATGAGTTGTTGTCTCGTCTTGACCTGGATGCATTGAGCTACAAACTCCGTCATCAGGCCAATACAGAAACCAGCCAGCAGCGGAAGAACGAAGCCCTGAAGCGACTTCAGGTCGTCGAGTCTTTCCGTCAGGCCAACACCCACATCGAGAACCGTCCGGAATGGATGATCGTGAAAGTCGTTCCCGTGATTCCGCCCGAACTGCGTCCACTTGTTCCACTCGACGGCGGCCGTTTCGCCACTTCCGATCTGAACGATCTTTACCGTCGTGTGATCATCCGGAACAACCGTTTGAAGCGCCTCATCGAGATCAAAGCTCCTGAGGTGATCCTGCGTAACGAGAAGCGTATGCTTCAGGAATCTGTGGATTCCCTCTTCGACAATAGCCGCAAGGTGAACGCGGTGAAGACGGAAAGCAACCGAGCCCTCAAATCCCTCAGCGACTCGCTGAAAGGAAAGCAGGGCCGTTTCCGTCAGAACCTGCTCGGTAAGCGCGTTGACTATTCCGCACGTTCCGTCATTGTCGTAGGTCCTGAAATGAAACTGCACGAGTGCGGTCTCCCCAAGGACATGGCTGCGGAACTTTTCAAGCCGTTCATCATCCGCAAGATGATCGAGCGAGGTGTAGTGAAGACCGTAAAGAGCGCGAAGAAGATAGTAGACCGCAAGGACGCTATCGTTTGGGATATCCTTGAAAATGTACTGAAAGGTCACCCGGTGATGCTCAACCGTGCTCCAACCCTGCACAGGTTAGGTATCCAGGCTTTCCAGCCCAAGCTGATCGAAGGCAAAGCCATCCAGCTGCATCCATTGGTTTGTACCGCCTTCAACGCGGACTTTGACGGTGACCAGATGGCAGTGCACCTGCCTTTGGGCAATGCTGCAATCCTCGAGGCGCAGATGTTGATGCTTGCTTCGCACAACATCCTCAACCCTGCCAATGGTGCACCTATTACCGTACCTTCCCAGGACATGGTTCTTGGATTGTATTACATCACAAAAGGAAAGAAGTCGACCGACACCTTGAAGGTGAAGGGCGAAGGACTTGCATTTTACAGTCCTGAGGAAGTTATCATTGCATACAATGAAGGCCGCGTTGAGCTTCATGCCTGGATCAAGGTGAAGACCAATGTGCGTGAAAACGGCGAATTGAAATCCAAACTGATCGAGACCACCGTCGGACGTGTTTTGTTCAACGAGGTTGTTCCTACCCGTGCCGGTTACATCAACGAGCTGCTCACCAAGAAATCGCTTCGTGATATCATCGGTAACGTACTCAAGGAGACCGGTATAGCTGAAACGGCGCGATTCCTCGACGACATCAAGGATCTCGGTTTCCGTATGGCTTTCAGAGGTGGACTATCGTTCAACCTGAACGACGTCATTATCCCTGTTGAGAAGGAGAAGTTCATTGCCAAGGCCGCTCAGGAAGTGGATGAGGTGATGAACAACTACAGCATGGGCTTCATCACCAACAACGAGCGTTACAACCAGGTGATCGACATCTGGTCCAGGACCAACTCGCGCATCACGGATACCCTGATGAACCAGATGAAGAACGACAAGCAAGGCTTCAACTCTGTGTACATGATGCTCGATTCCGGAGCACGTGGTTCCAAGGAGCAGATTCGTCAGCTTGGAGGAATGAGGGGACTGATGGCCAAGCCTCAGAAGTCTGGAGCAACCGGTGGGGAGATCATCGAGAACCCCATCATCTCAAACTTCAAAGAAGGCCTCTCCATCCTCGAGTACTTCATCTCCACTCACGGTGCACGTAAGGGTCTTGCCGATACCGCTCTGAAGACGGCTGATGCCGGTTACCTGACCCGTCGTCTTGTTGACGTGGCTCAGGACGTGATCATCACTGAGCCGGATTGCGGAACGCTTCGCGGACTCCAAATGACCGCTCTGAAAAACCAAGAGGACGTTGTAGAGAGCCTGTATGACCGTATTCTCGGTCGGGTGTCCGTACACAACGTGTATCATCCTCAGACCGGCGAACTCATGGTGAAGTCGGGTGAAGAGATCAATGAAGCCGTTGCACGTACCATCGAAGAGTCGCCCATCGAGATGGTGGAGATTCGATCCGTACTTACTTGTGAATCCAAGAAGGGCGTTTGTGCCCTTTGTTATGGACGTAACCTCGCTTCCGGCCGTATGGTTCAGCGAGGTGAGGCTGTGGGTGTCATCGCTGCACAGTCCATCGGTGAGCCGGGTACACAGTTGACTCTGCGTACCTTCCACGTGGGTGGTGTCGCCATGAAAGGTGCTACTGAATCACAGTTGATCGCCAAGTTCAACGGAATCATTGAATTCGACGAAGTAAGAAGCATCGTTCACGGGAAGAAAAACGACAAGGATGAAGTGGTTATCGGACGTTCTGGTGAGATGCGTATCATTGACGAAAACACCCGCGCAGTACTTACTTCCGGTATCATCCCCTACGGTGCCCACTTGTTTGTCAAAGACGGACAGAAGCTGGAGAAGGGACAACTCATCTGCGAATGGGATCCATTCAACGCTGTTATCATTTCCGAATTCGGAGGCAAGATCAGCTTTGAGCATATTGAAGAAGGAGTCACATTCAAGGAAGAGTCCGACGAACAGACCGGCTTCAAAGAGAAAGTGGTGATCGATAGCCGCGACAAGACGAAGATCCCTGTGATCCGGGTCATCAGCGGCAAGGAGACTTTGAAAGCATATAACATCCCTGTTGGCGCGCATATCGTAGTCAATGAAGGCGACAAGATCGAGCCGGGCGAAATCCTCGTGAAAATCCCCCGTCAGCTTGGACGTACAGGCGATATCACCGGTGGTCTGCCCCGTGTGACCGAATTGTTCGAAGCACGTAACCCCAGCAACCCTGCTGTCGTTTCTGAGATCGACGGTGTGGTCAGCTACGGAGGTGTGAAACGAGGCAACCGCGAGATCGTCATCACTGCCCGCGACGGGGAAGTCAAGAAATACCTTGTGCCCTTGTCCAAGCACATCCTGGTTCAGGACGGTGACTTCATCCGTGCCGGTCACGCACTCTCTGATGGAGCCATCACTCCGAGCGACATCCTCGCCATCAAAGGACCGACCGCAGTACAGGAGTACCTGGTGAATGAGATCCAGGAAGTATACCGTCTGCAGGGTGTGAAAATCAACGATAAGCACTTCGAAACCATCGTGCGTCAGATGATGCGCAAAGTGATCATCGAAGATCCGGGCGACACCCGTTTCCTCGAGCGTGAGTCGGTCAACAAGATCGATTTCATGGAGGAGAACGATTCCATCATCGACAAGCGCGTCGTGATCGAGCCGGGCGATTCAACCCGCTTCAAGGCCGGTCAGATCATCACCCTTCGTCAGCTGCGTGACGAGAACTCACAACTCAAACGCAAGGACATGAAGCTTGTTGAGGCACGCGATGCGATGCCTGCCACTTCTTCGCCATTGTTGCAGGGTATCACCCAAGCGTCGTTGCATACGAAGAGTTGGATCTCCGCTGCATCCTTCCAGGAGACTACCAAGGTGCTCAACGAAGCCGCCATCAAGGGTAGTATTGATTACCTCAACGGTCTGAAGGAGAACGTCATTGTAGGTCACCTCATCCCTGCCGGTACCGGTTTGCGCGAATACGAGAAGCTCATCGTGGGATCGCAAGAGGAGTACGACCTCCTCATGGCCTCCAAGAGCGAAGAAGTCGAAGCCTGAACTTTCGATTGATATTCAGAAGGCGCCCTGCAATAGCGGGGCGCCTTTTTTAATAATCCCTGAATTTAAGTTCGAGTCGTATTGGTTTTTCGTTGCGCACGCTGGTCTATCGTTGTGGTCATAGCGTTAAAACAATTCTATCTTGATTCTTTCCTTCACCACTCACGTTTCGTACCTTCGTACATCACTCTCTCCTCATGGACAACAACCAGAACAATCAGAATCAACTCAACATCGAACTCACCGAAGAGATCGCCGAAGGCATATATTCCAACCTGGCCATTATCACCCACAGCAATGCGGAATTCGTGGTGGATTTTGTAAAGGTGATGCCCGGTGTACCCAAGGCGCGCGTCAAATCCAGAATTGTCCTTACTCCTCAGCACGCCAAGCGTCTGCTAAGCGCTTTGGCTGACAATGTGCAGAAGTATGAGCAAGCACACGGTCCCATCAAGCAAACCGAGAGTGTCGGCCTTCCGATGAACTTCGGCGGACCAACAGCCCAGGCCTGATTTGCCAATGGCGGAGAGCGCTTTCCCTTCCGTCTTTTTCAAGTTTTATTCCCGGAACCGCGATCGGATCAGTCGGTTAATTCGCTGGATTTTTTTCCTGCTCAGTTGCGCCTTCATCTACTGGCATTTTCAAGAGGAAGATTACATCTGGTCCGATTCTTCCGTGTGGAGCAAAATCCGCTCCTCGTGGATGTGGATTGCGTTTGCATTGCTCCTGGCTCCAATCAACTGGCTGATTGAGTCGGAGAAGTTCAGGATGCTTATTCGCCCTATACACAGGCTTGATATCTTCACCTCGTACAGGGCTTACCTTACCGGAACTTCCGTAAGCCTTTTCACGCCCAACCGCAGTGGAGAGTTCGCAGGGAAAATTTTGTATCTCCCCGCCGAGCATCGTGCTTCCGGCGCATTGCTGGCCATGGTGGGGAGTACTGCACAGTTGCTGGTGACCATGCAAGCCGGATTGATTGCC
>JBJOER010000285.1:0-7452 GCA_046049215.1 Bacteroidota bacterium | reverse complement strand
AAGGTGGCAGTCTCATAGCAAGCCAGGGTAGGCTGCGTAGGCTGAGTACCGGTTACGTCCCACTGGCAGGTGTTGTTGTTGAAGGTAGCCGTCTCATAGCAAGCCAGGGTAGGCTGGGTAGGCTGAGTACCGGTTACGTCCCACTGACAAGTGTTGTTGTTGAAGGTAGCCGTCTCATAGCAAGCCAGGGTAGGTTGCGTAGGCTGAGTGCCGGTTACATCCCACTGACAGGTGGTGCTGTTGAAAGTTGCGGTTTCGTAGCAAGCCAAACCGGTCGGTGCGGGCGGCTGGGGAGTAATGGTCAGAATAAGGGTCTCAATGTCCGGACATCCTGCACCGTTGACACCAGCAGCAGTGTAGGTACCTGACTGAGTGTAAGTCTGAGAATTAGCAGCCCAGGTATAGCTACCACAAGCGCTAGCTGTGGTGGGGTTTGAGTTGGTGGTGTAATTCACTGTCAACACCAAAATCTGGGTATCTGTACAACCGGCAGCGTTGGTTCCAACAGAGGTATAGGTACCGCTTTGGGTGTAGGTCTGACCGTTTGCTGACCACGTATAACTGTCGCAAGCGGAGGCAGTTGTAGTATTGGTGGTGCTGCTGTTGATGGTCAGGCTCAGGATATGCGTATCAGGACAGCCGGCAGCATTGCTACCGGTTGAACTGTAAGTACCGGAGGCAGTGTAAGTCTGACCGTTGTAAGGCCATGTGTAGCTGTCACACGCGGTTTCGGTGTAGTTGGTGGTGGTGCTGTTGTTGATGGTCAGGGTAAGGATATTCGTGACACAACCATTGATACTTGTGTAACTACCACTTTGCGTATAGGTTTGACCGTTGGCAGACCATGTATAGCTGTCACAAGCGGTTTCCGAAAGTGTGTTAATTGAAGAAGGTGTGATCGTCAGGTTCAATACTTCTGTGTTACAACCACTTAAACTGCTGTAAGTTCCGCTCTGTGTATAGGTCTGTCCGTTGACTGACCAGGTGTAGGAGTCGCAAGCGGTTTCAGAAGTGGTATTCGTGGTACCGGCGGCACCGTCACCAACTGTGTAGGAAGCAGAAGCAGTACATCCACCGCTTTGGGTGGTCACGGTGACAGTATAGGTACCGGCGGCAACACCGCTCAAGTCTTCGGTGGTAGCACCGTTACTCCATGCATAAGTGAAAGGGGTAGGAGAACCACCGGTGGTGGTGAGATCAACCGCACCATCAGAGCCTCCCTGGCAGGTAACATTCGTTACAACGGCTGAAAGAGTAGGCGAAGTACAAGAAGGAGGATTCAGAGCCGCATTGGAAAGGCTGTTTTGGCCAGTGACTGTACCCAAACAGCTGGTTGTAATTCCCAAACCGCACATCGCCCGGTTCGTGGTAACGTCGTACCAGGCTACACCCGTGCGTGTACTGGTTGCCGAGGCTGTGGTGCTGAAAGTAATGTTAGGCGTAGCGTTTGCCCAGGCCACTGTGTTGGTCAATCGCATACGACCGACACGTGTACCGGCTGGCCCAACAGCAATGATTGAACCGTTACCTGCTCCGGGAGCCGAAGTAGATGCGATCCTGATCTGGGAAAGGTTGCTGGTGGTGTTCAGGGTGTTCTGGAGCTGAGCCAGGTTGGTCAGTTCACAGGTGCTGGGAACCCACGCAGCGGTCATGGTTCCGCCGTTCTTAATGGCGGCATTGTAGTTCAAACCATACTGGTGAAGGGCCAACTGGAACGTAGAGCCATTCGTACTAATTAAGTACACATCGAACTCGAACGTATTCGGCGTCGGTTGCGCATCGTTGGTGATGAGCACAGTACACGTTGCCTGAGAATATCCGGCATAGCCGAACAGGGTCAACAGCATCGCGACCAATAGAAATTTCCTTGAGGTAATTTTCCTGATCATTTTATTTGTTTGGTTTAGTTATTATCAAGGTTGCTTATAGTATTCTGGCTTGAATTGGAAGTTCTCAACGAACCACCGGCAGTCAAAGGACTCAATACGCCCACGAAAGCTGATACGTTGTTGTCGAGAATGATCTGGTCGAGGAAATCCACAATGGCATCACCGTTCAGGTCGCTGACAACATAACCGAAGATGTAATTGAATACATCGTTGTCCATTCCGATCTGGTCAATGAAATCAATAATTCCATCCTGATTGAGATCTCCTGAATAGATGGCCCATACGCCCGGCTCAACCTGCTTTTGGTTGTCACCATAAGCGTTATTACTCTGGGACCACGAAACCGTGGAAACCAATAAAAAAATAAACAGTATAAGTGCTTTCTTCATGGGGTTTGAATCGCCAATGCTAAAGTCAGAAGGAATTTTGGTTGTTTGAAGGTAGTGAGTTCTTTTCGTTTTTGCAACTGAATTTGGACGAATGCAACATTTGAGTGGGTGTAAATCCAATAATTCGTAGGCGCAGACTGTGCCGGTCACTGGATTTGAATTTGCAATTTAGCAGTCCTCTGAACACGCTGCAAATATTTTTGGGTGCATGCCATGACCCGGATCAAAATAATGCATTAAAGATTTGACAATCAATTTATAAAAGATTTTAACAAAACCCATGAAAGCTGTTTATACCATCGTATTACTGATCGGATCCAACGTTTTTATGAACCTGGCCTGGTACGGGCATTTGCGGTTTAAAGACATTTCCCGTCTGAAAGAAACCGGCTTGTTCGCGGTGATCCTGATCAGTTGGGGGCTGGCCTTTTTCGAATACTGTCTACAGGTTCCCGCCAACCGGATCGGGTTCACGGGTCATGGAGGACCTTTCAGCCTGATGCAACTGAAGATCATTCAGGAGGTGATCACCTTGGTAATATTCGTGATCTTAAGTTTGCTGCTATTCCCCGGTGAATCCATTCGTTGGAATCATTTTGCGGCCTTCGCCTGCCTTATCCTCGCGGTCTATTTCGTGTTCTACGGAAAGTAAACACCTATATATATGTGAATATTCGTTTAGGATGAACGTATCCTTTGCTCCGTACTGCCTTTAAAAGCACGAACTTTGAAACTGAAAACCATGAGACTACTTCGAAATCATCGCCTGATGCTTGTTGTCGGCACCCGTCCGAATTTCATCAAGGTCACCCGTTTCAAGGAGGTGAATGCGGCGATGGGTCACCCCTTCGATATCCAAATCACCCATACCGGTCAGCACCACAACGATGAAATGGCCGGGGTATTCTTCCGGCAGTTCGGTCTTGAACCCGACCATTTCCTGGAGGTGCCTCCCTCCTCCCCCAACACCCAAATGGCCGAAACCATGATCCGTCTGGAGAAGAATTTGCTTGAAACGGATCCGGGGCTGGTGCTGGTGACAGGCGATGTCAATTCAACCTTCGCCGCCGCTTTCACTGCTTACAAATGCGGTTATCCGGTGGCTCACATCGAAAGTGGACTGCGCAGCTTCGACCGGAGCATGCCCGAAGAGATCAACCGGGTGTTGACCGACGAGATCAGTGACTTGTTTTTTGTGACCGAACAAAGCGGAATCGACAATTTATTGAATGAAGGAAAGCATTCCTCGCAAATCCAATTCGTGGGCAACACGATGATCGACACGCTGGTGCGTTTCGACTCGGAGATCCGCTCCAATCCCATACCGGATGTACTGGGGGTTAAACCCAAGGAGTTCGCGCTGATGACCATGCACCGGCCCGCAACGGTCGACCTGGAAGAAGGACTGAAGCGACTGGCTGAACTGCTTGAAGCACTAACGGCAAAGATCAACGTCGTTTTTCCGATACATCCACGCACACTGAAAAACATTGAGCGGTTCGGTTTACTGGAACGATTCGAACAAATCCACGGATTGCATCGCACCCCGCCTCTGGATTATTTCGCATTCCAGCGCCTTTTGCTCGACTCCGCCTTTGTCATCAGCGACAGTGGCGGACTTCAGGAAGAATCCACCTTCCGTCAAATCCCCTGCCTCACCTTGCGTCCGAATACTGAAAGGCCCAGCACCATCACCATCGGTTCCAACGAACTGGTTGAATCGGATCCGGCGATAGTGATGAGAAAAGTAGAGGACATTTTAAGCGGCAGGTTCAAACAAGGAAAAGTTCCACCCTACTGGGACGGGAAATCGACAGAACGTATTTTGGAAGTGCTGAAAGGGCTCTTGTAATCAACTACAAATCCCTCCGTTCCATCCAACAGTTTGGCCATGGCATTCTTGCAATGCCCCCCGACGATAATTCCTTCAAAAAACAACCGTCGACTTATTCCTTTCGGAAAGATTTGGGTTTCGACAAAGTGAAAACCCTCGAGATGTTAAAGCCGAAATGTATATCGCCATCACCCCAACTTCCTCGGGTATCGGTCAGGTAGGAACGCTCGTTCAGGTTCTGGGAGTTGGTGAAATGCAACTGAAAAACGTGTCCTCCCGTCTCGATATCGAATCCGATGGAAAGGGGCATTGTGTTGGTTGAACTCCACTCTCCAAACACCTTTTCGTAGTATTCGAAAGTAAGGTTTACGCTTCTCGACAATTTGATTCGACCTCCTACCCCGATAAAACCCAGATCGTGATCGAACCGGGTCGAATCCACGATATTCCGATGCACCAACGTAGGCATCAGCTGCAAGGTGAACCCTTCTCCGAATTTCCGTCCGATGATAGCCTCGTGGTAGTAGGTCAGACGGGAGGTATAGTATTCTTTGGCTGGAGACCGGTCGATGGCTTTCTTCTGGGTGATGCCGGAGATCAATACCAGGGAAAACGGCAACGAACCCTCCCCCTTGCTTTGCCAGATGGGACGGTACTTGATAAAACCGTCGAGCTCGTTGTAAATGTTACTGCGGCCGATTCCAACGGTAAGGCGGTCCGTTATGCCGTAATCAAGACCCAGGCGGATGTTGGCGATATCGAGCCCCCAGGCCTCATCTGCCCCGGAGCTATAGGGCCCGAAGCGGTGCAGAATGCGGAAATCGAGGACACCCGGTGCCACGAACTCCATCGACTGGGTGGTGATGACCCGGGTCGACTTGAATGCATTCTTGATATACTCCTTTTTCTCTTCCTCTTCGCCCAACAGGCTGAGCAGATCGTCCTGAGCCTTCAGATTGCCGGAGGATAAAAAGAAACCGGCGATCAAGAAGAGGATCGCCGGTGTAAAAAGCTTATTTCTTCTCGAGTTTTTCATAGGCCGCGTCGACGGTTACCTGGACTTCTTTGGCGATCTTGTCTTTCACGACTGAAGGGATTTCGATCTTGTATTCTTCGATGGGCAGATTGAAATTGCTTTTTGCTGTGAGCTTGCCGCCTTTGATGTCCATGGAACCCTTGCCGGTAACGTCCTTGGTGACACCATGCAAAGTGAAACTGCCCTTGTAATTGACGGGGTAACTACCGTCCTTACCGAAATTAACCGTTGCGATGTCGGTCACCGTACCCTTGAAAGTCGATTTGGGGAATTTGTCTGACTCCACGTACTTCTCCTGGAAGTGTTCACCCATCAGGGCCTTTTCGAATTCAAAAGATTTCATCAGCACAGAGAATTCGATCTGACCGGTCTTCGTATCCAGTACACTGGCGCCTTGAGAATTGATCGACTCGATCTTTTCCAAGGGGGCCTCAGATACAAAGCGGATCTTGGCGTTGCGGGTCATGTACTTGTCTTGTGCCTGGAGTCCGCTCATAGCAAGGACGACGAGGGCAAGGGAGAGGATGGTTTTCATATGCTGTTTTGATATAAGGCGGTGGGGGAGTCAAGAATCGTGCCCGGATCAATTGGATTGCATGGGTACGCAGCGGTTCATGTTCACATCGACCAGGTTCAGGCCATTCACCATGCCTTTCAAACGCACCTGGCTGCCTTCTTTCGTTCCTGGCAAGGGATCTATCCCCGGCTCGAGTTTGCAGCTTACGCTATAAAATCCGGATTCGGTACCCAACATAAGAACAGTGCCAGAGGTGTCCTGCGTGATTGTGCTTACTGTACCACTCACTTCCACCACTTTGTCGAGGTAACTGGTGTTGGCCGCTGTTTCGTCCTCTTCGTAATCGCTACAAAGTTCATCAGCAGTAAGTACCGCCACGGCCGGTTCATCCACCAGACTGGGGACGGGCTTACTGTAGAAGTAGTAGCCTATTCCGATACCGGCAATGACTGCCATGAGGAGGAAAATGAGGAGTTTTCGCATGGTTTAATTGGGCATCCCTTGATTTATCCAAGCCTGGATCTTGTTAATGGCACAGGCAGGCATTTTTGACCTTGGCGCCTCAGGCATTGGCCTGAATCCGCTCACATGGTTGATTGAACCCAGCAATCTTCCGGAATTGACAACGGCTTTTACCCCATTGTAAGTTGACAAATCCTTTCCTGCCGCATCGGCGTGACATCCTGAACAGCTGTAGGAATCCATGATTGGTTTAATGGATGCTGTGTAGGTCACTGAAAGCGTGTCACAAATCCCATCGGAATACAACTCCTCCTCGACATCGTAGTAGCAGCCGCTCGTTGAAAACACAGACAGCAACAGAAAAATCGCACATATCTGCGAGATAATCGACTTCGTATTACTGAAAAAACAACGCATACCTGAATTAATTATTGAGGGCTCCGCCATTCACCCAGATCTGAAGTTTATCAATGTCACATTGGGGTAATTTGGCCTGATTCTTCGGCATGGCACTGAAACCGGAAAGGTGCCGCACGGCCCCCATCAATTTTCCGTTTGCTGCAACAGCTGCGACCCCGGCATGGGTACTTAAATCATAATTACCACCCGGACTAGCGCCCTGGTGACAGCCCACACACTTTAAATTGATAAGAGGGCGAATGGTATTGGTCCAGGTTACGTTGGTGGTATCGCAGCCTCCATCACAGGAGAGATTTCGGGCTCCTTGCTGGATCCAGGTTTGAATCATTTGGATCTGTTGGGACGTCAACGGTGTCCTAGGTGGAGGGGGCATGATCTTGTCTGGATCTGTTTCGGTGATGGCCTCGTAGAGATCGCTGTTGCCCGGACTACCTGCCGAAATCACCCCGGAGTTCATAACCGCCTGGTAACTGGTTAAATTCACTCCATCCTGGGGATTGGTGGCAGAGTGACAACCGCTCATGGCACAATTCGACTGAAACAACGGGAGGATCTGCATTGCAAAATAGACGCTATCAGAATCACACGGATTGGTGTTGTTACCACCTCCACCGTTGTCGTCAGTAACCGGCGTAGGCACCTCATGCTTACAGGAAGACACCCCAATACTCATCAGCCCGGCAACGGTTAAAAGCATAAAAAATAGGCGAACCGACGATTTTTTCATTTGAACACACCTTTTATATAAGCGAAGGTAAGAAAACAAACGTGAAAATCGGGGAAATGGTATGACCTCAAATCCAATAGTGCTCTAAATCTGTTCGGTAGAGACGATTGCCGTTGATTATCCATCCATTGAGAACCTATTCGCCTAATTTCGGCCAACTGCTTTCCAAACGGAGTTC
>JBJOER010000284.1:0-9511 GCA_046049215.1 Bacteroidota bacterium | reverse complement strand
CAAACTGACTTTTGTGGGATTGGATAAGACCGGTTTTTTCAAGGTCAGCAAACTTGGCACTGAAAAGTCATTGGGGAAACTGCTCTGCGGAGCAGCCATTTTCAAAGACGGAGCCCTGGACCAGACCGCAACTTTCAACTTCATTGCCAAGCAGGGCAAAACCCCTCCGATGAAAACCAACGATTATGTTTTAATACAACGTAACAAAAGCTGGCCGATCGAACTGAAGGAAGGAAAACAGATCGAGCAGGATGGAAAGGTGATCGGTCAATGGATCGACAATACCCCATCAGGCAGCAATGTCGACCAATACGACTTCGCACTTCCATCCGGACTGAAAGTGGCCAGTGTGAGTTTTACCGGAGGAAACAATGCGCAGTCCTGTGAGATGATCACATTGAAAGACGGGAGGAAACAAAATGTAGGCATTCCCAGTTCCGACAATGTTAAAATGCTCATGTCGTCCATCGACCGCAATCAGAAATCCCTGGAAAGGATTGTAAAATGGCTTGTACAAAACCAATATCTATAAGTAAACCCCGATCCTAAAAGGATCGTCATAAAAACACTAGAGGTCGCTTCATCACTGAGGCGACCTCTTGGCATTTCAAGGCTTTTCATCCCGTTCTGTGAATGTTAAGAAATCTTTACGAAAAACGGGGTTTTGTTATCAAATCTTTACACTTCAATTGCATTAACGAATTGTAAACAGAATGTTAAGTTCTTTGGGCCACGGTTTTACAGATTAGAATCAGTCCGGCAGCCGGGATTGTACATCTCAAAACCCGATAGTTCTGCAAACAACTTGATCATCTAACGTAACATTCTCATTACAATTCATTCACATGAAGACCTTCCTGACCCGGTTGCTCCTCGCCCTTGCATTCCTCAGCAGCACACCGTACCTGAGTGAAGCACAGAACGACACTCTGAAAAAAGAGAGCCCCAAAAAGTGGTTCGAAAGCATGAACATCCGCGGTTATGTCCAGGCACGTTACAACCGCTTGCTGGAAACCAACTCCGACCTCAAATGCGAGCAATGTGACAGAAGCTGGGGAGACAATGGCGGTTTTTTTCTGCGCCGGGTACGTATCATCTGGTCTGGACAGCTTTCCAAGCAGGTTTATTTCTACATCCAGCCGGACTTTGCCAGTTCGGCATCCTCCACCAGCCTGCATTTCGCGCAGCTTAGGGATGCCTATTTCGACATCGGAGCCGATGAGAAAAACGAGTTCCGTTTCCGGATCGGACAGAGTAAGATCCCGTTCGGGTTCGAAAACATGCAAAGCAGCCAGAACCGCCTTCCCCTCGACCGTGCCGATGCATTGAACAGCGCGGTCAGCAACGAACGGGACCTTGGGGTGATGTTCTATTATGCGCCCGAAAAAATCAGGAAACTGTATGCCAGCCTGATCAGTGACGGACTCAAAGGCTCCGGAGACTATGGCGTATTCGGAATAGGTGCCTACAACGGTCAAACAGCCAACAAACCCGAGCTGAACAACAACCGCCATTTGGTGGCGCGTGTCACCTACCCCATACGCATCGGTGAACAGATCATCGAGCCCGGTGTTCAGGGCTACACCGGACGATTTGTGATTCCAAAGGACCAGATCAGCACGGGCACCAAAGTGGCCGAGGACTTCGAATACGATGATGAACGCGCGGCCGCTACGTTTGTATTGTACCCCAAACCTTTCGGTATTCTAGCCGAGTACAATGTGGGGAAGGGTCCGGAATTCAATCCTGTAACCGATTCCATTGAAACCCGCACACTGAAAGGCGGATTTGTCACCATCTGCTACAAAACCAGCATCGGTAAACACACGATTTTACCCTTCACCCGATATCAGGTTTACAAAGGCGGCAAGAAGCACGAACTGGATGCACGCAGCTACGACGTGGAAGAGATCGAGGGCGGCATCGAATGGCAACCGTCAAAAGCATTCGAGTTTGTGGCTTCCTATGTGATTTCATCCCGACGGTTCGAAGACTTCAAACTCCAGGATAACTTGCAGAAAGGACAACTATTGCGCTTGCAGGCGCAGATCAATTTCTAAAGCATGTGTACATGATTTTTATTGGCAAACCGGACTTGGAAGTCCGGTTTTTTTTCGCCCAAATTATTTAATCTTGTAAGCCTAAAATCAATTAAAATGAAACTAAAAGTAATAATGCTCCTGACTTTACTAGCACCTGTATTTCAGTGCATGGGACAAATTCCTATTCACCTGAACTCCGGCCGCATAGCCGGTTCCGGAGCGGATTATGGGGATCTTATTCAATCGGATTCCGTCGGCAATATCTACACTGTCGGTCGTTTTTCAGGAACCTGTGATATCGATCCGGGTCCCGGCATATACTCCCTAACCTCCTCCGGAACCACCGACATGTATGTCGCCAAGTTTTCAGCAACGGGCACGCTGATCTGGGCATTCAATTTCGGAGGACTTGGTACCGAACGACCCATGGCATTCAAAATCGATCCCTTCGGCCGACTTTACATTGCAGGGGATTTTTCCTCGGCTGTTGATTTTGACCCGGGACCGGGAAGCACGATCCTCACTCCGGCAGGCGGCTCAGATGTCTACATTACACGCTACACATCTGACGGGAACTTTATATCGGTTAGCTCCTTCGGAGGACCCAATAACGATTATTCGGAGACAATGGCATTTTTCAGCAACGGTGATTTCGTGTTGGGAGGAGAGTTCGCCAGCCCCTCAATTGATATTGATCCCGGTGCCGGAACCACCACACTGAACAATGCAAGCACAAGTACCACATCGTTCGACCCTTACCTGGTAAGATTCGACAGTTCCGGCACCTTTCTGTGGGCCTTCAGCCTGCCGGGAGCCGGCAGTGATTACATGAAAAGCCTTGCCATCGACCAAAGTGGCGACATCGTAACAGGCGGCTATTTCAGTCAGACATTGACCACTCACCCTACCGGAGGTTTGACACTCACCACCGCCGGAGCAGCCGATTGTTTTATCGCACAATACGACGGATCCGGCAACCATGTGAATTCATGGTCGTTCGGTGGAGGCGGTACCGACAATCTTTTTGCGATCACGTGTAACAACGGCACCATTTATTCAAGCGGAACCTTCAACAGCGTTGCAGACCTTGCGCCGGGACCGGATACCGCATTTGTTTCCAGCCGTGGACTAACAGATGTCTTTTTGAATGCCATCACTTTCAGCGGGAGCGTAGTATTCGCCGGCGGTTTCGGTGGATCGACCTCTGATTTCTCTTTTAACTTACTTTCCACTTCGGCCGGTGATGTGATTGTTTCAGGCTCATTTGTCGATTCGGCTGACTTTGATCTTTCAGCAGGTGTTCAGAACGTTTACGCTTATGGCGACCGCGATGGTTACTGCGCCAAATACGGCCCCACGGGGAACTTGAAATGGGCTATGAAACTGGGATCCGGACTCATCGACTATGTCAGGGGTCTGGCCCTGGCACCGAACGATGAGTTTTTGTGCACAGGCTACTACGGAGCTGCTAACTTTTACGTAGATCCACTCAACCTCGCGACCGTGTTGACAAGCGTTGGATCCTCGGATGCTTTCTTTGCTCGCTACAGTGAATGTGCTTACCCCATATTCAGCAGCCAACCCACCAACGGAGGAACCTGCACCGGTGGAAATACCGGATTCAACATTTCGGCCTCCGGCCAAAACCCGACCTACCAGTGGCAGGAGGGCACCAATGGGGGTACCGTTTGGACGAATATCACCGATGGTGGCGTTTACAGTGGAGCCACCACGCCTAACTTGAACCTCACCGGTTTGAACACCACGTTCAACAACCGCTTTTACCGATGTGTTGTATCCGTCGACTGTGGACTCAGCTCTACATCCGGCGTAGGCATCCTGTTCGTGGGAAGTCCGGACACGACCGTTAGTGTGAACGGCATCACCCTCAGTGGAGTGAATGTACCGGGAGCCACCTACCAGTGGCTCGATTGCGGCAATGGATTTGCTCCGATTTCCGGAGCTACCGCCTTCAGCTACACGCCTACGGTCAACGGCAACTATGCATTACAGATCACCCGAAATGGTTGTAGTGATACTTCATCCTGTTACACGGTATCTTCCGTTGGAATCGGCGAAGTTTCTGCAAGCGGCATGGCTGTATATCCCATTCCCGCCCGCGACAGGGTGTTGATCAGCATGGGAAATGCCGGGGATTACGAGGTGGTCCTGAACGATCTGAGTGGGAAGCTGGTCGTTGCATCCCAACGATTCACCCGCACAACCGAGATCAATATTGAGCACATATCATCCGGTACGTATATCCTGACCGTTAAAAACGATTTGGGCAGCGAATCAACACGGCGGATCGTCAAAGAATAACGGATTAAAATTCGATCCGGCCCATGTTTTTTCATTTCATGGTCATTCATCAATTAATCAATAACGGGAGCGATGCTCCCGTTGTTGATTAAAATTGCCCGCAGATATGAAATCCGTTTTGTGCCGCTCCTACGGAGCTCTGACATTGGGTGGGTGATCTGTCTCCAGACGGCTATCGCTCCTACGGAGCTATGACACTGAATTCGGTGTCTAATTGCTACCGGGTGTCGCTACTACGGAGCTCTGAAATTGAATCGTCGAACTTGTTCCAGACAGCTGCCGCTCCTACGGAGCTCCGACATTGGGTGGGTGATCTGTCTCCAGACGGCTATCGCTCCTACGGAGCTCCGGAGATTTAAAAAAATAACACAACCGTCTTTATTTTCGGTGGGCGGCGCGGCGCAGGCGGTCGTTGATGGCTTTGCCGAGGCCTTCGTCGGGGACGGTTTCTGCCAGTACAACATCAACGCCAGCATTATCCAGCACACGCATGGCACTGAAAAGCCGGCCGGCGGCTTCGTTCATGTCGCCGGAGGGTGAAAGGACCTGAAGCGCCTCTACAGTAGCAGCAGGAACATGGCGTTCGCTAAACACCAGCATACCGATCCGCTTGCCTGCATGTTCGGAGATCAAGGATTCCGGATCCCCCAGAAAAAGTGGAATACGGGGAGCATAGTGGCTTTTCAGCATGCCCGGTGCACGGGGATCGGAAGAAGCATTCACACGGATACTGACAGGCGGCACGACACTTCGGACATCCTCTACCGTTAAGCCGCCTAGGCGATAGATGACAGGGCCGTCTTTTTCGAATCCGACAATGGTCGACTCCACCCCTACCCTGCATGATCCACCGTCGAGGATATAAGGGATCTTGCCCTGCAACTGGTCGTGTACATGCTGCGCAGTGGTGGGACTGATGTACCCGAACGGATTGGCACTGGGCGCTGCCAGGGGAAAGCCGGTGCGTTTCAACAACTCGAGGGTAATCTGATGATCGGGCATGCGCAAGCCAACCGTATCGAGGCCGGAGCTGACTTCATCGGGAATGCATGTTGCTTTTTGCAGGACCAGGGTCAAGGGTCCGGGCCAGAAGCGTTCGGCCAAAGCCCATGCCTCGTCGGGGATGTGGGTAGCATACTCACTGATGCGGTCCGGGTTATCCACATGAACGATCAGGGGATCGAAAGCGGGCCGGCCTTTTACGCGGAAAATGTCCAGCACTGCGGACGACATCAACGCATTGGCAGCCAGGCCGTACACCGTTTCCGTAGGGATGGCGACCAGTTGCCCCTGCCTCAGTAGGGAGGCAGCGTATTCGCTATCGTTTCCAATCTGTGTTTCCATCCAAAGCACGAAGGTACATGCAATCCGGAAGCGGGAAAATCCACATGCGGGTCATGCAAAACAACGACGAAAGTCACCTAAAGCAGGAATTGTTCATCCCTACCTTCGTAACCGATTCCTTCAGGAGTCGTATAAAAACCAAACGATACGCCATGTCAGCACCAAGCGCTACTGCCACATCCCTTAAGGGTGGGGAGTTCATTGTCAAATCCACTGATTTTTCCGGCATGTTCATTCCCGAAGAATTTTCGGAAGAACACCGCATGATGGCCGATATGGCGCATGAGTTCCTTCAGCAGCATGTTCACCCCATTCTCGACCGAATCGATGCGCTGGAGTCCGGACTGATGGCCTCACTGATCGACAAGGCCGGTGAACTCGGCATGCTCGGCGTTTCGATCCCCGAGGAATTCGGCGGGTTCGGCAAAGACTTTCTGACCAGCATGCTGATGACGGAAGTACTCGGAGCCGGTCATTCCTTTTCAGTGGCGATGGCGGCTCACACCGGTATCGGCACATTGCCCATCCTTTACTTCGGAAACGACGCACAAAAAGCGAAATACCTGCCCAAACTGGCGACAGGAGAATGGAAAGGTTCCTATTGCCTGACTGAGCCCGGATCGGGTTCGGACGCCCTGGCCGCCAAAACCAAAGCCGTACTCACACCTGACGGTAAGCACTACGTGTTGAACGGACAGAAGATGTGGATCACCAACGCCGGCTTCGCTGACATCTTCACGGTCTTCGCCCAGGTGGACGGTGACAAATTCACCGGATTCATCGTGGAAAAAGGCACAGAGGGGCTCAGCCTCGGCGAAGAAGAACACAAGATGGGCATCAAGGGTTCGTCCACACGCCAGGTATTCTTCTCCGATTGCAAAGTGCCTGTGGAGAACGTGCTGGGTGAGATCGGCAAGGGACACCTCATCGCTTTCAATATCCTCAACATCGGACGTGCGAAACTGGCTGTGGCTGCTCTTGGAGGAGCAAAGCAGGTAGCTTCATTGTCGGTGCAATACGCCAATACCCGCGAACAGTTCAAGCTTCCCATTTCCAAGTTCGGAGCCATCCGCCATAAGCTGGCTGAGCAGGCGGTCCGCATCTTTACACTGGAATCTGCCATCTACCGCGTTAGCCAGATGATCGAGAAAAAGGAAGAAGAACTGACCGCATCCGGTCAATCCTTCGCACAGGCACTGCTTGGTGCCGCTGAGGAATTCGCCGTGGAATGTGCCATCTTGAAAGTGGCAGGATCCGAAGTCCTCGATTTCGTCGCTGACGAAGGCGTACAGATCTATGGCGGGTACGGCTACTCCGCCGATTTCCCCATGGACCGCGCCTACCGCGATTCACGCATCAACCGCATCTTCGAAGGGACGAACGAGATCAACCGACTGCTTACAGTGGACATGATCCTGAAGCGTGCCATGAAAGGTGAAATCGACCTGATGGGTCCTGCCATGGCCGTACAGAAGGAACTCATGGCTATCCCCGACTTCGGCAATGGAGAACAGAAACCCTTCGGCGAAGAACACAAAGCCATCGCCAACATGAAAAAGGCTATCCTGATGGTTGCAGGAACAGCGGTGCAGAAATATGCCATGAAGCTGGGCAAGGAGCAGGAGATCCTCATGCGGATCGCCGACATGGCCATCGATACGTTCCAGGCAGAATCCGTATTGCTGCGTGCACAAAAACTCCACGGGAATCAAGGAGAATCAGCCGCTACGAATGCAGTCGACATGGCCCGCATCTTCCTCAATGACGCACTCGACCGCCTGAATATAAACGGCAAACAGGCCATTTATGCCATGAGCGAGGGCGACGAGCAGAGGATGCTATTACTCGGGCTGAAACGCTTCAGCAAAGGATCCGCATTCAACGCCATCGAAGCACGTAGACGTGTGGCTGCGACGCTGATCCAGGCAGACA
This sequence comes from Bacteroidota bacterium, assembly GCA_046049215.1. GTDB lineage: Bacteria > Bacteroidota > Bacteroidia > AKYH767-A > OLB10 > JAJTFW01. Next base: position 1,871 of record JBJOER010000284.1, on the reverse strand, counting down.
AATACTGCTTCTGATATAATACCAGATGTAGTGTTGATTCACTATCGCTTCAACTCAAGACTCCTGCAGCTGACCCTTCACCTGCTGGATGTTAGATGTCCAAGTATCGTCGAGAAACTCAACCTTGCCAGTTTCCAGGTGATGCACACCGCCAATAATGGCCACTTCCCCCCTCTCCAGCATCTGCTCGAGGATATAGCTCCTGCTGATGATCGTACGGACCGAACGACGCACATTCAATTCCGTGACATTGTCGACAAATACTCTGTTTTTTGAATTCCGCTGATCGACATCCTGTGTCTGCTTTTCCTCGTAAACGGCGGGCTGGATCTTGGAAAGCAGCTCGGTCAGGTTACCCAGCTCGACATGATCGCAGGCCCCTTTGATCGCTCCGCAACCGGAATGGCCCAATACAACGATCAACTTTGAACCGGCCACCTTGCAGGCGAACTCCAGGCTTCCGATGATATCGGTGTTCACCACGTTACCGGCTATACGAATTGAAAATACGTCGCCAAGCCCCTGATCGAAGATCAGCTCTGCGGAAGTACGACTGTCGATGCAGCTCAGGATGGCTGCGAAAGGCCATTGGCCCTCGCGGGTCTCGTTCACCTGCTGCAACAGGTCACGGTTCATCATCAGGTTCCTGACGAAGCGCTCGTTGCCTTCTTTGAGGAATTGCAGTGCCTTCTGCGGGGAAACACTGGCTTGGGTTTCTGAGGTATGTGCTTTCATGTTTTTTGATTTTTTCAATTGGTCTTGGTTGTAACGTGAGGAGCGGCTTGCTCCATGTTGTAGGAATCCCTGAATCCGACAAGACTTACCTGAATGCCTTTGTCAACGGAGCCCGAGCGGACGAAATCGCGGATCAGCTGTAGCACATCGTGATCGATGTAGAAGGTTTCAGAGGCGTCGATTTTGAGTTTGGAATTCTGGGGAAGATGATTCAACGTCTGCTTGATGGCAGCCTTGTTGAGGAATGACACTTCCTGGGCGAGACGCATGGTGATCTGTTCGCCCTGGTGGTAGTCTTCTTTTTTGAAAAAGTAGGCCAAACGGAGGTTGGACCGAAGGATGAAAAAGATACTGACCACCAGACCGATGGCAACACCTTTAAGCAAGTCGGTGAACACCACCGCCAGAACGGTGACCAGGAAGGGAATGAACTGCACCTTGCCGTTGGCCCACATGTGCTTGAATACCTTCGGACTCGCCAGCTTGTATCCGATCTGAAGAAGAATGGCGGCGAGACAGGCGAGTGGGATCTTATTCAATAACGCAGGGATGGAAACCACGGCAACGAGAAGGAACACACCGTGAGCGATGGCCGACACTTTGGTCTTCGCACCGGAGTTGATGTTGGCCGAGGTCCGCACGATCACCGAGGTCATGGGGAGGCCGCCGATCAATCCGCTCAACAGGTTACCTGTGCCCTGGGCATACAACTCACGGTTGGTATTCGTATACCGCTTCAACGAATCCATCTTGTCGGCAGCCTCCACGCACAAAAGCGTTTCGATACTGGCAACAATAGCGAGAGTGATCGCGACAACCCAAACATCGGGACGCATGAATGCGGAAAAGTCAGGCAATGTGAATTGCCCAAAGAACGCCCCTGCGGATTCAGCCACCGGCAACCGGACCAAATGGTCCGTCGAAATGGCCAGTGGAGAACCCGCAGCGACCCAGGATTCGTTCAGCAATATGCCTGCTGCAACAGCTACAAGCGCACCGGGTACTACCTTCAGCTTTTTCAAAAACGCGGATTTGTTGAAAGCGAAAAGGATCAACAACGAAAGGAGAGTGATGATGATCGCACCGGGATGAGAGTAATTCACCGCATCGATCAGAGCGGAAAAGGTATTGTGGCC
>JBJOER010000283.1:0-2958 GCA_046049215.1 Bacteroidota bacterium | reverse complement strand
CTGCAACTCATCCGCTTGTCGCTACCGGTGGTCTTTCAGCACTTTCTGTCCATGGGTGCCTGGTTTTTGTTTTTTGTTTTGATCGAGAAACTGGGCTCTCGCGAACTGGCCATCTCAAACGTTGTTCGTGCAGTTTATATGATCCTGATGACACCGGTATGGGGTTTTTCTCAGGCCGCGAATACCATGGTGTCTAATATCATTGGTCAGGGGCGTGCCAGTGAGGTCCTCAGCTTGACTGCCCGTATTGCCAAGATGGCGTTTGTCTTCTGCCTTTTATCGATTTCAGTAAGCCTGGTTTTTTCAGATTATTTCCTGGGTTTGTGTACTCCGGATGCCATACTGGCTTTCGATGCTCTGGGAAGTTTCCGTGTAGTTTGCCTTGCCACAGCTTTTTTTGGTCCTGCTATGGTTGTTTTAATGGCGGTTTCAGGCACCGGGATGACATCTGCTGCCATGCGGATTGAAATCGTTAGCCTGGTCGTTTACATGATCCATGTAGTGTTGACCGTTTCATGGAATGCTTCGCTGGAGTGGGTGTGGATGGCTGAAACTGTCTATTGGTTGTGTATGGGAATTTTTGGAACCGTTTACCTTCGTAGTCTGAAGTGGGCAGGCAAGCAACTATGATCACACCCGGGAACTCCACATTGCGAATTGTATTCATGGGAACACCCGCATTCGCCGTACCCTCGCTGCAAATCCTCGTCAGGAACGGATACCATGTAGTGGCTGTTGTTACCGCACCCGATAGGCCTGCCGGTCGTGGCCTGAAGCCTGCACCTTCCGATGTCAAAAAGGCGGCACTTGAGCTGGGCTTGAAGGTTCTTCAACCGGAAAAGCTGAAGGATCCAGTTTTCCTGGATGAAGTCAGGAGTCTGAATGCCGATCTGCAGGTGGTTGTCGCTTTCCGAATGCTCCCCGAAGCACTTTGGTCCATGCCTCGCTTGGGAACCTTCAATCTTCATGGTTCACTCCTTCCGCAATACCGGGGTGCAGCTCCCATCCAACGTGCTATCATGAACGGAGAGAAGCGAACCGGCGTAACGACTTTTTTTCTACAGCACGAAATCGATACGGGAAACATCATACACAGAGAGGAAGTAGAGATCGGTCCGGACGAGACGGCAGGTGAGTTGCATGACCGGATGATGATGATCGGTTGCGGGCTTGTCTTGAAAACCGTTCGCGAAATCGAAACCGGGAAAGTCGTGGTTCGACCTCAATCCTCCTTTGTTCGTGAGGGGGAGGTTTTGCATTCCGCCGCGAAGATTTTCCGTGAGGATATGCGGCTTGATTTTTCCCGTCCTGTTGATGAATTGCACAACCTTGTCCGAGGGTTGAGTCCGTACCCCGCGGCATTCTTTGAGTTGGAACAGCCCGACGGTTCCCGAATACAGGTGAAGGTCTTCCGGAGTCGTCCGGAAACGGCCGGTACGGTGTTGACCCATGAGATGATCTGTGACGGGAAGTCGATCAAGGTGAGTGCTTCAGATGGATTTTTGCATGTGCTCGAACTGCAGTTACCCGGTAAGAAAAGGATGTCGGCGGAAGAACTGCTGCGTGGCTACCGTTTTCCCGATTCTGCTCGGATCGTCTGAGCCGGTTCGATTTTAACCGACACCGGTTGAAACATTCATGTGTGCTATCACCGGTCATCAATCATGATAGCGGAACTTTGCAGGTATGAAGAGGCTGGTTGTATTCACCGGTGCCGGCGTCAGCGCTGAAAGCGGCATCCGTACTTTCCGCGACAGCGACGGCCTATGGGAGGAGTATGCTATCGAAGAAGTGGCCACGCCGGGTGCATGGTTGCGTGATCGTGAGAAGGTGCTTCATTTCTACAATCTTCGTCGGCGACAGGTGCTGGAAGCGCAACCGAACGCAGCTCATCTGTCATTGGCAATGCTGGAGAAATACTTCGATGTTTACGTCGTCACTCAGAATATCGATGACCTTCACGAGCGCGCCGGCACAACCAAAGTATTGCACCTGCATGGTGAGATTCGCAAGTCGAGAAGCACCGTGGATCCGAGCCTGGTCTATCCGATAGAAGGTAGTGAATTGACCCTGGGAGATCGGTGTGCTAAAGGAAGTCAGTTGCGACCGCACATTGTCTGGTTCGGCGAGGCTGTTCCGGCGATGGACGATGCAATTGCTATTGTGTCGAGGGCAGATGTTTTTGTGGTGATCGGGACATCTCTGGAGGTTTACCCCGCCGCCTCGTTGATTCACTATGCACCAGAGTCGGCATCCAACTTTCTGATCGATCCACGGCCTTCTGTGCCTTCCGGACCAAGGGAGTTTCATATCCTCACACAAACAGCTTGTTCCGGCGTTCCTGCCTTGGCTGATCAATTGATTCGCGAATATGTTGAATGATGCGTCTTTGAATTCGGAGGTGTTTCAGTGGGTGGTGTTGCCCCTGTTGATTTTCCTGGCCCGCATGTGTGATGTAACGCTGGCGACACTGAGAAATATTTTTCTGAGCAAATCGGTCAAGTACATTGTTCCTTTCCTCGGATTCATCGAAGTGCTGATCTGGTTACTTGCCATCAGTCAGATCATGCGTAACCTGAGCAATCCGGTGTGCTTCGTGGCTTACGCTCTTGGCTATTCCATGGGAATCTTTGTCGGAATCAAAATCGAGGAGCGACTTGCCCTTGGACTTCAGGTGATGCGCATCATCACCCAGCAGCATTCTGAAGACCTTCGGCGCAGCCTGGTGGAGCATAGCTTCGGGATCACTACGATCGATGCCATGGGGGCCAAAGGTCCGGTTAAGATCATTTTGACAGTGCTTAAGCGGAAGGACATCGAGACCGTCAGAAGGTTGATTGAAATTCATCAACCCCAGGCATTTTATTCCATAGAGGATATCCGCACGGTGAGCAAGGGTGTCTTTCCAAGGAACGACGACGGTAGCCTCGATAACCTCAAGCGCATTTTCCCCGGTGC
>JBJOER010000282.1:0-7537 GCA_046049215.1 Bacteroidota bacterium | reverse complement strand
GAAGAGGATCAGGGGTATTTCATGTGTGCGATCCAGCTTCCTGATGCCGCTTCGCTCGAGCGAACGAACCAGGTCAGCACCAAGGTCGAGAAGATCCTGGCCGGCATACCGGAGGTCGAGTCCTATACTGTTGTCAATGGATTCAACATCCTCACCACATCTTATTCGACGAACACGGCCACCGTCTTCGTTTCGCTGAAGCCCTGGGAGGAGCGCGAGAAAACCGCGAAGATGGTCACCCGGATGTCCAACATGCATTTCATGCGCGACATCACCGAAGCCACCGTGGTGGCAGTAGGTCCGCCACCGATTCCCGGACTCGGCTCTTCCGGAGGATTCACCATGGAGATCCAGGATAGGGGAGGAAACACTCCCCAGTACCTCGCCGAACAAACGAAGCGTTTTGTAGAAGCTGCATCGCAACGCCCGGAAATCGGCAAGATCTTCTCCCTGTACCGCGCCAGCGTGCCCCAGAAAAGAATCCAGGTCGATCATGAAAAAGCGGAGAAACTCGGCGTGAAGATCTCGGATGTGAACTCCACCATCGGTGTATTGCTGGGTGGATCTTTCATCAACAACCTGAACCAGTTCGGAAGGCAGTACAAAACCTACATGATGGCCGATGCGGATTACCGGATGCGGCCCGAAGACCTCAACAGCTTCTTTGTGCGCGACAACGAAGGCAAGATGGTATCGATCGGTACACTTGTATCGGTGACCGATACCTCCGGTCCCCAGTTCACCAATCACTTCAACATCTTCCGAGCTGCGGAATTGTCCGGCGGACCTGCTCCGGGTTATACTTCGGCCGAGGCGTTGGATGCGCTCGAAGAAGTAGCGAAAGCGACACTGCCGGGCGACATGGGCTACGAGTGGTCGAACATCTCGTACCAGGAACGCTCATCGGCCGGAAAATCCGGAACCGTCTTCCTCATGGCCCTTGTCTTCGTCTTCCTGATCCTTGCTGCCCAGTACGAAAGCTGGAGCTTGCCCTTCAGCGTACTGCTGGGAACACCATGGGCGGTGATGGGCGCATTCCTTGGGCTTTTCCTCGCCCGACTCTTCTCCGAATCGTATGTGAACAACGTATTCGCACAGATCGGACTCGTGATGCTCATCGGACTGAACGCGAAGAATGCGATCCTGATCGTTGAGTTCGCCAAGATGAAAAGCGAAGAAGGAGTAAGTGCCTTTCAAGCTGCATTGGAAGGTGCAAAACTGCGTCTGCGACCGATCCTGATGACCTCACTTGCTTTCATTCTCGGTGTGGTGCCGCTGTTGACTGCAACGGGCGCCGGCGCCGAATCACGCAAGGTGATGGGCATGACCGTGTTCAGCGGTATGATAGTGGCCACGCTTGTCGGGCTATTGCTGATCCCGGCCATGTATGTCATGATCAGTCGCATCGGTGGAAAGTCCGTGAAGGAAAAGCCGGATACAAATCACGAAGAGGAAACTTCAACGCATTGAACGGAAATGAAAAAGCTGATCATCGTTTTGCTGACCGTCTCCGTGTTTTCATCCTGCATGGTGGGTCCGAAGTATTCCAGGCCTTCCATGAATGCGCCCGGCTCTTACGCCGAGACCAACAGCGCCATTGCAGCACGCGATTCCATTTTGAATCTGAAATGGTTCGACCTGTTTCAGGATACTGTACTCCGTGCAGTCATTGATACCACCCTGCGAAAGAACTTCGACCTGAAAGCCGCGATGGTTCGTGTGGAACAGGCCACCGAGGCCTATGGAATATCCAAGGCGCAGCTATTGCCCACATTCGCAGTATCGGGTTCGGGTTCGCAGAATACGAATGGCAATTCGCTCTACGGACTCAATACGGCCATGTCGTGGGAGTTGGATCTGTGGGGAAAGATCCGCCATGCCAAACGCGCTGCCTTCAACGAGTTGATGGCGACCAACGAGGCCCGGAAAGCGGTTCAGTCGGTCCTGGTGGCGACAACGGCTGCGGCTTATTTCGAACTTCGCGATTACGACAACCGCCTGGTCATCGCGCGGGAAACACGCACAGTGCGCCAGCAGGCTTATGAAATCCAAAAAGAGCGTTTCACAAAGGGATACATTTCCGAGTGGGACGTACTTCAGTCGAAACAGTTGTTGGAAGATGCCATCGCCTCCGAAGCATCGTTCATGCGGGCCATCGCCCTCACCGAACACTACCTGAGTCAGCTGGCCTCGAGTCCTTCGATGCGCATTCCGCGCGGATCCTACAACAGGGAACAGGCACTTCCTCCGGTGATGCCTGCCGGACTTCCATCCACCTTGCTTGAACAGCGACCCGATCTGAAGCGTGCAGAGTTCATCTACATGAGTGAAGTGGAACGGATCGGTATCGCCCAGGCGGCGCGTTTGCCGGTTGTCAGCCTTTCCGGACTTGCAGGATTTGGCAACCCTGCGCTATCGGGATTGTTCAGCAATGATGCATTCTCGGCTTCCATCACCGAGGGATTGCTCGGGCCGATCTTCGCGTTCGGACAGAACAAGCGGCGTGTGAACGTGCAGCGAAAAGAGGCGGAGGCAGCAGCCCTCAACTATCAACAGACCTTCATCCGTTCGATCCGGGAGGTGGAAGATGCATTGTCGTCGGTAGCTACTTACACGGACGAACTCAGTGCACGGGAACGGCAAACCGATGCCGCTACCAAAGTGGTTAACCTCAGCCAGGCGCGTTACGACAATGGCGTTACATCCTACCTCGAGTTGCTCGATGCGCAGCGAACGCTCTTCAGTTCACAGCTACTGGTGTCATCTACCCGTCGCCAGTTGCTCGTATCGTACATCGACCTTTACCGTGCTTTGGGCGGAGGGTGGTGATCGGGTTGAGTAAAAACACCACAGGTGCTATTCCACTCAGTCGCACGATGAACATTCGCTGTTCTCTTTTCATTCTTTTTGTGTTGATGGGTTGCATTCCCGTGACAGAATGCCCTGCCCAGACCGATAGTTCCTATTACAAGACGTATGACGGCCTGGTGACCGCCCGGTATTATTTCAGCAGGAAATACACGGGCCTGCTGGTCAGGGATCCTTCGACCGGAATCGAACTCGACTACAAACCGAATACCACACTGAACATGGGTATCGGTGCGACGTATCGTTTTTTCACACTCAATCTGGCCTACGGCTTTCCGTTCATCAATCCCGACCGTGGGCGCGGAGACACCGAATACCTCGATCTTCAGGCGCATTTTTACGGCCGTAAATCCAACATCGACCTCTTTGGACAGTTCTACAACGGACTCTATCTTTCGCCCAAGGGTTACGGACGCAGCGATGGAAACTACTACGTGCGACCGGATCTGCGATTGCGTGAGTTCGGTGGATCCTACCAGTATATTTTCAACCACGAACGGTTCTCGTTCCGCTCCTCTTTCCTGCAAAACGAATGGCAACAGCGGTCGGCAGGTACCCTGTTGGTAGGCGGAGAATTTTTCATCGGACAGGCGAGCGCCGACAGCAGCGTGTTTCCCTTTCTTTCAACAAGCGGAGTCCGGCCGAACACCAATGCCCTCCGTTTCTATGAACTCGGTCCAAGCATCGGTTATGCATACACTCTGGTCATCACCCGTCATTTTTTCATCACCGGTTCCTTAAGCCTGGCGGCAGATTATTCCTTTTCTGAATTCGAGGGACCTCAGGGGACGATCAGCGAATACGGTTTCAATCCCAACTCGATGCTCCGGCTCTTCGCCGGATACAATTCCGACCGGAGTGCATTCAGCATCACCTTCACCAACAGCAGGGTCAACATCGATTCACAAAAAAACCTTAGTGTTTCCATCAATACCGGAAACCTTCGGGTCAATTATGTCCGGCGTTTTCAAGCGGGTCCGCGCTCCCAGCGGTTCCTTGACAAGGTCTTCAGGAAGTGAATGCGGTAATAATGCTAAAATCAGTCAAAACCATTCCCACAACTCTCTATTTATCAGATGCAATCGCTATTTTCGGGAGAACGAAATCGTACCATCGATATTCCTGCAAACAACTGGGCGTTGGGACCTTCAATCAAAACAACCTCAATCAATAAAATATGAACTTAAAGTCGATCAGTATTCTTCTATTGCTTTTTCATTGCTTTTTATTCGCTGCCCACGCTCAAAGCGAGGCGTGGCCGAAAGTGGTAGACACCGACAAGGGCAAGATCGTGATCTATCAACCTCAGCCCGAATCGCTGAATGGCGATCAATTGAGGGCTCGTGCGGCTTTCTCGGTGACTACCGATAAGAAATCGGATCCCGTATTCGGAGCATTGTGGGCAAATGCCAGGGTTTCCATCGACCGTGACAAGCGGATCGTTCATCTGCTGGAAGCCACCATCACCGATGTGCGTTTCCCAAAGAACACCGACAGTTCCCAATACAAGGTTTGCAAACAGACCGTAGAGCAGGAAGTGCCCAAATGGAAACTTAGTATGTCATTGGATGCCCTGCTCACCTCCATCGAGCAGGAGAACGGCAGTTCTGCCGGTGACCTGAATACCGACGTTCCCGAGATCATCTACCGTTCCACACCCACCATGCTGGTGCTGCTGGATGGTTCGCCGAAAACATCTGCTATCGAGAATTCGCATTACAAGCGTATTGTGAACACCCCGTTCTTCCTGATCCAGGATTCGTTGAACGGCAACTACTACCTCTACGGTGGAGGCAAATGGTTCATGACCGCTTCGCTCGATAAGGGTTGGAAGACGTACACGAAGATCGACGACGAAATGCGTAAGATGCAGCAAACGGTGGATGATGAGCAGAAGAAGAACCAGGCGGAGGATCAGCCCGGAGATTCGTCTGCAGTTGTATCGGAAGACATCACTCCTGAAATCGAAGTGCGTACCGCACCGGCGGAACTCATCACCAGCAAGGGTGCACTCCAGTTCGCTCCCATCAAGGGAACGCAGTTGCTGTATGCGACCAACACCGATAACGATATTTTCCAGTACATACCCGAGCAGAGTTATTACCTCCTTGTTTCCGGCCGTTGGTATGCCTCTGCCTCCATGCAATCGGGTTGGAAGTACGTGGCATCCGACAAACTCCCCAAGGACTTCTCTCAAATCCCCGAGGGTAGCGATAAGGATGTAGTACTAGCCAGTGTTGCAGGCACCAAGGTGGCCCAAGAAGCGGTGATGGATGCACAGGTGCCTCAGACAGCAGCTGTCAACCGAAAGGACGCTACCTGCACCGTCACCTACGACGGAACCCCGAATTTTGCCGCCATACAGGGTACTAAACTTTATTACGCTACCAATACATCAAGTTCCGTCATCAAGGAAGGAGAGACGTTTTACGTTTGCCAGAACGCCGTGTGGTTCACCGGCACAACACCGGGTGGTCCATGGGCTGTGGCTACCTCCGTACCTGCAGAGGTTCAGAAGATCCCGTCCTCATCGCCTGTATACAACGTGAAGTACGTGTATGTGTATCAATCCACACCCGAGGTGGTCTACGTAGGTTATACTCCCGGATACACCGGTTGCTACATCATGGGTCCCACCGTGGTGTATGGAACGGGTTATTACTATCCGGGTTGGTACGGCACTTATTATTACCCACGGCCGGTCACCTACGGTTTCAGCGTGCATTACAATCCCTGGACGGGCTGGAGCTGTGGCTATTCCGTAGGTTATGGCCGACCCAATTCCTGGATCAGTGTAAGTGTATATGGTGGACATGGCGGCTGGTGGGGACCTGCTTACAGGCCGCCTTATTATTACCGTCCTCCGTACGGTGGCTACTACGGTCCCCGTGGCGGGCCCGGTTACGGACGATATCCGGCTGGATACCGTCCTGCTCCACCAAGGTCGAATAACATCTACAACAATCACCAGCGCGGAGTGTATACTCCACAAAGGGACAGGTCTATCGCCAACAATGCTACCAACCGGGTTCCCGACAACGTGCGAAAGGACGGAGGAAAGGCTGCCGGTGGAGGCATGGAAAACAACGTGTTTACCGACAAAGGCGGAAATGTGTACAGGAACAACCGCAGCAATTGGGAGCAACACGATGGGAAGGATTGGCAATCGGTGAAGCCATCCTCTGCCGATAAGGCCGGGGCCGGACGTCCTTCCATGGAGAACATGAACCGCGATCAGATCAATCGTGACCGGGGAGAAATGCGCACCAACAATTTCAATAACTACAACAGCATGAACCGCGGTGGTGGAGGAGGTGGGATGCAGCGTATGCCTTCGCGCCCTGCCGGTGGGGGAATGGGTGGCGGCAGACGCTGAGTCTCTACAGGGTGCCGCTTTTATTAATTGTGAATTTGTGGATTGCGAATTGGTGAATTGGTGATGTGATGAATTGCGAACCTCTGAAAGGAAATTCTTGAATGTGATACGGATCCTCTTTTAACCGAAATGTGTCTTGGGCACATGCTAAAGGTTGCAGAGGACGCAGGTTTGCGCACTTTGCTCTTCCTCGTTGCCTTTGCGGTTAAGTCCACGCTTAATGGTCAGCTTTCAACCCAAATGCGCACTTGTCACACGTGAAGTGTTGCGAAGGACGCAGCCAGGTACTTCCATTTTCAGTTGAACTGCATACACAGTTCTTCAGGTGTTAGCACCTGAATTTCGGCACCTCGAAAATCGCGCACATTACGAGTGATGAGTCCATCGATCTCCTCTACCGATGACGCACAGATGATCTGCAGCGCGTCTTCAAAGTCTTTGTGTTTTGAACGCAGTCCTTTTTTGAGCAGGTTGATATCGACTGCCACTACGGACACAAAGTCGAGCAAATTGTTGAGTATGGTGCGCAGTTCTTTTTCGTCGATGTATTTCTTCAGTAGATAGTGAGTAGTGGCAATAGAATGCGACGACACGAAAAGTGCAATTTTGCCTTTCTCAGCTCTTGTAAAAATCTCCACGGCATGCTTGCTGAAGGGTTTCCGATCGGCCAACAGGTCGATCAGTACATTCGTATCGATGAATACCTTTTTCACAAGTGCTTTTTTTCAAGCGCTCTGCGCAATTCCTTTTTCTCGTCGAAACTTTTCGGAAGCCGTACCGCACCGACTATCCTGCTCAGTTTCGGTGATAGCTCCGCTTCATTTTCTTCTTTAGTGACCGTTTCGAGGTAACGCTGAATCAAATCGGATAGGCTGCGACCGTTTTTCCGGGCATAAGCCTTTGCTCGGATGATGATGGCCTCGTCTATTGAGAGTGTGAGCTTGGTAAGCATAATACGTATACTATTTACAAAGATACGTATATAAGCTTTCTTATTCAACTCAAAAGCATGAATTTTCATTTGTCGATCGTTGGCTATCGATTGTGGCCGCGAAAGTAGTTGCCTGATTTTCTTGAATTATGGATTAGGCGTTTGTATCCGTTTCATGTGATTTCAGCTCGACTCAGGAAGTAGTAATGATTTTTGCTTGCTTTTCAGGGAACTGCTAAATGATTACGTAGGAATTCTCATTCAAATTTTGTTTTTGATCTAAGTTGTAAATCCGGGGGTTGGCTGGGTCTACAGCGGCCTGAAAAAACGAAAACCGAGGCGAAAGCCTCGGTTTTTCTTTG
>JBJOER010000281.1:0-2754 GCA_046049215.1 Bacteroidota bacterium | reverse complement strand
CAGATAATCTTTCAGGAATTGGCGGATTGACGGAATAGCGTCATTCCAATCGGTCTCCGTTGTTTTAGTGAGGGTGACAAAGTTGCTCGCAATGAAAACCGCTTTGATGAACGGGAAACCGAACAGCTCCGTAGCCAAGGGTGAGGGTGTGGCAGACTCCACATCCGGAAAATCGGCGCTCTTGCCCGGGTACAGGAGTTTATTGGCCACAAATTTCATCGTCTCCGGATTGGGGGTCATCTCGGTGTAGATGCTGATGATGGGGTTGCCCGTTTTGATCATGATCGTGAATTGATGTACAAAAATAACAAGGAAAGGGCTCCCGATGTTTACGAGGATGGGAATTGAGTGAAAAGTAGAGGGTAGAGGGTTTAGTGAGCAGAGTTTTGCGTTTAGTCGCCAGAATACCTGCTAAACCCTAAACCCTGTTCCCTAAACGTTTATTCCGCTTTGAATTTTCCTGTTTTCTTCAGTACCCGAATCAATATGTATACAAGGGTGAGTCCGGACAGAGATCCGATCAACCAAGCATTGCGGCACTCAGGATTGTTATCGGTGAGCTGAGGGTGGTTGAATAACAAAAGCAAGGTGATCCCGATGAGCCAAATGAATTGGGTGGTGTGTTCTTTTAGGATCCAGCGTTTCCAGTTGAATTTCATGCTGCTCAGGGTGCTGGAAAGTCCACTGATGCTTGGCCACCAACGATTCACATCCTGGCAATAGACGTCGAAGCCGGGGCCGAATTTTTTTCGGAGGAAGTCCTCTTCTGCCAGCACGATGGCCTGGTAAATGAACAGGAACAAGGGGATCATGATGGCGATGTAGTACAAGGAGTTGGCCAGAATGCCTACGCCCAACAGCATCAGAATGTTACCCACGTAGAGTGGGTTTCGGCAATGGCGGAAAATTCCTTCCGTCACTAGTCCGTCGGCATAGGGCTTTCCTTCTTTTCCACCGCGAACGATATAAGCCAGTCCGATGGTGAGTCCGCGGATCAGTTGCCCTTTTGTGGTGATGATCAATCCCAGAACGATGGAAAAATAATCCCAGGCATCCGAAAAGAGATGCGGTGAGGGAAGGAACAGCGCCGCATAAAAAACGATGAACAACCAGTTGCGGTGTTTGAAGAAGAAGTTACCGATAGCGACCATGTGTTTATTTTTTCACAGCGACGAGTCCGGCAAAATTGTACCACTTGAAAAAGGTTTCGCAATGCGCGAATCCTTGGTCTCGAAGCAGGCTGATGTTTTCACTGAGCTTGTAAGGAACCAAAACGTTTTCCAGGGCTTCTCTTTTTTGAGAGATCTCCATTTCGCTGTAATCGTTCCGGCGTTTATAGTCGTAGTAATAACGAATAAAATCGCGGTTATAGCGGCTGTCTTCGGCGAGGATCTTTTCCACTAGAATCAGGGCGCCACCAGGTACCAGACCGGAGTAGATATCGCGCAGCAATTTTTCTCGGTAGATCGGTCGAACGAATTGAAGGGTCAGACAGAGTACGACCACGGAAGCGTTCTCGACTTTCACGCCATGTCCCAGATCGGCACAGCGGAGCTCGTAATTGCGGGAGAAGCCCATTTCCAGCAATTTGGATTTGCATTTATCCAGCATTTCCTGTGAGTCATCGATGCCAATGAATTTTATTTCCGGATCGACGGAAGTGTTCATGCCAATCAGGGTGGTACCTGTTGAGCATCCCAGGTCGTAGACGCAGGTTCCGGGTTGGGCGTGATCGGACGCGATCTCTGACATCATGCGTTGGATCTCGCCATAGAAGGGTACCGATCGATTGACCATATCGTCGAACACCTTGGCTACGTTGGCTCCGAATTTGAAGTCGCTGGCTTTTTGAATATCCTCCCGAAAAACCTGGTCTTTTCCCATAGTGTTAAAATTCACCTGCAAGGTAGCAATAAAACGGCGCTGACTTTCCCGGAGGGAGTATATTTGCCCTGATTTTTGGTCCCAGGATGTGGAATTTTGTCAGGCGGCGATCTTAAACACCCAAACAATCATTATGAATTTACGCCCATTCGTTTTTTCTGCCATTGCGCTTCTTTCGCTGAGCGCTTGTGTGAGCAGTAAGAAATTCAAATCTGCCCAAGCTGATTATCAGCAACTGGAGAGCAAGTACAAAACCGTTGAGAGCGATCTCAATGAGTGTGCTACGGAAAAGGCCACCTTGGCTCGTCAAAAAGAAGCCTGTGAGCGTGAAAAGGCGCTGCTGGCTACTAAGATCAACGAGCTATCGGATCAAGTTGAATTCCTGAAGCAGAATAACAATCAAGCGATCAAACAGCTGGAGACCATGTCGGTGATTTCCAGTCAACAGGCCGAGAGCATTCGTAAATCCATGGAGAACATGGGTGCCAAAGATGCGTATATCCAAACGCTGCAACAGCAAATGGCCAAAAAGGATTCGATGAACATGGCGTTGGTCATGAATCTGAAAGGCGCGATTGGAAACCTCGATGATCAGGACATTAACATCAAAGTAGACAAAGGCGTTGTATATATCGATATCTCTGACAAGTTGCTGTTCCAAAGCGGTAGCTACGACGTAACCGAGAAGGCCAAAGTGGTTTTGGGTAAGGTAGCAACCGTATTGAAGAATCAATCTGATCTGGAGTTCATGGTGGAAGGACATACCGACAACGTCGGATTTACCAGCAGCAGTGCCATCAGCGACAACTGGGACTTAAGTGTTAAGCGTGCCACCACAGTTGTTCGTCTGTTACAAAAACAATATGGCCT
>JBJOER010000280.1:0-7004 GCA_046049215.1 Bacteroidota bacterium | reverse complement strand
CCATTCTTTTCACATTGACAGCCGCATTGGTTTGCACGAGCTTCTTCGATTCCTGGTCGAGATCGAGATACAGAAACGCATTGACATCCATGTGAGCCGAGGCATGAGACAGGAATTCCTTCCGGTGACCGGTAAGGATATTCACGACTCCGCCGGGCACATCGGAAGCGTGCAGTACTTCAGCAAAATCGACCGCGGTCATGGGGTACTTTTCGGATGCGAGGATCGTGCAAGTGTTTCCTCCGACAATTGCCGGAGCCATCAGTGCAACAAGTCCCAGCAATCCATGGCCAACGGGGGAGATGGCCATGACGAGTCCTACCGGTTCCGGATAAGAGAAATTGAAATGAGAGGATTCAACGGGGTTCACCGCACTGAACACCTGGATGTACTTATCCGACCAACCCGCATAATACACCAACAAATCGATTGAAGCTTCGACTTCATCCCGGGCATCCTTTTGCGCCATACCCTGGAGCATGAGCACATCGACAAACTGGCCCTTGCGGCTCTCCAGGGTCTCGGCTATGCGGTAGAGTATTTGCGCTTTGTTGTATGCTGACCGTTTCGCCCAGCCTTCCTGCGCCTTGCGGTTAGAGACGATACTGTCGCGCAGGTCCTTGCGGGATCCGCGGCAGATATTGGCCAGAACGGCACCGGAGGCATCTTTCAATTGAAAAACCCGGCCCGACTCGGTGCGCGGAAATTTACCATCGATGTATAACTTGAAGGTCTTTCGGACTTCCAGCCGTGACGGCGCTATTGCAACACTCTTCGAATAGTCCTGATTCGATTTTATCTTACGCTGGGTTGCAGTTGAACGTGTAGCCATGTGATTTTCGTTAGAGGATCAGGAAAGTTTGACATAAGGCATGAGTCCATGCAGACCACCTTCACGGCCAACACCACTCTCTTTATAACCACCGAAGGGACTCGTGGGATCGAACTTATTGTAGGTGTTGGCCCACAAAACCCCCGCTTTGATCTTACCTGTCACGTTGAAGATCTTGGAACCTTTATCGGTCCAGACACCTCCACTCAAGCCATAAGGCGTGTTGTTCGCTTTCTCCACCACCTCCTCTACCGTCCGGAATGTCTGAACGGCAAGTACAGGACCAAAGACCTCCTCCTGTACGATGCGATCCGACTGCGCAACATCGGTGAAGAGCGTCGGCCTGAACCAATACCCTTTGGAAGGCAATTCACATTCGCTCTGCCAACACGCTCCTCCATCGCGGATTCCCGCATTGACCAGCGACTTGATCTTGGTCAACTGCGCTTTGGAATTAATAGCACCCACATCGGTGTTCTTATCGAGTGGATCCCCCACAACAAGCGTGGAAATCCTGTCCTTCAGTTTTCGCAGCACCTCTTTGGCGATCCCCTCCTGTACAAAGAGCCGGGATCCCGCACAACATACGTGACCCTGATTGAAGAAAATCCCGTTGATCACCCCTTCCACGGCCTGGTCGATGGCCGCATCCTCGAAAATGATATTCGCTGCTTTGCCTCCCAGTTCGAGGGTGTATTTCTTCGAGGTGCCTGCAAGTGCTTTCCGGATCACCTTGCCGATTTCCGTCGAACCGGTGAAAGCGACTTTATCGACACCCGGATGATTGACGAGTGCTGCACCGGTTGCGCCTGCACCGGTAATGATATTCACTACACCCGGAGGCAGTTCGGCCTCCTGAAGGATCTCAGCGAGTTTAAGCGCAGTCAACGGCGTGGTCTCGGCAGGTTTCAGCACAACGGTATTTCCACAGGCAAGTGCAGGGGCGATCTTCCAGGCTGCCATCAGCAGCGGAAAATTCCAGGGGATGATCTGGCCTGCAACGCCTAAGGGTCTGGTGTTTTTCCCGGGAAATGCATACTCCATTTTATCCGCCCATCCGGCGTAGTAGAAAAAATGCGCAGCTACCAAAGGAATATCGATATCGCGGCTTTCGCGGATCGGTTTTCCGCCGTCTAGGCTCTCGATCACCGCCAACTCACGGGCTTTTTCCTGAATGATACGGGCGATACGGTACAGGTACTTGCCGCGTTCGGCACCCGGCATCTTCGACCACACCTTGTCGTAAGCCTGGCGGGCGGACCGAACAGCCTTGTCCACATCGGTTGCGCTCGCTTCGGCAACAGTGGATATTTTTTTCTCGGTTGCCGGATTGATCGTATCGAAATACCGGCCTTCGGCTGGAGCAACGAATTTACCCTGTATAAACAAGCCGTAACGATCGTCTATGCGGATGTGCTCGGTTCCCTCGGGAGCAGGAGCATAGCCCCACTTCGTGTTGAAGTCAAGCGGTTTGACGGGACTTTTCTTCATCGGTTATTTTCAACGAAAGTAATGCAAAACACCAAGGGATGAAGCCGGGAAACCACCGCGGAATCGTGCGTAAAAAAGGGAGCAAACGAGAGCAATCGGATACAATCGTTTATTTACCGGCTATCGATTTTGTGCGCCCGACCTTTGCCTTGGGGAGGGCGGAGCGGTGGCCCCCGAAAGGACTGAAGGGAGAGGCGTTGAGGGCGGCTGTGAAAGGCTATAGTATGTACGCAAAATGCAATCCCGTTTCACTGCATCAACTCCGCCAACACCTGATGGGAACGAATGGTGAATCCCTGTGTATGGTGCAGCTCGTAGTAAGTGATAATGGCCTGAAGGATGCTCTTGCGCTCAGCGGAAGTCAGGTTCGAATCAGGACCATTTTCCATCGAACTGTCGAGCAGCAGGTGTAGGCGGGAACATAAATGCGGATCAAGGAAATAAGGATGCTGAGGAGCATCACTACGAAACAACCCCTCTTTCAGATCGAAAAAAGTGCTGCCATTACCGTAACGACCGCCGGGATAAAAGCCCAGGTAACGCGTGAGCTGAAGGCAAAAGATCAGATGGAAATCCGTTGGTGTGTCTTGTTGAAGGTCCAGGATCTGTACGCCATGATCAATGAATCCGAAAAGCTCCGCATTCGACTCCTCTTCACGCACACTGCGGTACACCACCTCGGCCATGAATATCGCCATGGTGGTTTTGACTGTATCGTAGGGGATATGGACAAGGGGAGGCATCGCAACCACCTCTGTCACCCGGTGCAATCCACCATGTTTGCGGAAATAAGCAACAAGCTCAATCAGTGCGAGTGGTTGAAACAGGGTTGGAGCGAAACGCGGACGTTGTTTCCGGACACCATTCACCAGAAAGCTCTGCAATCCATGACTGGCGGTATAGGCTTTTACAATGACGCTGGCCTCGGCATACGGCGACACATCCAACACCACAGCACGGGATTTGAGCAACATGTGTTCAGCCTGATCAGGAAATTGATTTTTCAGTAAGCCGAATCAGATCCTGTCCGATATCCCGTCGATAATATGCGTAATCGAAATCGATGGCCAATGCCGCAGCATAAGAGACATTAAGGGCTTCGGGTATGGAAGAGCCCAGGCCGGTCAGGGCGAGGACACGACCGCCAGCCGTAACAACCGATGAGCCTTCGAAGCGTGTTCCGGCATGGAAGACCAGAGCCTCGCCGGCGTTTTCAAGATTCCGCAAGGCAAATCCCTGATCGTAATTGCCGGGGTATCCACCGGAAACCATGATAACGGTAGTGGCAGTACGCGGATCGACATCCAGACTCATTTCATTCAACTTCTGATGCGCCACGGCATCCATCAGGTCCACGAAATCGGTACGGATACGGGGCAGGACCACTTCGGTTTCGGGATCGCCCATGCGGCAATTGTATTCAATCACATAAGGTTCGCCCTCGACACTCATCAAGCCGATGAAAATGAATCCGATGTACGGTATGCCTTCGGCAGCAAGGCCATTCACAGTAGGCTTCACGATCCGATCCTCCACTTTCTGCATGAACACATCATCGGCGAAGGGCACAGGACTTACCGCACCCATGCCACCGGTGTTCAGACCGGTATCTCCCTCCCCTATCCGTTTATAGTCCTTCGCTTCCGGAAGGATCAGATAATTCTTACCGTCAGTGAGTACAAAGACAGACAGTTCGATCCCATGCAGAAACTCCTCGATCACCACACGTTCACCTGCTGCTCCGAATTTCTTATCCTGCAGCATCGACCGCACCCCTTCCCGGGCTTCGTCCAGTGAATCAAGGATCAGTACTCCTTTGCCTGCAGCAAGGCCATCCGCTTTGATCACATAAGGGGGGCGGAGGGAATCCAGGAACGCATCCGCTTCGCCAAGTTGTTCTGAAGTAAAACTTTGATAAGCGGCGGTCGGGATATCATGACGCTGCATGAAGGCCTTGGAAAACTCTTTGCTCCCTTCCAGACGCGCACCGCTCCTGGACGGACCGATCACCGGAATTTGACGGAGCTGATCGTCCTCCTGAAAAAAATCCACCACACCTTTGACAAGTGGATCTTCCGGTCCTACCACCACCAGGTCAATCCGCTCCCGCAACACCAGATCCTTCAACCCCATGAAATCATCCGCACGCAAAGGAACATTCGTACCGTACTGCGCTGTACCGGCGTTACCGGGAGCAATAAACAGTGCTTCACAGCGCGGACTCAAGGCCAGACTGCGCGAAAAGGCGTGCTCGCGCCCACCGGAGCCAAGCAGTAGAATCCTTTTGCTGGGGGTATTCATTTGAAAAGAGATTTGCGTTTATTTTTTGGTGTTCCAAAGGTAAACAATCACAAACCGAAAGCTTGCTTTTACTACCTTGCGATATGCTTCGTTATTTTCTCATTGTCATCGCTCTTCTCCTTTGGTCCAATTCAACCAGAGCACAATCATTCAGCAGCACCACCGGAAATATTCCGGATGACGGCACTGCTGTGCGTTTCGACATACCTGTCAGCGGACTTCCTGCCCAGATCGACTCCGGCTTCGGCCTGCTCAGTGTCTGCATCAATATCGTACACACTTATGCGAACGATCTGGACATCTGGCTTGTGGCCCCCGACAGCACTTACATCGAACTCAGCACAGGAAACGGAGGCTCAGGACAAAACTTTTGGTCGACCTGCTTCGCGGATTCGGTCAGCACCTTCATCTCCTCCGCCTCAGCACCTTTTACAGGCACTTTTCGACCCGAAGGGCCGATCTATGTCGCCAACAACCACCAAAACCCGAACTCAACGTGGCAACTACTCATCCGCGACACCTACCCTTTCGCAGATGCCGGAATCCTGACTGCCGCGGCCATCACCTTCGGACCAAACCCACCCATGGGATTTCTATTCGTTTCATCCAACCTGCCCATCCTGAAAATCAACACCAATGGCCAGCCCATTGTCGATGATCCGAAAATACCCGCATCGTTCCAAGTCATTGACAATGGAGTCGGAGTCCGCAACCAGGTTTCTGATCAGCCCGCGTTCGATGGACAGATCGGCATTGAAACCAGAGGTTCTTATTCACAGACGCTACCGAAAAAATCCTTCGGGTTCGAAACCTGGGATTCGCTAGGCAATGAAATCGACACTACGCTGCTGGGACTTCCCTCGGAGAGCGACTGGATCCTGAATGCCAACCATTCGGACAAAACCCTGATGCGGAACGTAATGACATACGAGCTTTCCCGTGCGATGGGCCATTATGCCTCCCGAACGCGGCATTGTGAAGTGATCCTCAATGGACAATACCTCGGCGTTTTCATTCTCATGGAGAAAATCAAACGCGATAATGGACGTGTAGACATTGCCAAGCTTACTGCTGCCGACACGACAGGAGACGAGCTCACCGGCGGCTACATCCTCAAAATCGACAAGACCACGGGGACGGCAACCGGTGGATTCACCTCGCAGCATCCTCCCACTAACGGTGGTCCTGCCCCTCTTATCCAGTACGAATATCCCGACGGAAATACACTCGTGCCTCAACAAAGCCATTACATTGAACAGTACTGCGACAGTTTCGAAAACGCACTATATGGTGTACAATTTGCGGATCCGCTCAATGGTTACAGGCGCTACATCAAACTGGATACCTGGATCGATTATTTCCTGATCAATGAATTCGCCAAAAACGTGGACGGATACCGCATCAGCACCTTTTTCCACAAGGCCAAGGACAGCGACGGTGGGCTTTTAAGAATGGGCCCCGTCTGGGATTACGACATCTCCTGGAGAAACGCCGACTATTACAATGGCAGTGTCACCAGTGGATACAGTTATGTGTTCAACTACTCAGGCGATCCTTTCCAGGTTCCCTTCTGGTGGTCGAGGCTGATGCAGGATCCCTTTTTCCGTAATGCAGTACGCTGCCGGTGGAACGACCTGCGCACCAACATCTTCTCCACTCCCAATCTGCACGCCTGGATCGACAGCATGGCCATTTATCTGGACGAAAGCCAGGCACGGAATTTCATCCGGTGGCCGATTTTGGGTGTTTACGTATGGCCCAATCCAAGTCCGCTGCCACCCGATTATCCGGGTGTTGTGCAGGAACTCAAGAACTGGGTTGCCCAACGGGGAGCATGGCTTGATGGCAATCTGCCGGGAAGCTGCATCCCGACCGGGCTTTCCGAAAATCCGGCGTGGAACGAGGAACTGGCCATCTTCCCCAATCCGGCCACCGATGAAACCTGGGTCATGAATTCGGAAAACGGTAGCGGAAGTAGTATGGTGCGCCTTTACAATCTATCGGGACAACTGATACGGGAGCACAGGTATCAGGATGACCAACGAAACATCCGGATCGACCTTACAGGAGTGGCAGCCGGTGCATTCCTTGTCGAATTGGATTCGGGGGGTACTTTGAAAAGGACCAGGCTGATCAAACTCTGAACTCAGCGTTTTTTGCCGAGCTGCTGATCGATGCTGTAAGCACCCGGACCCATCATCAGTATGGCGAGGTAGCAGATCAGATACGTCAACGAACCTTCACGATCACCGATCGGATCACCGGCATGTACCATGAATGCAGCGACTCCCATGGTGATGACCACAGGAAAACTGGCCCACCGGGTAAATAAACCAAGCACCACGAAAGCAGGGGCAACGAATTCACCAAACACCGTCAG
>JBJOER010000279.1:0-3158 GCA_046049215.1 Bacteroidota bacterium | reverse complement strand
GTGTTTGGTCTCCATGGCCACGTATTCCATGTCGCGGGTGCTGGTGCCCACGTCTTCGGCAGTGATGTACTTGCCGTTGAGGTTGTTGACGAACCTTCCGAATTTACGGAATAGTGCTTCGCTTTTGTCCCGCTTGCTGTCGCCGATGATGACCGCCTTGCCGCCACCGAGGTTGAGCCCGGATATGGCGGCTTTGTAGGTCATTCCGCGCGATAAGCGCAACACGTCGTGCAGGGCTTCGCCTTCCGAGGCGTACGTCCAAAAACGGGTGCCTCCCAGGGAAGGTCCCAGAACGGTGTTGTGTATGGCGATGATGGCTTTGAGTCCGGTGTCAGGGTCGTTGCAGAAAACGACTTGTTCATGAAGGCTGTTTGAAATCGATTCAAACACGTTGCTGTCCACAGCGGCCGCAGCCTTCTTTTCTTTCACTTCGATCATGAAATCTCGTGCTATGCTGAGGCGCAAAGGTAAGGACTTTGACCCGAAGTTGGAAACGGTCTGTGGGCTTTCCTCATCTCCTCTGTAAGACGGGAATTGTCTACCTTTACGCCCTGATTATCAGAGGATAGGCCGGAACCTGTACCGTGCCCATAAACCTCTGCCGGAGGGTGTGAGACCGCTGCTGAGCACGCATAAGTATTTCCTGAAGTACCGCTGGCATTTGCTGGGAGGTATCTTCTTTGTGACCATTTCAAACCTCTTTGGCATCTTCCCGGCTCAGCTCACCCGCCACGCCCTCGACCTGGTGGCGAGTCAGATCGACTCCTACCGTCTGATTTCAGGATTCAAGGTGGCGGACACCATCTATTCCCGGCTGATGGGAACGGTTTTCCTGTTCGGCGTTCTGGTGCTGGGCATGGCCTTGCTGAAAGGGGTGTTCATGTTCCTGATGCGGCAGACCATCATTGTGATGTCGAGGCACATTGAGTTCGATATGAAGAATGCCGTGTACGCTCAATACCAGCGGCTGGGGATGGATTTCTACCAGCGGAACAGTACCGGCGACCTGATGAACCGAATCAGCGAGGATGTCGGCCGCGTGCGGATGTACGTGGGACCCGCCATCATGTATTCCATCAACATGCTGGTGATGTTCGTGCTGGTCATCTGGGCGATGTTCAGTGTCAATGCCCACCTGGCGACGATGGTGTTGCTTCCTCTCCCGCTGATGTCACTCCTGATTTATGTGGTACACGAGCGGATCAACCGGAAAAGCGAGCAGGTGCAATCGAAATTGTCCGATCTCTCCACCTTTGTCCAGGAATCCCTGTCGGGTATCCGCATTCTGAAAGCGTTTGCGCGCGAAGACCGGTTTGCCGGGGAATACCGCTCACTCACTGCCGGTTATGCAGGGGTGTCGATGGACCTGGTACGCATCAATGCTCTCTTCATGCCGGCCATGGCCTGGCTGGTGGGTCTCAGTACAATCCTCACGGTGTTTATCGGTGGCCTGGAGGTGATGGCGGGTAATATCACGCTGGGCAATATCGCCGAGTTTGTGATCTATGTCAACATGCTCACCTGGCCGGTGGCCGCGCTGGGTTGGGTCATCAGCATCGTGCAAAGGGCTTCCGCTTCGCAGGAACGCATCAATCACTTCCTCGATGAGAAGCCGGTTATCGTTTCAGGTTCACACAGGCCGCTGTCTCTGCGCGGCGACATTCGTTTCAGCAAAGTTTCCCTGCGCTATTCCGACGACCGCGAATTCGCGCTCCGGGATATCGATTTTCATGTCCCTGCGGGAACTTCACTGGGCATCATCGGTCGTACCGGCTCCGGGAAAAGTTCTATCGTGAATTTGCTGATGCGCCTCAGCGACCCCACCGATGGCAGTATTGCGGTGGACGATGTCCGGTTACCGGAGTACGACCTCAAGGCTTTCCGTAGTCGCATTGGATACGTTCCTCAGGATGTTTTTTTGTTTTCAGATACCGTGGCGGCCAATATCTCCTTCGGTAGTCCGCATGCCGTTTCCCGGGAAGCGATCGAAGAAGCGGCCCGTCAGGCGGTCGTACTCGACAATATCCTTGGTTTTCCGGACGGGTTCCGCACCGAAGTCGGCGAACGGGGCATTACGCTTTCGGGTGGGCAGAAGCAACGGATCTCCATCGCGCGCGCCCTGGTGCGGAATCCGGATGTATTGGTTTTCGACGATTGCCTTTCGGCGGTCGATACATGGACCGAGGCCCGCATCCTCTCCAACCTGCAGGATCTGATGAAGGGCAAGACCACTATCGTCATCAGTCACCGTGTACAGTCCGTGCAGGCCTGCGACCGGATCATTGTCCTTGAAGAGGGTTGCATGGTTGAAGAAGGTGATCACAATTCCCTGGTTGGAAAAGCAGGGGTGTACGCACAACTGGTGGAAAGCCAGTCTCTGGAACCGAATTCATCGGATAGTGCGATCGGGAATCGTTGATTCGTTCGCATTTGTTTTTTTGTGTTCGTTTTTTTTAGTAATCTTGCTTAACCGAAAACCCGCACCTCGCAACCATGTCAGATTTCGATCAATCGCAAAACAGGGACACCCACTTCTCCAAAAAGATCAGGGCAGGCAAAAGGACGTACTATTTCGATGTGAAGTCCACGCGTAGCAACGACTACTACATCACCATCACCGAAAGCAAACGCAAGCCCGGTGAATTCGAAGACCGCCCTTTCTTCGAGAAGCACAAGCTGTTCCTGTACAAGGAAGATTTTGAAAAATTCACCGAGGGCCTGCAGGAGGCATTGGGTTACATCCGCGAAAAACGTGGTAACGAAGAGGTGCATGCACCGGCCCAGGCAGAATATTCAGGCAGTGAATCATCCTACTCGGATCTCAACTTCGACGATCTGGGCAAATAAGAAAGGAATAACCAACCAACAACCCGGGGCTGCATGGAAACATGGGGCCTTTTTTTCTGACCGTTCGATGGATTCAGTAGGGTGTTCTGAACTCAGGACGATGTGTTCTCAAGTCCGGTGTTGACCAGAACCAGTAGTGCGATCAGTCCGGGTTTCAGGTCGGCGAATGCCTGCCGTAGTTCCTGCATTTCGTCTGCCGTACGGAGCGATTCAGTGAAGCTGCTGAAGGCAGATGCAAAAGCGGGTGCGGCCAGTAATTTTACGGGCGATTTGAGTTTGTGCGCGGCCTGGTAAGCTTTGTCCGGATCGGT
>JBJOER010000278.1:0-2923 GCA_046049215.1 Bacteroidota bacterium | reverse complement strand
GTGGATGCGGCATTCAACAGCCTTCGGTCAAAGCGATTCGATGCCGGTGCACACCTTTACCATCTTTCTGCTGGTGGCAAGATCAAGGACTACGGTTTCCCCGGCAACAGCACCACGAACTTCACCACATTCGGAAATCGTTATTTCGAAAAATTCAAACTTGGCGCTTCGTTGGGATATCGCTTCGACAAAGTGCATTACTACGGATTCAAGTCCCCACCGGAGCTCTACTCCAAATCTGAAACGAAACATACACTTCAGGACATCAACGGCAAGATCGATTTCGAATCACTTGGAAAAGAAAAAGAGAAATGGTCCTACCGGGGTGGTGTTGAGTTTTATGGATTCAACAACAATCGTGATTTCAATGAGAACAACATCCGGATATCAGCCGGCCTGAGTAAATGGATGAATAATGCCTATTTCCACGTATGTGCATCCGGCGAGTTTGGCAACATCGAACAACCTACTTTCTCTTTCGGAAGGAACATCATCCGTTTCGAACCCAAATTCTCCATCGAGCAGGGAATGATGAAAGTGGACATCGGTGCACGAATGGCGATCGAATCAAACAACGGCGAAAGCGATTACCGTTTGTATCCCGTATTGGAGGCCGACTTCCGTCTGATCGAAGACGCTGTCAGGATATTCGGTGGCATCAGCGGCGACCTGCAGCGCAACGACCTGCGTTCCTTCGCCCGCGAAAATCCTTTCTTCGGCAATTTCGTGCCCATGGTCAACACCAACCGTAAACTCGTTGCCAAGGCAGGCACGTCCATACGCCTGGAACACGACCTGATGCTCAGTGCACAAGCCAGCTGGCAACGGGCTCGAAACCTTCCCTTCTTCTTCAACGAGTACCGGTCAGATTTCCCCACTACGTTTGGTGTTGTTTACGACACCGGAACCCAGCTTCAATTCAAAGCTTCATTGGAGTATAAAAAGACCGAGAAGTCCTCACTTTCTCTGACCACTGAGTACAACAGGTACGACCTCGACGTGCTCGAAAAAGCATTCTACGCTCCTCGCCTTCGCGCAGGACTGAACGGGCATTATACCATCGGTGAAAAAATCCTTATCAAAGCCGATTTATTCTATAACAACGGTGTCTATGGATACGGTTACACCTTACAAAACGACACCATCACGCCCGTAAAAGGAGAAGTCGTAGAGCTGAAAGGCTGGATCGATCTGAATATTTCCATAGATTATCGATACAGCAAAACCCTATCAGCCTGGGTAAGCCTTAACAACCTGGGATTCTCAAGATATTTCCGGTGGTATGAATACCCAAGTTACCGCATGCTCGGCTTGGCGGGAATCACCTACTCGTTCTAAACATTCGAATTGGTTTAAAACAAGAAAGTCCGGCATGTGCCGGACTTTCTTGTTTTGTTTTTAATCCGGATTGGCCCGGGTGATCACCACACTAGTCTCCTCCCGATGATAGCATTGTTCAGGACCGAAGAATATCCCGCGCAATGACGAGCTTCTGAATCTCACTTGTACCCTCGCCTATGGTGCACAGCTTGGAATCACGGTAGAACTTCTCCACCGGAAAATCCTTGGTGTATCCATACCCGCCAAAAATCTGCACAGCTTCGGTTGAGCAACGAACTGCAACCTCCGAAGCATAGTATTTTGCAAAGGCGCTCTGGCGCGTCACTTTCTGGCCACGGTTCTTGAGATCGGCAGCCTGCATGGTGAGTAACTCGGACGCTTCAATTTGAGTGGCCATATCGGCCAATTTGAACGAGATGGCCTGGAAATTCGAAATCGGCTGACCGAACTGCTGTCGCTCCTGCGAGTATTTCACCGCAGCATCGAATGCGCCCTTGGCTATGCCCAAAGACAACGCAGCAATGGAAATGCGTCCTCCGTCGAGGATTTTCATCGCCTGAACAAATCCATCTCCGACTTTTCCGAGTATCTGGCTTTTGTGAACACGGCAATCTTCAAAAATCATCTCAGCTGTCTCCGAGGCGCGCATGCCGAGCTTGTTCTCTTTCTTGCCTGCTTTGAATCCCGGAGTCTCCCTCTCCACCACGAATGCTGTGATGCCATGTGAATCCAACAATTCACCCGTACGTGCGAGTACAACAGCCACGTCTCCACTGATACCGTGGGTGATCCAATTCTTGGCTCCATTGATGATCCAATGGTCACCGTCCTGTTTCGCAACGCAACGCATCCGCATGGCATCGGATCCCGTATTGGCTTCGGTCAGTCCCCAGGCACCGATCCACTCTGCCGTAGCCAGACGGGGCAGGTATTTCTGTTTCTGCTCTTCGTTACCGAACATGAGAATATGACCGGTACACAGGGAATTGTGAGCGGCCATCGACAATCCAACAGATCCACAAACGCGAGCCAGCTCCTGAATGGCAGTAACGTATTCGAAATAACCCAGTCCGGCTCCGTTGTATTGTTCAGGCACGAGAACCCCCATTAATCCAAGTTCACCCAGGGACTTGAAGACTTCTACCGGAAAGCGCTGAGACTCGTCCCATTCCATGAAAGAAGGACGGATGTGCCTGTCGGCGAAGTCGCGGACAGTCTGGGCGATCATCAATTGGTTTTCTGAAGGGTTGAATTCCATTACGTGAGTCTTTAAAAAGTCAAATAAGGTGCAAGTTTACGGAGGATTTCCTCGTCTGCCAAAGGCAGGATCATCAGGTCGTTCACAGAGGAATAATAACCATGCTGACCCCTGTAGGAAACGATCATCCTGGCGAATTGTTTACTGAGGTAAGGATGGCGCAGACTATCGACCGGCATGCGATTGATTTCAAGCTTTCGGTATGGCCCGGAATTCAGGACCAGGAAAGGAAGAATGTGATTATAAACCGAATCAGGAATGGATCTGATCTCCAGCAATTGCTCAAATGCCACGAACCCTCCCAAACGATCCCGGTAATTGGCA
>JBJOER010000277.1:0-12185 GCA_046049215.1 Bacteroidota bacterium | reverse complement strand
GAAGATGTCTTCAAGGTATTCCATCCGAAACCGGTCTCTGTCAAGATCATCTATTCTCAATAGGATGTTTCCGCCGACTTGACGAGCCAATATCCAGGTCAGGACAAAAGATGCCGCATTGCCGGTATGCAGTAAGCCGCTGGGAGTTGGTGCCAGCCGGAAATGCGCGGTAGGCGTCCTATCGTTTGAAACGGTCATGGATGGCTCGTTCAAGCAATTCCCGGTCGTCGGGGTGTGCAATAGAGCAGAGTGCCACGGCCCGTTGATAGAGGTTTTTCCCAAAAAGATAGGCTATGCCATATTCTGTGACCATATAATGTACATGGGCACGTGTAGTGACCACTGCTGCTCCGGGCTGAAGAAAGGGGACTATCCTGGCCTTGCCTTTGGACGTCCTGGAAGGCAGGGCGATGATCGGTTTTCCACCTTTTGACAGGGCTGCACCGCGCATGAAATCCATCTGTCCGCCTACTCCCGAATACTGGAATGTCCCGATCGAATCACTGCACACTTGTCCGGTCAGGTCCACTTCAACGGCACTATTGATCGCCACTACCGATGGGTTTTGACGAATGACAGAGGTTTCATTGACATAGTCGATGTCGAGGAAAGCGAAGGCCGGATTGTCGTCTATGTATTTGTAAAGGTTTTCTGAGCCAAAGCAGAACCCGGTGACCGTTTTACCCGGGTGCTTTACTTTGAAGCGGTTGGTGATTACACCTTTTTCAATTAGCGGGATGATACCGTCGGAGTACATTTCGGTGTGCACTCCCAGGTCCTTGTGCCCTCCCAAAAGTCCGAGAACTGCGTCCGGAATAGTACCGATTCCCATTTGAAGGGTGCTTCGATCATCGATCAGGCCCGCAATATGTTGAGCGATCAATAACTCATGGCTTTCCGCGGCGGGTAGAACTACGGGCGATTCAAGCGGGGATTCATGAAATACCATTTCCGTAAAACGCGATACATGGATCATGCTATCCCCGTGGGTACGCGGCATTCTCGGGTTGACCTGTGCAATTACGATCGGAGCGGTGTTGACGGCGGCGCGGGCAACATCAACCGATACACCCAGTGAGCAGAATCCGTGACGGTCGGGTGGGGACACTTGAACGAGTGCCACATCCAATGGCAGAACATTATTGATGAAAAGCTCCGGAATCTCACTTAAAAAAACAGGGACATAATCCCCCCGACCTTCATTCACCGCTGATCGGACCGGTGAAGAAACGAAAAGGGAGTTCAATTTGAAGTTCTTCCGGAATTCGGGACGCGCAGGCGGAAATGCTCCAAAAACACTAATAAACACCAATTCAACATCCGCCAATTCATTTGAACGGCCAGCCAGCAGGTCAAGCAAATAGGTGGGCGTTGCGGCGCTCCCGTGAACAAAAACGCGATGCCCGGATCGGATGTGGGAAAGGGCTTTCTCCGGATTTGAATACATAAAAGATGGAGGTCAGGTCAATTCGCTAAAGGTAAAATATTCCTCCTGTAACGGTTTGGGGTTGAGGCAGGGTGGTAAAGCCATTTTTGCTAAATAATTAATTAAATAGTTGAAATACAAATAATTAATGAATAGTCAGACGTTGATTGGCTGTTGGAACAGGCTTCGGTTAAACTCTATTTGATTTTCAATCGATTCATGAATAATTAATTGATAAAGACCTTGATTAAATGAAATCCTTATGTATCTTTGCACTCCCTTTTTTGGGGTATAGTGCGCATAATTCACTGATACTGAATAGAAAAATACAAAGGATGCCAACAATTCAACAGCTTGTCCGGAAAGGCCGCGAAGCTTTGGTCGATAAAAGCAAGTCGCCGGCTCTCACATCTTGTCCGCAGCGCCGCGGGGTTTGTACACGTGTGTACACTACTACGCCGAAGAAGCCAAATTCAGCGATGAGGAAGGTGGCCAGGGTGCGTCTTACCAACAAATTCGAAGTCACGGCCTACATTCCCGGTGAGGGTCATAACCTGCAGGAGCACAGTATCGTGATGATTCGTGGTGGTCGTGTGAAAGACCTGCCTGGTGTTCGTTATCACATCATCCGTGGAGCCCTTGATACCTCCGGGGTTGATGGCCGTAACCAGCGTCGCTCCAAATACGGCACTAAACGTCCAAAGCCGGGTGCAGCTCCTGCTACCAAAGGCAAAAAATAATCTGACAAATCATTAGAAAAGTAATATCATCCTTCTGATCCATGAGGAAGACCAAACCGAAAAAGCACCCGATTGTTGCCGATCCACGTTTCAACGATCCCCTGGTGACCCGTTTCGTAAATATGCTGATGTATTCCGGCAAAAAGGGAAAGGCGTTCCAGTTGTTTTACGATGCCATCGATAAGGTGGAGGCGCGTACCAAGGAAAGTGGAATTGAAACATGGCGTACGGCGCTCAACAATGTAATGCCAAGTGTTGAAGTGAAAAGCCGTCGTGTTGGGGGTGCCACCTTCCAGATCCCTTCTGAAGTTCGCCCGGACCGTAAGATCTCTGTTGGGATCAAGTGGATGATTCTTTATTCCCGCAAGCGTAACGAGAAAAGCATGGCCGATAAGCTGGCCGGTGAGATCATCGCCGCAGCCAAAGGTGAAGGTGCCGCTGTCAAGAAAAAAGACGATACACACCGTATGGCAGATGCCAACAAGGCATTCTCCCATTTCCGAGTCTAATCATTATCCCTCATATCATCAATTCGGGAATATTCATCCATACCAATGTCACAGGAAGTCAAGGATCTTAAGTTTGTACGAAATATCGGTATCGCAGCCCACATCGATGCGGGCAAGACAACGACTACCGAGCGTATTCTATATTATACCGGTGTGAACCACAAAATTGGTGAAGTTCATGACGGTGCGGCAACCATGGATTGGATGGTTCAGGAGCAGGAGCGTGGAATCACCATCACCTCTGCTGCGACCACCTGTTTCTGGAACTACCGCAATAACAAATATAAGATCAATATCATCGATACCCCCGGTCACGTTGATTTCACGGTAGAGGTGAATCGTTCGCTGCGTGTTCTGGACGGATTGGTCTTCTTGTTCTCGTCTGTTGACGGAGTTGAGCCTCAGTCTGAAACAAACTGGCGCCTTGCCAATAATTACAATGTCACTCGTATAGGTTTCGTCAACAAGATGGACCGTGCAGGAGCCGACTTTTTAAATGTGGTGAAGCAGGTTCGCGAGGTGTTGGGTGGAAATCCTTTGCCTCTTCAATTGCCCATCGGTGCTGAAGACACCTTCAAAGGCGTGGTGGACCTGATCAACTTCCGCGGTATCGTGTGGAACGAGCACGATCAGGGAATGACGTACGAAGTCGTTCCTATTCCTGCCGACTTGGAAGAAGAAGCGAAGGAATACAGAGAGAAGCTTCTCGAAGCTTGTGCCGAGTTCGATGACAAGATCATGGAGAAGTATTTTGAAGATCCGACTTCCATCACCGAAGGGGAAATTCTCGCTGCGCTTCGCCAGGCCTGTATCCATAATAAAGTCGTACCAATGGTTTGTGGCTCCTCTTTCAAGAACAAGGGGGTTCAAACCATGTTGGATTACGTAATGGAGCTGATGCCTTCTCCGATGGATAAAAACAATATTATCGGAACCAATCCCGACAACGGTGAGGAGGTTGTGCGTCGTCCTGATGCCAATGAACCATTCACTGCATTGGCTTTCAAGATTGCTACTGACCCCTTCGTAGGCCGACTCGCTTACTTCCGTTGTTACGCAGGAAAGCTGGAGGCCGGTTCCTACATCCTGAACACTCGTTCAGGAAATAAAGAGCGTATTTCCCGTCTCTTCCAAATGCACGCCAATAAGCAGAATCAGATTCCTGAGATTGGAGCAGGCGATATCGGTGCAGCAGTTGGATTCAAGGATATCAAGACTGGAGACACGCTTTGTGCTGAAAATGCTCCGATCGTTCTTGAGGCGATGCAGTTCCCCGAGCCTGTTATCGGCTTGGCAATCGAGCCCAAGACGCAGGGTGACATGGATAAGTTGGGAGTTGCTTTGGGTAAGTTGTCCGAAGAAGATCCTACTTTCCGTGTGAAATCCGATGAGGATAGCGGACAGACCATCATCAGTGGTATGGGAGAGTTACACCTCGAAATTATCGTTGATCGTTTGAGGCGTGAATTTAAGGTAGAGGTAAATCAGGGTGCTCCTCAGGTAAATTACAAAGAGGCTATCACCGGATCTATCGAGCACCGTGAGGTATATAAGAAACAAACGGGTGGTCGCGGTAAATTTGCCGATATCAAGTTTGTGGTTTCTCCCGTTGATACCGACTTCGAAGCTACCGATAAGAACAACGGCCTCCAGTTTGTCAATGAAATCACTGGTGGTAACATTCCCCGAGAATTTATCCCTGCTATTGAGAAAGGTTTCCGTTCTGCAATGGTAAATGGTGTCTTGGCCGGGTATCAGGTTCAGTCCATGAAAATCCGTCTTACTGACGGTTCTTACCACACCGTTGACTCCGATTCATTGTCATTTGAAATCTGTGCTCGCACAGCTTTCCGTGAAGCGGTACCAAAAGCAAGGCCTATCCTTCTTGAGCCGATCATGAAACTTGAAGTGATCACCCCTGAGCAAAACATGGGTGACGTGGTGGGTGACTTGAACCGTCGCCGTGGACAGATGGAGGGTATGGATTCCCGTGCAGGTGCTCAGGTCGTGAAAGCCAAAGTTCCTTTAAGTGAGATGTTCGGATATGTCACTGCACTTCGTACCATCACTTCCGGTCGCGCTTCTTCCACAATGGAATTCTCCCACTATGCTGAGGCGCCACGAAACATCGCTGAAGAGGTTGTTGCTAAAGCAAAAGGGAAGGCCGCAGCGGAAAAATCCTAATCAATCTCCAAGACAGAATAATCCTATCGTTCTTATAAACCATGAGTCAGAGAATTAGAATCAAGTTGAAATCATATGATTTCAACCTCGTCGACAAATCGGCCGAGAAAATCGTGAAAACTGTTAAGCCGACAGGCGCGGTAGTCAGTGGACCGATTCCCCTTCCAACTGAAAAGAAAATCTACACCGTACTTCGTTCCCCACACGTAAATAAAAAGGCCAGGGAACAGTTTCAGCTCTGCTCATACAAGCGTCTTCTGGATATCTACAGTTCAACTGCCAAGACTGTTGACGCATTGATGAAGCTTGAGCTTCCCAGCGGTGTGGAAGTTGAAATCAAAGTCTAGTGGGATTTTTCCGGTCGTTCCCGAACGTGGAGCAATCGGTCGTTCTTTACATCACATCCGAATCAACAAGTACGTTCACTCGAGCAGAGTGATACGTTCAACTTATAATCAACAAGACCAAAACAACTAATCCTTAGTTAAGATGGCAAGCATCATCGGAAAAAAAGTCGGTATGACCAGCATCTTCGATGCAGAGGGAAAAAACATCCCTTGCACCGTAGTTGAGGCCGGCCCCTGTGTTGTTACGCAGGTTAAAACGGTTGAAAAAGACGGCTACGCTGCCGTTCAGCTCGCATTTGGTGAGCGTAAAGAGAAAAATACGCCCGGAGCATTACTCGGGCATTTCAAGAAAGCGAATACCACGCCCAAGCGTAAGGTATTGGAATTCACTGATTTTGAACAGGAATTCCAGGCCGGCGATTTGGTGAAATGTGACATTTTTCAAGAAGGTGACTTCTGCGAAGTCGTAGGTACTTCAAAGGGTAAAGGTTTTCAAGGTGTCGTAAAACGCCATGGTTTTAGTGGTGTTGGAGGCCAGACCCACGGTCAGCACGATCGCCAGCGCGCCCCAGGTTCTTTGGGAGCTTCTTCATGGCCTTCCCGGGTTATGCCGGGTATGCGCATGGCAGGGCATAAGGGTGTAGATCGTGTTAAAGTTCAAAACCTTCAGGTTGTCAAGGTATTACCCGAGCAAAATCTCCTTTTGATCAAAGGAGCAATTCCCGGGCATAAAGGTTCAATTGTAACGGTGTCGAAATAATCATGCAACTATCCGTATACTCCATCACAGGCAAGGAAACAGGCCGCAAGGCGAGCCTGAACGACCAGATCTTTGGAATTGATCCCAATGATCATGCAATCTATTTGGATGTCAAGCAGTTTCTTGCGAATCGTCGCCAGGGTACTCACAAATCCAAAGAGCGCAATGAAGTTTCTGGAACAACCAAGAAGCTGAAGCGTCAAAAAGGAACAGGGGGAGCACGTGCCGGCTCCATGAAAAGTCCGGTTTTCGTAGGAGGTGGTCGCATATTTGGACCTCGCCCCCGTGATTATTCCTTCAGTTTGAACAAGAAGCTCAAGAGGTTAGCACGTATTTCCGCTCTTTCTCATAAGGCAAAAGCGAATACTATTCTTGTTCTTGAAGACTTCAATTTTGAGCAGCCTAAGACCAAGTTGATGACGGATTTGATCAAAAATCTTCAGGTTGCGGATAAAAAAACCTTGGTTATACTGCCCCAAACGAATAAAAACGTATATTTGTCGTCCCGAAATTTAGAGCGCAGCAAAGTCGTAACTGCCTCAGATTTAAATACTTACGACATCGTTAATGCCCAGAACATTCTCATTACCGAGGGTTCACTCCCGGTCATTGAGAACACTCTGCTGAAATAAATTCACAGGTATAGCCTTAAACAGGCGCTGCCGAACCAGCCTCCGGGCAAACAAACAATAATGTGCATAGGCACGATAAACCTATAGAGTAAAAAAATGGAAATCCTGAAGAAGCCGGTTGTCACCGAAAAGATGAACCGGATCACCGAAAAGCAGCCACGTTACGGCTTCATCGTCGACAAGCGATCCAATAAATTGGAGATTAAAAAGGCGGTAGAGACGATGTATGGTGTAACTGTAGAATCGGTCAATACAATGATCTACCGCGGTAAGTCGAAGTCGCGTGGTACGAAGACCGGATTTGTTTCCGGTCAGCGTCCAAATACGAAGAAGGCCATCGTAACCCTCAAAAAGGGTGAGTCCATTGATTTCTTCAGCAGCATTTAATCCGGAGGAGATAAGACATGCCAACTAAGAAAATACGCCCAATGTCTCCCGGCCAGCGTCACCTGGTACGGACAGATTATAGTGAGATCACAGTCAACGAGCCGGAGAAATCCCTTCTCGTTTCTTTGAAACGCAGTGGTGGCCGTAACAATACGGGTAAGATGACCATGCGTTATATCGGTGGCGGACACCGAAAAATGTATCGCATCATTGATTTCAAACGCGACAAGCTTTCCATGCCTGCAACGGTTGAAACGATTGAGTATGATCCTAACCGCACATGTTTCATCGCTTTGGTGAAATACACTGACGGAGAGAAACGCTACATCATCGCCCCCAACGGGATCAAAGTTGGCCAGAGGATCGCTTCCGGTTCAAACGTAGCTCCAGAGGTGGGTAATGCCTTGCCTTTGAAGGATATTCCGCTTGGAACCACCGTACATAATATTGAAATGCGTCCCGGCCAGGGAGGTAAGTTTGCACGAAGCGCTGGTTCATATGCGCAACTTGCAGCTCGTGAAGAAAAGTACGCTGTGCTCAAGATGCCTTCTGGTGAAACCCGTAAAGTCCTGGTGACTTGTATGGCTACGATTGGTTCAGTTTCCAATGCTGACCACGATAAGCAGAGCAAAGGAAAGGCTGGTCGTAACCGTTGGATCGGCCGTCGTCCCCGAGTTCGCGGTGTAGCTATGAACCCGGTTGATCACCCGATGGGTGGTGGCGAGGGGCGTGCTTCAGGAGGACATCCTCGTTCACGCAAGGGCCTAATTGCCAAAGGTTACAAGACCCGTAAAAAGAGTAATCCGACGAACAAGTACATCATTGAACGTCGTAAGAAATAATCTTTCAATTCACCTCACATGAGTCGTTCGCTTAAAAAAGGCCCGTTCATCGATCATAAACTCGAGCAAAAAGTGCTCGCAATGAACGATAGCAAGAAGAAAGCAGCAATCAAAACCTGGTCTCGCAGGTCAATGATATCCCCCGATTTCGTGGGAAGTACTTTCGCAGTACATAACGGGAATAAATTCATTCCCGTCTACGTCACCGAAAACATGGTGGGTCACAAACTGGGAGAGTTCGCGCCAACGCGTACTTTCCGTGGACACTCCGGTAGTAAAGACAAAGGATCGAAATAAACCATGGGAGCCAGAAAACGCAATGTCGCTCTTGAGCGCAAGGATGCCATGAAGACCGTGGCCGTCGCCAAACTGAATGATTGTCCGACATCTCCCCGCAAGATGAGGCTTGTGGCCGATATGATTCGCGGTAAACGAGTGGAAATGGCACTTGCCATGCTCCGCATGAGTACCAAGGAAGCGGCTGGCCGTCTTGAAAAGCTGTTGCTATCCGCACTTGCCAATTGGCAATCGAAAAATGAAGGCAGTCGTATCGAAGACCATGAACTCATCGTCAAGACTGTCCATGTGGATGGAGGTCGTCAACTGAAGCGTCTTCGTCCCGCCCCCCAGGGTCGCGGATACAGGGTGCGCAAGCGCTCCAACCACGTCACTCTGGTGGTAGACAATAAAAATGTAGTAACCGAAAACAACACTGCTAACGCATAAGGCATGGGACAAAAGACCAACCCCATTGGAAATCGCTTGGGTATCATTCGTGGATGGGATTCCAACTGGTACGGAGGAAAGAATTATTCCGAAAAGCTGGTTGAGGATGAGAAAATCCGCAAATACCTGCTGGCTCGTCTAGCGAAGGGTGGTGTTTCTCGAATTGTGATTGAGCGCACACTGAAGCTCATTACTGTTACGATTCATACAGCTCGTCCTGGAATTGTTATCGGTAAGGGAGGAACTGAGGTTGATAAGCTCAAGGAAGAGGTTAAGAAATTGACCAAAAAAGACGTTCAAATCAACATTTTTGAGATTAAACGTCCTGAATTGGATGCTCAGTTGGTTGCCGACGGAATCGCTCGTCAGCTTGAAGCACGAATTTCATTTCGTCGTGCTATGAAGCAGAGTATCGCTGCGACAATGCGCATGGGCGCAGAGGGAATTAAGGTGACCTGTGCCGGTCGATTGGGTGGCGCTGAAATAGCCCGGACAGAAAAATACAAAGATGGTCGTGTCCCATTGCATACATTCCGTGCCGACATCGATTATGCGTTGTCGGAGGCTTTGACCACTTACGGCATTATCGGTATCAAGGTGTGGATTTGTAAAGGTGAAGTATACGGCAAACGCGACCTATCTCCGAACATTGGTATCGCTTCAACCCCGAAAGGAGGTGCTCGTGAGCGCGGAGAACGGTCAGACCGTGGCGATCGTGGCGATCGTGGACCTCGCGGAGGAGGCAGAGGTGGCCGTGGACGTTCGAAGCGCGATTAATAGAAGTAAATAAAGAAAAGACCCATCACTGATCAAGTAACTGAAGCATCATGTTACAGCCAAAAAAGACTAAGTTTAGGAAGCAGCATAAAATGGTTCCAAGTGGAACTGCCACGCGAGGAGTATCTCTGGCATTCGGTTCTTTTGGAATCAAATCTCTTGAAACCTGCTGTATCACTTCCCGACAAATTGAAGCAGCCCGTGTAGCCGTAACCCGTTACATGAAGCGTGAGGGACAGATATGGATTCGCATCTTCCCCGACAAACCGATTACACGCAAGCCTCTTGAGGTTCGTATGGGTAAGGGTAAAGGTGCTCCTGAATTCTGGGTTGCCACTGTAAAGCCCGGAACCGTAATATTCGAAGCGGAAGGTGTGCCGCTGAACATAGCCAAGGAAGCGTTGCGACTGGCTGCACAAAAACTGCCTGTTACTACCCGATTCGTAGTACGTCCTGATTACCAAGAATAAACAACAACCCTCGCATGAAACAGTCCATTGTAAAGGACCTTACCACGGATGAAATTCGTGAAAAGATCAAGGAAGAACGCATGACATATGTAAAAATGAAAATGGCCCATGCTGTATCTCCTATCGAGAATCCGATGAAGATCAGGGCATCTCGTCGTGCGATCGCTCGCCTCGTAACCGAGTTCCGTAACCGAAT
This sequence comes from Bacteroidota bacterium, assembly GCA_046049215.1. Taxonomy (GTDB): domain Bacteria; phylum Bacteroidota; class Bacteroidia; order AKYH767-A; family OLB10; genus JAJTFW01. The sequence goes on along the minus strand of JBJOER010000277.1, from coordinate 2,189 downwards.
GAAACAACAACCCTCTGCCTGAACAAGAACATGGAAGCAAGAGCGCTTAGGAAAGAACGGATAGGAATCGTTACATCCGTTAAAATGGACAAGTCAATCGTCGTTTCTGTAGAGGCGAGGGAGAAGCATCCTATGTACGGTAAGTTCATCAAAAAGACCAAGAAGTTTATGGCTCACGATGAGAAGAATGAATGTGGAATGGGTGATACCGTAAAGATCATGGAAACCCGGCCGATGAGTAAACTCAAGCGTTGGCGGCTTGTCGAAATTGTGGAAAAAGCGAAATAATCCGCATTCTCCCTTCCGGGAGGATATCATTGACAAAGAATAAAAATGATACAGCAAGAATCAAGGCTCGTAGTAGCCGATAACAGCGGAGCCAAAGAGGTCCTTTGCATCCGTGTGCTGGGTGGTACCGGCAAACGGTATGCATCCCTCGGTGATAAGATTGTTGTCACCGTGAAGAACGCACTCCCCTCCGGTAACGTGAAGAAAGGCACTGTTTCCAAGGCCGTAGTGGTCAGGGTGAACAAAGAGGTGCGTCGTGATGACGGTTCTTACATCCGTTTTGATGACAATGCAGTGGTTCTACTGAACAACCAGGATGAACTTCGTGGTACCCGTATTTTTGGTCCGGTCGCCCGCGAACTGCGCGAAAAACAATTCATGAAGATCGTATCCTTAGCTCCGGAGGTGCTCTGACAAGATGGAACGCAAAAACAACAAACAACCCAAATTGCACATCCGCAAAGGGGACTTGGTTAAAGTCATCAGTGGCGATTCGAAAGGCCAGCAAGGGAAAGTCCTTGAAGTTATGCCTCTTGACCGTACAGCACTGGTGGAAAAGGTGAACATGGTGTCTAAACATACCCGCCCCAATGCTCAAAATACACAGGGCGGTATTGTGAAACAGGAGGCCCCGGTACGCATTTCCAAATTGATGGTGATCGATCCAGCTACCGGAAAACCCGGGCGTGTCGGCCGTCGTTTGGAAGATGGAAAGTTAGTCCGTTACATTAAAACTAAAAAATAACGCGTGGAGGCCAAACCAATGAACTACGAACCGCGTCTGAAGAAAAAATATAGGGATCAGGTTGTGAAAGCACTTCGCGACAAGTTCCAGTACAAGAGTGTCATGCAGGTGCCGCGATTGACCAAGATTTGTATTAATCAGGGTCTGGGTGATGCTGTGTCTGATAAGAAGATCATCGAGTCCGCTCTAAACGAGATGACCACGATTGCAGGGCAAAAAGCGGTGTCTACAAAGTCGCGCAAAGATATCTCTAACTTCAAGCTTCGTGCTGGAGTTCCAATCGGAGCACGCGTCACTTTGCGTGGAGACAAGATGTACGAGTTCCTTGATCGCCTGGTTGCCGTTGCACTTCCACGTATTCGCGATTTCCGCGGCGTGAATGACAAAGGCTTTGATGGCCGTGGCAACTACACTTTAGGTGTGACAGAGCAAATCATTTTCCCGGAGATCGATATCGACAAAGTGAATAAGATCCAAGGTATGGATATCACTTTTGTCACCACCGCTACAAAGGATACTGAAGCGATGGAACTTCTCAAAGAATTCGGAATTCCTTTCCGCAACCAAGCAAAATAAGACAGTACGATGTCAAAAGAATCAATCAAAGCGCGTGAATTGAAGCGCATCCGTCTGGTGGAAAAATATGCTGAGCGGCGCAAGGCGTTGAAAGAAGCCGGTGACTATGTCGGCCTTCAGCAACTGCCTAAAAACTCTTGCCCCACACGTGTTCGTAACCGCTGCAAGCTCACCGGTCGTCCCCGCGGTTATATCCGTCAGTTCGGAATCTCTCGCGTCATGTTCCGTAAACTCGCTCTTGAAGGAAAGATTGCCGGCGTAACCAAGTCAAGCTGGTAAACAGAACCGAAGTATTCCAATTATACATTCAGAACCAAACGATTCATGAATACCGATCCAATAGCTGATTACCTCACCCGGATCCGCAACGCGGTCAAGGCTAACCACCGCGTGGTGGAAGTGCCGGCCTCCAACATGAAGAAAGAGATGACCAAGATCCTTTATGACAAGGGTTTCATTTCCAACTACAAATTTGAAGAGTCGGAGAACAAGCAGGGTAATATTAAGATCGCTCTTAAGTACAATGCTGTTTCAAAGCAGCCCGCTATCTCTGCAATCCGAAGAATTTCAAAACCAGGAC
>JBJOER010000276.1:0-13518 GCA_046049215.1 Bacteroidota bacterium | reverse complement strand
ATCCTCACGGGATCGGACATGTGCTTTTCAGCCATGGCCCGGATGTCATCCGGCATGGTGGCGCTGAACAACAGGGTCTGGCGTTCCTTCGGGAGAAGTGCAAGGATCTTGTTGAGGTCGCGGGCGAATCCCATATCGAGCATACGGTCGCACTCGTCCAATACCAACGTCTGTACCCCGTTAAGGCGCACGTGGCCCTGGTCGTAAAGGTCAAGAAGCCGACCCGGAGTAGCGATGAGGATGGAAGGGTGCCTGCGCAAGGCCTGCTCCTGCGATTGCTGTCCCACACCACCGTAGATCAATGCAAGCTTGAAGGGAAGGGATTTCCCATAGGCGCTGAAGTTGTCGTGAATCTGGATGGCGAGTTCGCGGGTCGGAGCGAGGACGAGGACGCGGATCCCCTGAGCCGATGCCGAATTGGCGAGGCGGTGAAGGATCGGCAGGGCGAATGCGGCTGTCTTGCCGGTGCCCGTTTGCGCGAGTGAAAGCACATCACGGCCGTGAATGACCGAAGGAATGGTTTGCTCCTGTACGGGAGTCGGGGCGGTGTAGCCCTTCTGTTTCAGCGCATCCAGTATGGACGGATGCAACTGCAATGATTCAAATGTCATGCTGTTTACGTTGGTCTGCATCGTTACTACACCGCAGGCGGAATGCCCGGATGGCGCTGCAGACGATACCACAGGTAATTTCTATGTGACCTTGGGGGTTGTTGCGTGTGGCGGAATTGTCCGCTCAACGATAGAAATCACGCTTTGATGGTACAAATGTACGGACTCTTACGCGCTGAACCAAGAAAATGTTTCCCCGGGCATGCCAGCGACGACTTTGTAAAGTGGCTTTGTCAGAGACAAAAGCTTGCTCTCCAGGTCATCAGCCCAGTTCAAGCGTGGCCTTGCCGAAACGCTGCAAAGTGCGGATATGCGATCGCAAAGCATCGATGAAACGTGGATTTTCCATGTAGGGGATCCCATATTCGCGGGCTGTCGCGGCAACAATAGGAGCCAGGGCAGGGTAATGGATATGACATATACGAGGAAACAGATGATGTTCCACCTGGAAGTTCAATCCGCCTACGTAATACGTGATCAAAGGATTGGTCGTCGAGAAGTTCACAGTGGTGCGCAATTGGTGTACCGCCCAGCTGTTTTCAATGGTTCCGTTCTCCGTTGGCACCGGGTGATCGGTCCCTTCCACGGTGTGCGCAAGCTGGAAGATGGTGGTCAGGATCATGCCCGCAGTGAAGTGCATTAGCAGAAAACCACCAAGCCAGGCGGTCCACGATACGTTGAAAACAGCGATGGGGATCACAAGGGTGTAGGCGAAATAAAAGCACTTGGTAACAATGATCTTGGCCAATGTAACACGGTTCTGCTTCCTGGTCTGGGGATTCACTCCGTTCTTCGCATGCTTATTGAATTGGATGAAGTCCTTGGCAAGTGCCCAGTACAATGTCAATATGCCGTAGAAGAGGAAAGCATATACCACTTGGAATCGATGAATGCCTTTCACCTTGGTGTGAGGCGACATGCGTAGGATGAGCTTGTCGTCGATGTCCTCGTCGAAGGAAGCGATATTGGTGTAGGTATGGTGTAAAATGTTGTGTTGGTTGTTCCAGTTGAACACGCTTCCTCCCACAAGATTCAAGCTGTGTCCCATCATCCGGTTCACCCATTTGCGGGAGGAGTAGGCGCCGTGGTTGGCATCATGCATCACGCTCATCCCGATTCCCGCAAGCGATATGCCCATCAATAGCCAGAATGTGATTTGAACACCCATTGGCACCTGCATGAAAAGCATGATGAAATAAGGCACGAGATACATGCCCAGAAAAACAATACTCTTGGTCACCATCTTCAGGTTGGCATGACGACTGATTCCGTTCGATTTGAAATACTCATCGACACGTGATCTTAACACTTCGAAAAACTCCTGTTGGTCTTTTCCGGTGAATTTGATTTGTCCTTTGACTTTATTCAAGGTAGGGGTTGTTGGGTTCTGTTCAGACGTTTGAACGGAGGGGGTATTTGATTTGATTCGAATCGGTACTCGTTATAGAATCTGAATATCAGCGGATGATACTGAGTTTTTGAACCGATTTCTCCTTGCCGGATTGTAAAACAACATGGTACAAACCGTTTTCCAATCCGGATACATCCAGTGCTATTCGTTGCTCACTGTTGGTGCTGTACACCTCCTGGCTTTGCAGCACTTGTCCGATAGCGTTAGTAAGCAGGAGTGTGGCCCTGGTGCCGTAGTTGAGGGTGAAGACGGCCTGAACAAGGTCGCTGGCCGGATTCGGGAATACACTCAGCGGACCTGCATCTCCGGGCTGGACTTCCACAACCGGCAAGGCGTAGTTGACGGTGAACTGCTGGTAGATGTTGTCTCCGAAATCGGGATTGAAGGTTCGGAGGATGGCACCGTTAGACGCTTTGCGCAAACGGCAATATCCTGTACCCTGGTTGGTATTCGCCCACCAGCTCAATCCGTCGTCTCCGGCATCGGTGAGGTAGAAGGTGTAGCAATCGGTGGGGAGATTGAGGGTATCGCGGTAGACAGTGTTGGCAGCAAGGCCCGAGCGGGTTAGAACGGGATTGCCCTGACTGTCGGTAAGGGTGTAACTGGTATGCGATCCGTAGTTGTTGGTCTTCACTTCCACGATCAGATCGCTGGCGTAGATACTGGTGTAATTGAAGGTATTGATCAAAGTATCGTTCAGTCCGTATTGGTCTGTACCGCCATTGGGATCGCTTACGATCACAATGAACTTGTCGCTGTTGGAACTCAAATAATCGGGCTGAGGCAATTCAACCTCCTCGGTGCCGAGGAAATCAAGAATGCCACTCCACTGGTAAGTGGACATGGTTCCGTTCAAACGGCCATAAGTCAAGGTTAGGGAGGTGAGCTGTGTTGAACCGGTATTGCGTATGGATACGATCGGCTTGTTGCAGGAGGGGTTCTCTCTGCCGTATTCAACACGGTTGGTGGGCGCCTTGATATAATCCACCGCCGCATCGAGTGTGAAATTCGGTGCTCCGTAAGTCACCAGCTGGTGATTCACACGATAGCGTGAGTCGCCGGTATTGGACGCCGCCGGCAAGGTGTAGTCTAACGTGACGTTCTGGCCGGGGGTGACGTAATTGGTGAGGTCGTATTCTTTGACATCTACAGCGGCTCCGGGACACCATCCTGCGCGATCGTACACCCAGGTACCGCCTTGCGGATAAATGGGGTTCTCAGCGCACTCGGTCCATACCGACCTTGTCAGGTTCACCGTGTTATTGATGCGGAGAGTGTGGTTTCGGGGAATGAACTCGCCCTCTTGTCCGTGCCCGCTGATGGCTGAGCGGATCTTGAACATCTGGGCATTGGGGTCCATGGTCAACGTACGGGGCTCGAAATAGGTGTTGTTGACAATCTGAGAATAGTTCACTTCCAGCCAGCTTCCGTTGGGCCAGATGGATTGGAGTGACTTCACCTCGCGCGCAGGTGTTCCCTCGTAGAAAACGAAAGTGATGTCGTTATCCTCCTGGTATTTTCCGGCCTCCATGGCCATGTACTTCGGGCCTTTGAGTATCGGCGCATAGTCGGTCACATCGAATGCCCAGGTCTTGCCGTTGAGTCCATCAAGGTTCAACCCGATACCGTACGGGGTGATGAAATTGATCAGCTCGACCTTGGCCGGACGTTTTTCGTAGTGGGTCAACGTTGTGATTTGTAACGTACTGTCGGGTTGGATGAGTGTTGAATCGACCCGAATACCGTTCTCATCAAAAATGTAGGAATAGACACCTGCCGCCCAAAACAGCGAAGTATCCACAACCTGCAGGTTGTTGGCACCATCGACAAAATAAGAAATCACCGAGTTGGGTGTGATGGCTGTAGAATCATAAACCGTGCTGGTATTGACTGTGGTGGTATAGGTACCGTTGTAGAAGGTGGTGGCCGGACGTTCTACAAGCTCTCCAAAGTTGCGGAAGAGGTCTTTCCCCCGGCGAACCTGCCTGCTGAGATTGAACATCGTTGCGTTGAATCCGTTTGGGGATGAATCCGTAATCACGTTCCCGGCGGTCTCATCCATTCTGTAATACAACTGAAGGTTGGCATACGAAGGATGCGACTGGTCAACGGCATTGTACATGATGCCGGTGATCTCGGACGGGCTGAGCTCGGTGTTCCACATCGAGAACTCGTCTATACCTCCGTAATACACGAATCCTCCACTCATGGAGCGGGCGATTTTCATCCGATCTATGGTGATCGGGCGGGTGAATCCGGTGCCTGAATGCCACAGGTTGCCGTTCAGGTAGATCTTCATCGATCCGGTGGTGGCATCTTTGGTCACGGTCCAGAAATTCCACTGGCCCTCGATTTCGCTGGTGACGGCGGCCTTGTTGATCCGGTCGTAACCGGTGCCGTCGTTACCGCAATCCCAATAGATACTTCCATTGCTCCAGGGCAGGTGCAGGTTCAGTTGGCGACGTCCCTGTGCATCGAATGCTTCAAAAATGCTGGTATTGGCAGGTAACGCCGATGGATTGCCGAAGCACCAGAATGCGATTGTGATTTGGTTACTGATAGCAGAACCGACTCCCGCAGGGACATCGATCACAGCCTGTCCTCCGTTCGCCTCTACGAAATTGTCGGGTGCTGTTGAAGCGATTCCCATGATTCCGGTCGTAGGCTCGCCGTTGACAAGTGCAGAGGGTACGTTGACCCCGTTAGAGTAACTGTATTCGATCACCACGTTGGAGATCCCATCCCAGTTGAATGGTGTATGGAAGTTGAATCGTTGAAGGCCGGTTGAGGGCAATGCCGTGCTGAGATAATAAACCTGGCTCAATCCGCTCAATACCGGCGTGTTGGAGCTCAGGTTGTTTTGGGTGGTGTGTCCGATACGGATGCGCAGGTTTTCAAGAGCGGGACCGGCGCTGGAAAGATCAAGTCCGATGCCGGTGATATCTCCTGCGGTGAACCCGGCGGCGGTTAATTCCGCAGCTGTCCACAGGTACTGGATTCGTCCCAGGGGACTTCCGTTTCCTGCCGGATTATTCAAGGGAGACAGACTGCTACCGAATGGTGCTGCAGATATCTCCGATAAGGTTGAGGTGTAATTCACCTGTTGCTGCTCTGAGCGGATATAATTCCACTGAGGTGTGGAAGTGAATGAAAAAACGGTATCTGTCCAGTTACTGATGACGTAGCTGGGCGATTTGCGAAGCATGGAATCTGTCAGAGAAGAATCGACCAAATAGGTGTAGCAGTTGTAGTCCCATTCCCCGCAACCCAGGTCGCGCTGGGTGGAGGTGGAGATGAGCCCGTTCTTGCAGCGCATGCTGTATAGCATGATGATCTTCTCATAGGTCTTGGTCGTATCGTTGGGAAACTGATACACCCCGCTGCGGTCGTTGCTATCAAAACGGAAGGTCCGAACCACAGTGGTGTCGCCCGAGGCTGCTGCTTGGGCGGAAAGGAAAGAACAGGTCACAATCAACAGAAGTGTCCGGAATATCCGGAAGGCAGGGCAGTTCATAGCTCAGAATGGTGATTTGAGTAAATGTAATGAAATCAAGGCACACGAGCAGATCCCTCCGGTTAGGGAGGGCTGTCGGAGCCGGAATGGAAGGAAAAGCAATCAGCGGCGCAGGATGCGCTGCACGCTGCGTCCCCGTTCACCCCTGACTTCCAGAAAATAGGTGCCGGAAGGCAGTGCTATCAGGTCGAGGGTGTGCTCCTGGTTGTTGGTCAAGATGAGCTGTTGGATCATTCGGCCGCTTAAGTCGCTGATCATCAAATTATAAGAGGCTTCTTCGCCATCGATCCGAATGCGTACAGGGCCGTCGGTAAGGGTGGGCTGAATATAGATGCTTGCCCCCGGTATGCTTTCGGAAAGCCCGACACTGTTGACGGTATAGCAGGTGGAGGTATCTGTACAGGATCCTTGTAAAACGATAACGGCGTAACTTCCATTGGCCGTGGGATTGAAGATGCGGTTGGTGGCTCCGAGAATAGGCGCAAAGTTGTTGTTGCAGTCCAGCCACTGGTAAAATGTTCCGATGTGGTTGGCGGTAAGTGTAGAGCCGGTTTGGGTGACAGCTGTATTGACCGTCAGTGAAAAGAGGTTGAGTTGTATGATCGAATCGCAGCCGGCGGCGGTGACCAGGGTATCATAATAAATACCGGGAGCCGTAACCAACTGTCCGTTGAAAAGCAATAGGCTGTCGGGGCAGATGAATTGGGTGACACTGGTGATGGCCTGTGCCCCACCCACAAAGTTCGAGGTGGATCCATTCATCGCAAATCCGTTCAGGGAGCCGTTGCTGTTTCCTGTGGCATCCGTCAGTGTGGTGATGCCTGCATTTGCTCCTCCAGCTGTTCCCTGATCGCAACGATAATACAACTTTAGGCCGGTTGCGGTGGCCACATCGATGCCGTTGCTGCCGATACAAGACAATTCCGCAGGCTGCAATGCACGATCCCAAACGCTGATTTCGTCCATACGTCCCGATAGCCAGAAGGAAGTTCCCTGGAAATCGAGGTTGCCGATGCGGAAATCCTGGGCGATGGCACTCATGGTCCCTGAAGCGGGAGTTGAGTCGATTGCCATACCGTTCTTGTAGATACGCAGCTGACTTCCATCGTAGGTGAATGCAAGGTGATTCCATGTGTTCACGGTCAACACGGGTGCCACAATGTCGAAATTGAGCCCCTGATCGTTGCGGAAGCGGGCCTCGACCGAAGTAGCAGTCAATTGTAGGATATAGAAGTCCGCATCGGTATTGTTGCGAAAACCGGCAATGCCGTCGAAATTCGGGAAGGAGGGAGAAGCGTTGGTTGGATATACCCAGCAAGTGAGGGAGATGCCCGTACCACCGGTCAACAGTGAGGAAGCACCGGATACGATCACCTGGTCGTCGAAACCATCGAAGGCCAGCGCATTGTTTTGCGCAGTTGATTGAAAGGGGGAAAGGCTGGAAATTGCAAACAGGGTCAAGAACACGCGTAGAAGATTACGAATCATGGGTATTGGTTTTAGGTAGGTCAAATATACTCAACTGCGCTTTTTGATGACGAATCAACGAATCCGATAAGCTACACCGGCCCTTAGCCCGAAACTATGGTAAGTCTTGTCGGCACCACCAGTCTCACGTATCGGTGTAAGTGCAATTCGGCTGGTTGGAGCAAAACTGAACCTGAACTTGTCGTTTAGCCGGTAACTGACCTCCATTCCTCCACTGGCCTGCAGGATCATCTGCGTAGAAGTGTTGTTCTGCCATGAACGCACCCGACTTTGATCCTCCACAAGATAGGATCCTTGGGAGCTCATCAGGAATCCAAATGTCAAACCTGCACTCACGCCGAAACCTATTCGTCCACGGCTGAACTGCCAAACGGCTTCAACAGGAACCTGCAAAAGGGTGTGCCGGGTTTTTCCGTTTGCCGATAACACCGAGGGGTCATATCGGGTACCGTACAGGGAATCGGTGATATTCACCAGCTGGCTATCGCTTACTACCGCATTGCTGGTCTGATAGAATAACATGCCGTAGATGTAAGCGCTGTCGGTATCGGTAACGGTGTACGAATACGGTTGCCATACGCTTCGAGTGGAAGTGTAATCTCCAACACTGTAAGGACTGTAGTTCACGGTTTCTCCCCATACGCTCATGCCGATTCCGGCCCGCAGGTCCCAGCGACCTTTCGAAACGGATATCTGCAGGGCCGCATCGGGAAGGATATCAGCCACTTCTTCCTTGTCGCGGCGTGTTAAATACGCATCCGAGCCGTTGGCGGAGCGTTGCGCTGATGTCAGCATCGGACCAGCAGCGAAAAGGATGCTCACGGCACTGCGTGTAATCACTTTCGTCAGTAAAAGATTTGAAGAGCCGGCTGTGTCCTTTTTCGCATCTATGGTCGTTGAATCACGGTTGTCACCCACCGGTTGGTTTTCCGCCGGAGATTCTGTGGCGAATGAAACAGCAGTGATCGCTACAGGAAGTTCATCTTGTTTTTCGCCAAGAGACATTTCCTCTTCACACAACTTGGAGAACCCCTGGTCGGTGGTCTCGCTGGGATAAGTCAGTTCTTCGTCCGTTGAGCCCTGTTGACGTATTGTGAGTTGCTCGTCGGTTGTATTTTCTACGTTTTGTTGATAGGTTTTATCCGACACCTTTCGGACTTGCTGTAGTGACTTGCGCTGTTGGTCATCCGGGGCGCTATGCCGATCGTTAGTGTTTCGTTCAGAAGCTGTTGTGTTTTGATTTGCAGATCGGGATTCCCGTTGGTCACTAACTGTGGCTATCGGCGCGGTAGCAGATGATGGTTTGGATGGCTCCTTATTTTGTTGGAAAGAGGATTCAACGGAAGCGGGCGCACCCTTTTCCTGTGGTTCGGTGCGAAGGAGAAGCAAAGATGACCCGCCTGCTACCAGCAGCAAAAGAAAGATCAGCAATGCACGGCGGCGGCGTTTGCGCCTGAAATGTGCATCAAGCAGTTGTTCGGCCTGGGGCCAATACTGCTCGGGGTTAGGGACGGGTGGAAGGTCTTGATTCATGAAAGTGTTTTTAAATAGGCAGTTTTTCCTTCGTTCTGCCTTTGTAACATTTCCTGTAGTTTCTTGCGGGCTTTGAACAGATGTGCTTTGGAGGTACCCACACTGATGCCCAGCATGTCGGCGATCTCCTCGTGTCGGTAACCGTCTACAACAAAGAGGTTGAACACTGTCCGACTACCATCGGGAAGTGAATTGATGGCCTGATGGATCTCTTCGCGGTCGAATGGCAATGCATCGCGTTCTTCAAACGGATGGTCGCTCTCCGGAGTTTCTTCGTCAAGGCGAATGAGCTCCCTGTAGCGCTTTTGCTTCCTGAACTCGTCGATGATGTGGTTCAGCGCCACTTTGCGAAGCCATTGTTCAAAGGCGATTTCTGAATGCCGAGGGAGATACTTGCCCATCTGCTGCACCAGCTTCAGGAAAATCATATTGAGGGATGACATACGGTCTTCCTCATTGCGGTGATACCGCGAGCAGATAGCATGCAAAAGCGGAAAGCACATCACGTAAAGTTCGTGATGCGCTTTCCGGTCATTGTTCCGGCAGTTTTCAAGCAGTGCGCGTGGTGGTTGCATGCCGGCCGGTAGAAGCGGTTGGATAAGCCGCTATGTTCAGGTTGAATAGGCCTGTTTAATTCGGGCCTGTGGTTATTCCTTGATGAATCGCTTGGTTTGTAAGCTACCGTCGGGTCCGTTGACCTCGAGCAGATACACTCCGGAAGCAAGATTGGCGATATCGAGGGTGTGCGTACCGTTGGTCAGGTTCGTCGACATCTGCAGGCGACCATCAATGCTTCGGATGAAACAGGTATAACGGTTACCGGCATTTGCATCAAGGCTGAAGGTCAATTGTTCACGAGCAGGAACAGGATACAATGCTCCAACCTGGAATGCAGGTTCCTCAATACCGGTGAGCTGGTTTGGCGCAAGGACATTCAATACAAATCCTGCTGATGCCCCGCGATACACGATGTTGCCGGTGGAATCGACAGTAAGCGTGTCGCAGTAGGTATCGGTGCAACCTGTGGGATCGCTAACGGTCAGGCACAGGAGATACGAACCGGTAGTGGCGTACTGATGACTGGGGTATGCGGCGCTGGAGGTGGTGCCGTCGCCGAAGTCCCAGTTGAAGGACAGGTTGACCCCACTGGCCAGATTCACCGCTACGATGTTGTAAGGGGCGGTCTGGGTGAAGACAAAGAAGGAGTTGCAGTTCACCGGAACGACTACGGCAGTGTCGATGTAGATGGAATCGCAGTGCGTGGATGAACAGTTCCCAGTGGTGATCGAAAGGCAAACACTGTACCAGCCGGGAGCGCTGTACTGGTGGTTAGGGAATTGCAGCGTGCTGGAATTTCCATCGCCGAAGGTCCAGGAGTAGGCGGTAAGCGCATTCACGGGAACCGTCGACTGGTCAATGAAATAAGCCTGCAAGCCCACACTTACACTAACGAAATCCGCCTGGCAGGAAGGACTGCCTCCCGCTACAGTCACCATCATGCACGAGGTGCAGACCACCGCTCCATTCGAAGTGATCTGGAGGCAGACCTGGTAGGTGCCGGCTTGTGCGTACGTGTGAATGATTGAAGGTCCTTGTACTGTCGTCGAAGTAGTGCCGTCTCCCCAGCTCCAAATGTAGGTGGCGTTGGGATAAGAGGGTCCGGCGAACAACAAGGATAACGGGTTAGCGGGTCCTGCCGTGGTCCAGCTGAAGTTGCAATTGGCTCCACCTTGCACATAAACCGAGTCGCAGTAGGTGCAAATGGTATTGCCCGCCTGAGTAAGCGTAAGACAGACGCTGTAAAAACCTGTGTTTGAGAAATTATGGGTAACGCTGTTGCTTGTTGAAACAACTACGGGGGTGCCGTCGCCGAAATTCCAATTGTACAACACGCCGGGAACCGACGGGGTAGTGAACAACATGCCACCGGGCACACCCTGAATCGACGATGAAGCGAAGGTGCAATTGACCCCTCCGCCTCCGACAACAAGAGCCATGCAGCTAGTACAGACCACCACACCGTTCGGAGTTGTTTCAGTCACACATACGTTGTATGTACCGGGGTTGGCATAAGTGTGAGAAGTGGCAAACCCATTACCCGTGGTTCCATCGCCAAAATTCCAGCTGAATACATTGAGCATGCTAGCGTTCGATGTAGTCTGGAAATAATAGCTATTCGCCTGGCTGGTATCGGGTATGATGCTGATCTGGCAGTTGGTCGACTGGGGAACGGTTACGACCTGGCATACGGAATCAACACATCCCGAAGCCGTGGCAATGGTCAGACACACGACGTAAGTGCCGGGGGCATTATAAGAGTAGGTGACAGTAGGCAGGGTGCTGGTCATACCATTTCCGAAACTCCAGAGATAGGAACTGACAGGTCCGCCGGTTACAGATGGAATAAAGGAGAAGGTGTTGCCCTGCTGCCCGTAGGTGAAATTGGCCTGGCAACCAACTCCGGAAACGTATATGCTGTCGCAATAACTGCATACCGTGACCCCATTGGGGTTGACTTCGTACATGCACACCACATAGGCTCCGGGGCTCCCATAAGTGTGAGAGGGTGAATTACCGTTTCCACTGCTTCCGTCACCGAAGCTCCACTGCAGTGTTGAAGTGCTGTAGGATGGGACTCCGGAAAATGACCAGCTTGTATTGGTGCCCGGTACTGGTGATGCGCTGAAATAGCAATTGTTAGTCGACCCGGCAACGACGACCGTATCACAATAAGTACAAACCGTATTGCCGGTCAGGGAGTCGATGATGTCCACGCAGGCTCCATATATCCCGGGGGTGTTATACAATGCCGTTACGGCTCCCTGTGGAGAAGAATAGGCAGTGGAAGAGGTGGTTCCGTTTCCGAAATTCCAGACTGCATAATGGGTTTGGTTGGAGAATGGGCTGCTGAGGTAAAAAATAACGGCAGACGTGCCCGGTGACTGTGAATAGGTAAAGTAACAGGAAGACGCACCGTTGCAGGGGTAACTTAAAACACATGTCGTGGAATCGTAGGTGAAATGCACGTAGCCCTGAAAGGTGAAAGGGTTGAACTGCATGCCCAGCGCATTCATCTGAACCGAATACTGGGATGTGGTATTGTTGATCTGCCCGAAAAGGTTCATCATGCCTGTGCCGATTGTGTCACCGTTCATCGAAGTGAGGGCGGTGACATAAGGATAGTTGATGAAGGCAGAAGCTGCGTAAGAAAACTGGATATCCAAAAGCCAGGAATTAGCAGCACTGGAATCCCAGGTGATGCTTTGTACGCAAAAGTTGTTGCAGCCGACCGGTTGCTGGGCACGGACCGGAACCACTGCCAGCAGGAACAAGGCCAGCATCGACAGGAGTAGGTTTCTTTTCATGGGGATTGGGGTTGGTTCTTAAAGGTGTTTCAATGGGTATCACGAAAAAGGAGAGGGATTGGTTTACTGCCCTCAAACTTTTTCATCATCTAATTTAAGAATTCTGGGGACTGGCTTCGTTGAAAGCGATTCGCGAACCTTTAAACCATGGACATTATAAGCATGACCAAAAGGAGAAGCCGAAAACGAATCGATTTGAAAACCACCACTATGATTCATGAAGTCCTACCACCCTACCCTGGCTACAAACACGTTAGCGACTCGGATAAAAATCGACAAGTAGAGCAGCTGAATATCCAATCCAACTGATCAAATATTAACTGTCCCGGAAAACGGTCAAGGTTTTTTAGTCTGGACAACCGACAACCGCTCCTCACGCCCACTGGCAGATCACTCCGCCCATAAGCATCATGCTGATGATCCAGTACCCGGCATGGATAAGAATGTATTTGCCACTTCGTTGCTCGTAAAGGGCATGAAGTCCGATGAGTGGCAGGGCGAATGTCACTCCGGCCATGAAGCCGTGCAACATGCCGTGCTTGAACGTGCGGAAACTCCCTTCAAAAAGCGCTGTTGACTGCCTCAGCCATTCCGCTACCTCAGGCCTTGCATCGTTTTGCACCATGGAAAATAGAGAGTACTGATGTATAACCATGAACTGCAGGGTGAACGCTACCATCACACAAAAAAGGTAGCTTAGACCAAAGGTTTTTACCATGTTGGCCGCACGGGCCTTTTCCACGGTCATGCCCGACTCGGCCATCCAGGCTTTCCCGAACAAGGGTCCATACCAGAGGAATCCGATAATCATTGGAGCGAGTGCTGCAAGGAGGAGGATGGGGAAGTTGATGTTCATCGTGCCTAATGTTGGTTCTAAAGTAGAAAAACGAATTGAATCCCGATTCACTATACGGGTAACCTTCCACCCGCTGGTGCGTATAAAGTCGGCATTCAATCGAAAATCAAAAATGGCAGAGACCATCGTGAAACCGTCCAACTGTTTATCAGATTCGCAACCAAAGATATCCGGCCAATTACGTGCTGATCGCGAAAGGCTGCTGATCACCACCGGTTTGGTCATTTTCTTTATTGCCGGACTCTTCGCACTGAATCCAAACAAGAATGCTCAATCGGATTTGACGGGATTGACAAAGCCGGTAAAAATGAATCGGACGCAATCCGGGATTTCACTCCATACCGGAAAGTAACTGCGTTATTTGGGGAAGGGCCTGTCTGGACTCTGTGAGCGTGAATTGAAGGGTGTATTCCCCCATCAAAACAATACGCCCAATGTCATCCCGCTGCTGAAAATCAGCGGAAAACTACTTCCTGCATAGATATGGCTATAGGCATTGGGTTCCCACTCCCATGAAATGTCCTCTATCCCATTAACCGAATCAGGAGCATCACTGCCCTGGTAACCGTATCCAATACCGAAATACCAGTCAAGGGTCATCACATCACCTAACAGAATTTGCTTACCGAAGCAAATCTGCACGCCGATGTTGGTATAGTTGATGCGGCGCGTTTGGCTGTTCATCCATGGTCCTGCGTAATATTCCTGCTCCTGCCAGAATTGGCTGAATGCAATCTCCG
>JBJOER010000275.1:0-12839 GCA_046049215.1 Bacteroidota bacterium | reverse complement strand
CCGCTGGGGCAAAACCATCTACGAAGGCGATCTACTCAAGGGTTGGAACGGGAAAAACAATCAGGGAGTGGATCAGGCCGAATCTACGTACTACTACATCATCCGACCTGTTGGTTCGAATGTCGGAATGTGGGAAAGCAAGACGGGATTTGTGGAGCTGTTGCGATGAGGGGACAAGCAGGAAGATGTATTTCAATACGAACTCAGAACCGACTCAACGCTTGAATATCTCAAAATACTCTCCAAAAGCAAAGAGCCTGTTTCGCTTTGCACCGGTGATTTCTTTCAGAATACCAAGCTTCATAAAATCATCCAGCAGCTTGTATGCGGAAACCAACGACAAATCGGTTTGAATTGCCACAGCTTCGGCATCTACAATCGGTTGACGATAAAGATGATCGAGCAGAAGTTTCGCGGTATTGACCTTCTTACCCAGACTATAAATACGTTGCTCCTCGCATTCTTTTTTCAATTGAAGGATTGCCTGTAAGGCGGAAATTGAGCTTTCACAAGTCAGTATTACTCCGGTCAGAAAAAACTTTATCCAACTCCGCAGATCGTCGTTTATCCTAACGCGCATCAGGCTATCGTAATAGTTTGCCTTATGCTTTTCAAAAAAATCAGACAGGTACAGTACCGGTTTGTGAAGCATGCCCTTCTCTACCAGATAAAGTGTGATCATCAACCGGCCGATCCGACCATTACCATCAAGAAACGGATGGATGGTTTCGAATTGGTAGTGCGCAATGGCAATCTTCATCAGATTTGTCAAACCTGTATCCTCATTGTGCAGAAAATTCTCCAGGTCTCCCATCAATGCGTTTATTTCCTGCCAAGCCGGAGGAACAAACAGTGCATTTCGGGGCGCAGAACCACCGATCCAATTCTGGCTACGTCGGAATTCACCCGGCATCTTGTGTTCGCCACGCACACCATCCAGCAAGACACCATGAGCTTCCCGTATAAGGCGAGAAGACAATGGGAGTTGCTGTAACCTCTCAATGGCCATGTTCAATGCCAGGGTGTAGTTGTTCACCTCCTGCCAGTCGTAGCGACGTTCAGGATGGATGTCGGTCACCTTAAGCATGGCCTCTTCCATGTTTGTTTGCGTACCTTCTATCCGACTCGAAATCGTCGCCTCCTTGGCCACGTACATGCGGATGAAATGATCAATGTCGGGTACCTGATGCGAGTAGGCATCCAGCTGACCTATGGCAAGGGCCGACTTCTCAATTAACCGGGTCAGCTCACGGTCGTCCCAAGACCAGAAATCATTGATCTTCACCGGCATAAAAGACTGGTAATCAGCATTTCTGATGGAGGTTCCGGCTTGGAAACCTTCGATTTTAATCATGAAAGCAAAGTTAAATAAAAAACCTCTATTTTAATTTTAAATATATTAAAGTTAAATAGTGGATACGGATAATTAAGTTTGGTTACCGCTTAATATGTCCTAACTCTTTGATTGTCTCGGTAAAGAAAAAGGATCTGTTCTACTAAATCGGACCTTCAAATTCAGACAAAATTGACTGGACAATTGGAAGCAAAAACTGCCTGATGAGCGAAAAAGAAAGCACCAAAAACTCTCACTCCTAAATTGCGGGAGGATCGCTGAATACAAATCCAATTAACCATTTATCAGATCGATAGCTTTCGAAAACGGCACCTTATTATTTACCCTTCCACCACATCCCCACCTTCAATCCCATTTCGAAGAAGAAATAACCTCCGGATGTATTTCGGGTAGCTGAAGAGACAGTTAGCTCGTCGGAACCGATGGATGGATTGTAAACATAGCCAAGATCCCTTCTTTCACCATTGATGTTTCGGATTCCGGCTGCAATGTGGTAATCGATGACCGTCTTTTCGTTCATGTTCTGGTAGCCCCAGGACAAAGCCAGAATAGTCTGCTTCTCGAACTCCCGGATGTCGTTTCCGCTCTTGAATTCGGCGTAGTCGTTGGTCAATGTACCGTATGCATCGTAATTGTAACGACGGTATTGAAAATTCAAGCCCAGGTAAGTCCCGTCCATTCCATCTTCATCTGCATAATAGAACTTGGGCTGCAGGGCGATGTAGAAACCGGGAGCTGCTTTTCGGGATTTGAAATCGTAATCTTCATCTATGTAATCCTTTTCAATGTCGAAGTTGGGGCTACTTTGCTCCGCTGATCCTGGTCCAAGTCCGTCACTGCCCAACACCCCGTATGTCCAGTTTCTGCCGGTCAAACCCAGTCCGGCTTGAATAGAAAACAAGTCGGACAATTCACGCTCATAACTGAATCCATACAAACCCTGAATCATTTCAAAGATGCCCAGCTTGACGGCATTTGCATCGTACTTGGAATCGGCTTTGCTTGCGGCTGCCTCGGAGCCGAAGAAAATAACTGTAGTTTCTTTTTTCGCACTATCGGACTGCGCCATCGTAAAAGTTGGAAGAATGATCATCACGAGTATACAGACCGAAACAGGATATTTCATAAAGATTAGCTGATTGTTTAAGTTTGGCGAAAATATCAAAACTCCCATCACCCTTATGTACTTCAATTCAAAAAGCGGGAAAACCCTGCTCATCCTCCTATTGTCATCCGTCTTCTTTTCTTACAGTGGATACACCCAGAAAATCAGCATCAAGTGGAGTCCTGAATTCACCGAAGAAAAAGGAGAATACCTCAACGATATCCTCTTCGATGACGGCACCAATCTTTATGTACGCGTCACACACAAGGATAAAAAGTCGCGAGGAAAAGATGGAGGGATAACCCCAGGCATCCTGAAGCTCGACAAGGAAATGAATCCGGTAGCGCGAGAGAATTACACTACAAGTCAGGAGGACATCAAGCTTCAGGGACTTTTTTACTATGCCGGCCAGTTTGCAATGATCACTTCCAAATACGATAAGGCCAGCAACTCCACCGAGGTTTATGCCGTCGCCATCGACAAGTCCACTCTCAAGCCATCCGGTAGCACTCAAACCATCTGGAAACTTTCCGCACCGCCCAAGAAGGATTTCTACTGGGGCGTTAGGGTATCGGACGACAGCACCAAGCTGGTGTTCACCTCCACTTTTGAACAGAAAGACGACGAGATGCTCAAATTCGCTTACAAAGTGGTGGATAAGGATTTCAAATCCATTCAGGAAAAACTGGTCACCCTGCCATACAAAGTGGATGACTTCAGGATCCTCGACAAGAAGGTGAGCAGCAAAGGCGACTTGTACATCATCGGAAAGGGCTACAAACCCGATGCGCGCAAAGAAACGGAGCGTACAGCCGACAAGAAAAAAGTATCCACGTACGACATTGTCATCATTCGTTATAACCGCGACGGAACCGAAAAAGAATACCGCATCCCCATGGGCGAAAAATCGATCGACACCTATGCCATGCGCAATGACCCTGCGACTGACGACCTCTTCCTGATGGGCAGCTACCAATCCACTTCCAACGACGGCGTCATCGGATATTTCTTCAACCGGATCAAATCTACTACCGGAGACGTCATGGTAGCCAAAAGCCATGAGTTCCCATTGTCCTTTATCGAAAAAGTGAATAAACTCAACGACGATAAGACCAAGGGCAAGAATCCGGGAATCTCGCAATACTTCAACATCTGCGATTTTATGGTATTGCCCAACGATGTTGTGTACGCCATCATCGAGAAAAGGTATTCTGTGACAACTTCTTCCAAAACCATGTCCTACACCACGTATTTCTCAAATTCGATGATCGCTATCCAGCTGGACAAAAACGGTGAGCAGAAGTGGATCAACCACATCCCCAAAAATCAATTCTTCAACAGCCTTACTTCCTATATCTACTACTCCACGATGGTGTTCGACAACAAACTGAACATCATCTACAATGAAACCGAAAAGAACCTCAACTACAACCTAAACTCAGAGGAGGCACCAAAGCGTTTCAATGAATTGAAGGACATGCACCTGATGATGGTACAGATCGATGAAAACGGGAAAATGAAACGCAGCGAATTGACAAACTCCACAAAAGCCGGCATGCCGTTTTTCATCGGAGGATCCACTCAAACCACCCCAAACCACTTCGTCATTTACGGCTATCGTTTTGGACGCGAGGCCAACAACAAGCTGGGAATGGCGGTATTCGAAAAGTAATTAGAATCAATAGCTAAAAACGAGCCGGGGGACCAACGCGTCCTCCGGCTTTTTTTTGAAAACAACTACTGTGTTATTTCCTGATCAGCTCCATCATGACTTCCGGCTTGGCCAAAGGTTCGAAACCGAATTGACTATATAGTCCCTGGGCATTGCTACTGGCAAGCCTCCACATTTTGACAGACTTTAATTCGTCGTTGTCCAGAATGAATTGCATCAGTTTTTTGGAGTATCCTTTTCCTCTGTGTTCTTCCGTAATAAACACATCCATCAGATAAGCGAATTGAACAAAGTCGGTCAACACACGCGCGTAACCGGTCTGCTTGTTATGAAGATAAACGCCAAAGTTTAGTGAGTGGTCAATGCAGGTTTGCATGGCTTCTTTCGTCCTTCCCTTGGCCCAGTAAGTACTGGAAAGAAAATCGGTGATGAAATCCAGGTCAAGCCTGGCCTTGTCGGTGCTTATTTCTAATTCACTCATCTTCATTCCGGATGCATTTTTAAGTCATACGAAGAAAATTCAGAAACACTCAACCAATTCAACCAATTGATACAAACGCATCGAAACACGTACTTCAAATATCATTAGTGAGCTGTCTCCTTGATGCAATCCAGCAGTCCTCCACCCCACTCCACCAGAGTAAAACCCTGACGGGTCTTTTTCAAGAAAGTCAAATCCTGAACAGGGACTTCAACCCGGGATTGCAACGGCTGAGTAAGCATCATCACGCGGATAATGGTTTCTGGCGCCGGATTTATATGGAGTGCGGCAATCTCTTCGTAATCTGCACCGGCAAAATGAATGTAATTGTAGGGATTGTCTTCCATTCGGGGCAACCAGTACATGATGAACTCGTTGGCTTCACGCCGGTTGAGTCCAAGAAAGGCGAGTTTTTCGTCGAGGAATGCAGCGGTTTCCTGTCCCGGAACAACAAAACCGTTTTGAGGAGAGAATTTGCGATTCGGTCGACCTTCCCAGAAAAGAGCATAGTATTCCTGACCGCTTTTGTCCCACAACCTACCTTCTGGATCTGCCGTAACAGTCCATCCCTCCTTCGGATAGTGAGGATAGGTGTGGGTCAGCTCTCCGTCGTAGTCAAGACGAACATGGATCTCCTGTTGCTGTGTTGGATACAGGTAAATGACCGGTTTCTCGACCTGGAAGCGCCGCATTTTCAGTTTTGCATCGATCCGCAGGTGCTCAGACTTGTTGTTTTGAATTGGAGTTTCAATTGTTTCATATCCTTCAGCCTGGATCATCAACCTATACGTTTGATAAAGCGGAATATTCCTGATCTCTGCATAGCCTTCTGTATTTGTCAATACGCCTTTGAAAAGGGCTCCGTCCTTGTACACTATAACCTTTGCTGAGATGACAGGATCCTTTGTGTCCAAATCCGTAATTTTCAAAGCGATAGTCGAATTGTCAGCACCGAAATTGCTACGCTGAATTTCGAGAGAGCCCGTCGATTCTTCATCATTGACCTTCGGTTGCATGACCTTACATCCGGAGACCGATACAAGGAACAAAAAGATACAGATTGATGCAGTTAATCTTTTCATTGATAAGTGTCTATTCACTTGATTGAGTCGGATGGAATGAATGAAGGCTGAGCACCGGGGTGATCCGGTCGCGGGGTTCGCTGCCAGATGAAGACTAATCCATGGTCTATCATTCGCCATTCGTAGGGTCGTTTGAAATTGAATACAGGATTTGAAACACTCAGGACAAGCACAATACCAAGTATATAAAAGATAGCCAAGGCCCGCAAACTCCGGACAAAGAGTTTGCCTGAGGTGATACTCGGCACCCACTTGTGCATACCAGAAACCAGCGCGAAGCAAAGTAAAAAATACGTCAGGAGATCAGCCAGGACTTCCAGGATGAAAAACTGCAACGACCCCGAGGTGTGCCACCCTTCGCCCACATAAGGGAAGGGGAAACCCCAGTAAAGCGTATCGACTCCATCGACTGGTAAAGCATACCACCATTGGGTTACCGTAAAAAATGAAATGACGGTTAACGGGAGGACATACTTTAAGCTGATTTCCTTGAACGATTGAAGTATCATGCCGGGCAGGAGGAGTAGAATAAAATTACGCAAGATGATCGAGAGAGCGAATTCTTCAACGCCAATTTTATCTGGCGCTGCTTGCAGAAGGTCGAAATATGAATTAAAAGGGCAAGCGTAATTAATATTGGCAATTGGGTCAATTGCCCATCCGGATGGAAAACAACCAAGTACAAACTTCAGTCAAGGCGCTAAAATTGAAACTTCTTGAAACCCTTACCATTATATCTGACAATCGACATCCCATCCACCACAAACCACAAATCACCAGCATTGTCTTTGTAGCTATACCAGATGGAGTTACCGGGTAATCCGTCCTTGGTGGTATAGTTGGTTAGATGAACGCCGTCGAATTTCCACAGTCCTGCATCGATTGTTCCGATCCACAGCCTGCCATTCTTGTCTTCGTTGATGGTAAAAACACGGGCAAGAGAACCTGGCTTGTCCACAGGACGGCCTTCTTTTAAAAACGCAGGGTTCTCCAACCCTCTTTCCCGGGTGATG
This sequence comes from Bacteroidota bacterium, assembly GCA_046049215.1. Classification (GTDB taxonomy): domain Bacteria; phylum Bacteroidota; class Bacteroidia; order AKYH767-A; family OLB10; genus JAJTFW01. The sequence continues at coordinate 6,132 of JBJOER010000275.1, read as the reverse complement.
TTACGAAGCGTTTTTCCATCGTAACGGAACAGTCCTCCACCGTTGTTCCCGAACCACATCACTCCCGATCTGTCCTGGAAAATGCTTCGTACTGCCGGACCTGCCAGATCAAGATCGGTGAGGTAGGAGAAGGAATTGCCAACGTATCGGCAAACCCCCATCGACTGTGTACCAAACCATATATCACCGGCCTTGTCAACATACGTCGAATAAATACTAAAGGGTCGGTTATTGTCGGCAGAGGATGAGGTGTATGATGAAGGATGGATTTTAAACCGAGTAAACTTTTTACCATCGGTATAACAAACTCCATCGCCGGTATTGAAGAAGATCCCCTCTTTCACGGCATTGCATTTCCCGGGCAGTGCATTCCTGATGTTAAGGGTTTCATCCTTGAACCGGATTCCGTCAAAAGAACCAAACCCGTCGCGCGTCGTAAACCAGATTTTTCCGGTTGCATCCTGACGGATGTTCAACACAAAATCACTGATAAGTCCATCTTTACTGGTGTATTGAATCAGAAATTGGCCGTTATAACAGTAAACACCTCCGCCATTGCTGGCAAACCAATACCTGTTCAACTTATCCTGAAAAATACAACCGATATCGGCCCCAAGATCTGATACGGTATCCCCCAAAGCTGCTGATATCTCCTCAACAATCATATCATTTTCAGGAAGAGAAGCGGGGGCGCTACAGGAAGCCATTGCCGCAGATAACTGCCAAAGAAAAATTGCAGTCAGAGCGCTATTCACCAGACATGCCCGATTTACAAAACGGCCTATTTTAATCAATGTGATTCGGTGTAATTCTTGTAATTGTCGAGAATGGCCTGCCAGCCTTGCCGCTGCATGTCGATCGGATTTTCGGTTTCAGGATCGAAAGTGACTGTAACTGTCGTTTGGTCGTTCAATTCATCAAAAGTCACCAGTACCGATCGTCCAGCGAACTCATACCTAAGTTTAATCGGCTCCTCCACCATTCCGTAGATCCCTTCCAATGTGAAACCCATACTTCCATCCCGGGCTTCCATTCTTGCCGTATACTTTCCACCAACCCGCAAATCGTTGGATGCCGAAGGACAACACCAGCTCGGATGTGCAAAATTCCACTGCGTGATGTGCTCGGGCAAAGTGTAATAATCCCAGGCCTTTCGGAGTGAGGCCTTCATTGAAACATGAATCGTGATCTTATCGGTTGACATTAGACAGGCTTTATATATCTGATTTATTTTGCTGAGGCGATCCTGAACAATTCGTTCGTCGTTTTCCAATTCCGGGTGGTTGCCGTGACTTTCAATCTTGCTTCAAGGAAACTGTTCGTCAACCTGCTGTTGCTGTATCCGTCCGGACAATAAAGATACATGGCTTTTCCAATGAGGGCGAATTCATCCCCCTTGACTTCAATTTCCTGAAGTTTTTCGATGCATTGCGCATTCGGTGCTTCAGAAAGAAATGTGACATGAAAAAAGGCGGAATCCATTGAACTTTTTTTCGAAAAGGGATTGGCGGCGATCACCTGCTCCAACTCCTTTGCAGTGATGGTGATGACAGGAACATCGAATCCGAAGTCCTCGTGTATTTTACGGCTGATGGATTCGCTGATCGCTTTCGTGTCGACCGAACGCGATTCAAAAATCAAGTTCCCGCTTTGGATATACGTACGCACTTTTTCCAAACCGATTTCGATGCATGCGTTTTTCAATGCATCCATTTTGATCAACTTTTGGCCACTCACATTGATACCCCTTAACAATGAGATGTATGTATTCATGATTGACCTCGTAATTTTTTAAGCGTCGTATTCAAGTCATAATAGCAATTTCAAAGATAAACTGATGCCACATGTATGTTGAAGGTCTGGGGAGAATACTAGCTTGAGAAGCGTAATTTCTAAAGTATCAGTGTCTAAAAACTACCACCATCTCGTCCGTCTCAATGGTATCCATTGAAAGTCCAGTATCAGAGATGAAAAGCCGTTATAGAATCAACTCAACTTTTAAACTATCATGACTCTTCAGTACACAGAGCACTTAGAAGAGTCGTTCAAGATCGTAGAATAAGGTCCGGCATAGAAGAATCCTATCTGTTGATCTCAAAAAAATACTCCCTGTCGAAGTTGCGGTAATGCATGACCGTGTCCTCCTCTTCGGGCAGCAAATAGAACTTTCGAAGCACATGGGCCTGGGAAGTGTATTCCAAGGCGGCTCGTCGCTTCAATGGCCAATAGGGAATAACGTCGAATGCAACCGAGGGGTCAGGCAAGGTTGTATTACCGGTCAATTTAACTGCATTGAGGTAGGACTCCCTGGAAACCAGCAATTCATTCTCCAGGGATTGGGGGATCGTTATTTGCAGAATCTTCTGAACGGAGAAAACCGAATCTTCCCTGTGGTTGGACAAAACCCTGACAGCAGCAAGAGCCGACATCCGGTGTTCGGGGTGTCCGTAAGCCCCGAGAGCCGTATCGTAGGTAATAAGCAGCGAGGGCTGATATAGGCTTATTGCATTTTCGATGATCCTCTCCAGGCTATCACCGTGATCGTACCAGAAGTCGATTTTGTTTGCAAGGACATTATCCCAGGTGTTGTTCGATAGATCCAGGAGTTGAGCATCATCCAGGTTCAATACCTCAACTGCATTCTTCCACTCCTCCTTCCTCATTGCCTTTTCTTCCGGCGTTGAGCCTTGCGTGAGGGTCAGCAAATTCACCTTCCAACCCAATTTCTTCAATTCAAAAATGGTTCCGGCGCAGGTGATCTCATCATCGGGGTGAGGAAAAATCAACAAGGCTGATTTATTTTCAAAATCATCCTTGAACAACCGAACGGAGTAATCCTGGCAGCTCTTCCATTTTGCGTAATCGGTTTCATGGCGATTGCAGGCAAGGAAAGACACGATTACCAAGAGTGATAGCAGAATTTTCAAAGGATAGCTGATAGTGAGATTGCAAATTTATAAATTGACTGTAATAGCCATTCTGGCTTAATTAGTATCCGACTTTTCTAGGTCAGAGCGATTCGAGCTATGGAAGTGGGTCATCAAATTGAAAGTATGACCTATATTTCAGTACGATTTAAGGGAGGGTTACACAAGGAGAATCACATATCCTTCTTTTTCTTTGCCATCCTGACCAAAATCTTCCGCATTGAACGGAAGTAGATTGTGGACAGAATCGAATCGGGATTGGAAAATTGTAGAAAGAAGGGGATCGTCTTGGGTCGCAGGAAAGGAACCGTGGAGTCAAAGGAGGAGATTCTTGGTAAATACGGGAATGTCCAAAAAAAACTTAGGGAAGGGTATTCCCTTCGGGAAATTCAGAAGATCTGTGGGGTATCGGTAAACACCATCAGGAAGGTAAAAACACTGATGAAAGAGGAGAAAACCACCTAATTGTTTTACATTTTGTTTTACATTAGCCCCTCTGAACAAATTTAAAACATTGATATTCAGAGGGGTTATGATTTTAGTTTGTGGGCCCAGCAGGACTTGAACCTGCGACCAACGGATTATGAGTCCGCTGCTCTAACCAACTGAGCTATGGGCCCGGTAATGCGGTGCAAAAATAGGGGATATGCGGTTATGCGCTGACGGGTTTCAACACACCCAGTTCGCGGCCCACTTTGGTGAAGGCGGCAATGGCCTTGTCGATGTGGTGGAGTTCGTGAGCGGCTGAGAGCTGGACGCGGATCCGGGCATTGCCTTTGGCGACGACCGGGTAGAAGAACCCGATAACGTAAATGCCTTCATCGAGTAGCCGGGCGGCGAAATCCTGAGCCAGCTTGGCCTCGTAAAGCATGATGGGCACAATGGGATGCTCGCCGGGCTTGATGTCGAAACCGGCGGCGGTGATCTGCTCACGGAAATAGCGGGTATTCTCCCACAGCTTGTCGCGCAGGGCCGTGGTGTTGCTGAGCATGTCGATGACGGCGATGGAAGCGCCTACGATCGAAGGTGCCAATGAATTACTGAACAGGTATGGACGTGAACGCTGGCGCAGCATGTCGATGATCTCTTTGCGGCCGGAAGTGAATCCGCCCATGGCACCACCCAGGGCCTTGCCCAGGGTTCCGGTGATGATGTCTACGCGACCCATCACGTTGCGGTACTCGTGGGTGCCACGGCCGGTCTTGCCCATGAAGCCGGAGGCGTGGCATTCGTCGATCATTACCAGGGCTTTGTATTGATCGGCGAGGTCGCAGATCTTGTCGAGTTGCGCGATGGTACCATCCATGCTGAACACTCCGTCGGTAACGATCATGCGGTGCCGCAAATGCTGAGTGGCCTTGAGTTGCTCTTCGAGGTCCTCCATGTTGTTGTGCTTGTAGCGGTGGCGATGGGCCTTACACAAACGGATGCCATCGATGATGGATGCGTGATTGAGCTCATCGCTGATGATGGCGTCCTGCTCGTTCAGCAGCGGCTCGAATACCCCACCGTTGGCATCGAAGGCAGCGGCGTAGAGGATGGTATCCTCCGTACCGAGGTAAGTGGCTAGTTTCTGCTCGAGCTCCTTGTGAATATCCTGGGTACCACAGATGAAACGCACACTGCTCATGCCGAAACCGTGGGTGTCGATGGCCTTCTTGGCGGCAGCAACCACATCGGGATGCGAGGAAAGGCCGAGGTAGTTGTTTGCGCAGAAGTTGATCACCTTCTTGCTGTTGGCGACGATATCAGCGGCCTGGGGAGAGGTGATGACGCGTTCCTGTTTATAAAGTCCTGCGTCCTTGATTTCCTGCAGTTCTTTTTCTAAGACGGGTTTGAGGGTGTCGTACATGGGAGTGGTTGGGATGTTATTACAAAGATAAATTTTACATCGACGGTTTGATGATTCGGGCCCTTAACAGTTTGGAAGGATTTGAAAATTTGAAAATGAACCAATGTGAAAATGAAATATTCGTCAATTGAACTTCCTACCAAACATCCTTCCCCTCTTTAAACCACAGAGTCCACCAAGAAGGCACAGAGGTCACAAAAGTGTCGTTAACTGAAACTCTCCCATTTTCCTTTGTGAACTCTGTGAAAACTCAGTGTTCACTGTGGTTAAGAAAAAACTATTTGACTTGCATTAACTGCTGCATAGATAGGGCATAATTAATCCCAGGAAACTATATGCCATCAATTCAACTTATACCGTTTTCCGGGGAGGAGTTTGAGGACGCCTTTCAGTTCGAGTTCGAGGAGGACTACGGAAAGCTTGGAGAAGCCCAGCCCGCTGTGGTGGGCGATGGCGTCCTGTCCGCTTTCGCCGTTTTGGCGGAGTACATCGACAATGCGTTGTTGATCGGCATCCAGGTCAATGAATAGCTGAGTCTGGTGAGCAGAAGGTTTGGTGCTCGTTTTCTCATCTTTCCAACCCATCATCCACAGCAAGTCATCGGCTGAAGTGATCAACGCTGCCTTGTTTTCGCGGATAAAATTGTTGCAGCCTTCGCTTTGCGTATCCCCTACCCTGCCGGGAAAAGCGAATACATCGCGTGCATAACCCATAGCCAGATCGGCAGTGATGAGCGCGCCCCCTTTGGACGCAGCCTCCACCACCACGACAGCATCGCACATGCCGGCCACAATGCGGTTGCGCGAGGGAAAATTCTCACGGTCAGGAACGGTTCCGCTTGGATACTCGGTAAGGAGTCCGCCCTGCTTCACCATGCGCCGGGCGATGTGGCGGTGTGAAGAAGGATAGATGCTATCGAGTCCGTGCGCAGTGACTCCTACGGTGGGCACCTTCAGCCTCAGCGATTCCGCATGTGCACAACCGTCGATGCCGTAAGCCAGCCCGCTGACCACACATATGTCGTGATCGACAAGTCCCTGAACCAGACTTTTCGTGAGCTCCTCGCCGTACTCCGTAGAGGACCGTGTTCCTACCAGTGCCACGAACCTTCCCCGGTTGAGGTCGGTGGATCCCTTGTAATAAAGCAACGCCGGGGCATCGTGGCATTGCAAGAGGCGCCGGGGATACTCGGCATCTGTGAAGAACATCACCTGCACCTTGTGCTTTTTGATGAAACCCAATTCCTGCTCCGCCCTGGGCATGACCGACACACCGAAGGCCTTCTCGATGCGACGTGCCCCCACCCCGGGAATGCTGGCCAACAGCTTTTTCTTCTCACGAAACACCGCTTCT
>JBJOER010000274.1:0-27927 GCA_046049215.1 Bacteroidota bacterium | reverse complement strand
AGCATTGCGTCCGCGAGATCCTGTACGAGAAAAGGATTCACCGTGGTCCGGGCACCGATCCACACCCCGTCGATCCCCGCCTTCAGGCAGGCTTCCAACTGATGTGTGGTGGCTGCTTCGGTCACCACCTTGAGACCGGTTTCATGCCGGACTTTTTGCATCCATTCCAGGGCGGGCTCGCCGACCCCTTCAAATGCACCCGGACGCGTACGCGGTTTCCACACACCTGCCCGAAACCAGGCTCCCGGGAAACGAGTTGCAATGGCCCGGGCAGTTTCCATCAACTGAGCTTCCGATTCCGCACCGCAAGGCCCCGCTATCAACAGTTTCGACTCCATCAATCCATCAACCATTCTTTCTCAATTGAAATCAATCACACCAGTTAAACAGACCATGCCGCACTTTGTTCAGCTCCTTCCCTCTTCGCTTAAAAAACCGGTATGGTGCTTCAAGGTACGCAACAACAATGTCAAAGCCAGAACGCTCAGCAGGGGAATCCGCCATTTCGGCCAGGAGTAGGCAAGCGCAGCATTAGAAACTGAATCTCCTGAGGCCATGCCTTTCAGAAAATCCACATATGCCCAACCCGCTACCACAGCCAGCCAGCCCGAGTATTCACGACGGAACACGCTTCGAAGCGAAAACGACACAAAAGGCGAACGAAAGTTACTCAAACGCGGAATGAAAGCTGGTGTTGTTGCTGCCCACTGCCGGTAGGTGTTTCCGAACTTATTGAGCAGGAAAGCCTCCTCTGCCATCATGATCCTTTCGTAATACAGCCAGTACATCAATGTGACAACAGCGACGAATGATGCATTGCCCGTATAGACGACAATCCCGATCCACATCAGGTAATTACCCAGGTATAGAGGATGCCTCAAGAGTGAGTAGATGCCGGAAGTATTGAGCGACTCTGCCACCTGTTGCTGGGTATTGCGGCCCGAAGTCCCTCGCGGCGTAGTGCCGATGGTGTACGCCCTTACAACCGCTCCAATTAAGCTGAGGAGAATCGCCAATGGAAGTATCCAATCAGGCCTAAGGGATGATCCTGAGGCTAAAACTGCGGGAATCGCCATCAAAAAGAGTACAACAGGAATTTGTCCACGGTAACGGAAGAGCCAGTTGCCCTGCCGCTCCATTTCCTGAATCAATGCCATGGAAGTGTTTTAACCAAATGTAATAAAATTGTATACGGGCGAAAAACAGAAGCCGCCTTTGTAGAGGACGGCTTCAAAATATCAAGCGGAGCGATTCCGATCAAACTGTCATGATCTCCTTCTCCTTCGCCTCGAGGTGCTTGTCCACTTTGGCGATGAAATCGTCAGTGATCTTTTGTGTTTTTGCTTCCGCGTCCTTGGCTAGGTCTTCGGGAAGACCGGACTTCTGCGCTTTTTTTATCGATTCATTCGCATCCCTACGCAGGTTGCGGATACCCACTTTGGCATGCTCACCTTCAGCTTTTGCACGCTTTACCAGGTCACGACGACGCTCTTCACTCAAGGGGGGCACGTTTATGCGCACCACTAACCCGTCGTTGGCAGGAGTCATTCCGAGGTTGGCATCAATAATGGCCTTCTCAATATTCCGGATCAAGCTCTTCTCCCAGGGCTGAATGATGATCGTACGGGCCTCAGGTGTATTGACGCTGGCCACCTGGTTCAAAGGGGTCATTGCACCATAATAGTCCACCATCAAGCCATCGAGCATAGCAGGCGAGGCCTTGCCTGCGCGAATTTTTGCCAATTCACTTTCGAGGTGGGAGATGGCTTTTTGCATATGATCCTGCATTTGATCGAGGATCGGCTTTACATCGGTCATGGTATTCGGGTTTCGATGATGTTTGGTTCGGTTAATTCAGATGGTTACCAAGGTACCGACTTCTTCTCCCCGGACCACCTTTTCGAGATTGCCGGATTTGTTCATATCGAAGACGATAATAGGCAGTTTGTTTTCCTGACAAAGGGTGAAGGCGGTCATGTCCATTACCTGCAGGTTACGCTCATAAGCTTCGAGGAAAGTGAGCGAGCTATAACGGGTTGCGGACTTATCTTTCTCAGGATCGGCCGTGTAGATACCATCCACACGTGTCCCTTTCAGGATGACATCGGCTTCGATCTCGATAGCCCGCAGCGAGGCTGCCGTATCGGTGGTGAAGTACGGGTTACCGGTTCCTCCGCCGAAAATGACCACACGGCCTTTCTCGAGGTGGCGCACAGCCCTGCGGCGAATAAAAGGTTCGCAGATCGCCTCCATCTTGATTGCAGATTGGAGACGTGTAGACACGCCCTGACCCTCCAAAGCACTTTGCAATGCCATGCTGTTGATCACGGTGGCGAGCATCCCCATGTAATCGCCCTGGACACGATCCATTCCTCCTTCTGCGGCCTGTAATCCCCGAAAGATGTTTCCTCCACCGATGACGATGGCCACCTGAACACCCTGATCAACGATATTCCGGATCTCGGTTGCATATTGGCTGATTCGCAGGTTGTCGATGCCGAACTGCTTCTCACCCATCAGGGCTTCGCCCGATAATTTCAAAAGAATGCGTTTGTACTTCATTTCAAGAGGCAAAGTAAGCCATTTTTCCTAAACGGAACCGGTCGACCCGGCTCTTGCCGGGACGAAGATCCTGAGCGACATCCAAATCACCCTGAATAAATGATTTCGGCACTACAGTGAAAAAAGAACGGACCGGTGTTCAACACACCGGCCCGTCCGAATTGTTTTCAGAATAGGGATCAACCCAGCTGAACACGACGGAAAACCGTCACGGTCAACCCTTTCTCCACTCCGTCGAGGTACTGACGCACCGACTTCTTCTCTTCTTTGATGAACGCCTGATTAAGGAGGGTGCTCTCCTGATAGAACTTATTGAGTTTGCCTTGAGCGATCTTCTCGACCATCTCTTCGGGCTTGCCTTCAGCGCGGATCTGCTCCTTGGCAATTTCCAGCTCACGCTCGATAACGCTGCTGTCTACATCGTCCTTGTCGATGGCTACCGGATTCATCGCAGCGATCTGCATGGCGATATCCCTGGCGGCGGTTTTATCTGCTGAAGCAGAAGAGAGTCCGACCATGGCAGCCAAACGGTTGCCCGGGTGGTTATAGACGATCACGCAAGGGGCTGTCACCTTGGAATATGTACTGAGCTCGATCTTCTCGCCGATCTTACCGATCATATCGAACAGCTTATCGTTGATCGTGGTACCGTCGAGTGTCAGATTCTTGAGCGCGTCCAGATCGGAAGGATCGTTTTTCATGGCCGTGTCAAGGATCCCTTCAGCGAAATTGATGAAGTCCTGGTTCTTGGCGACAAAATCGGTCTCGCAGCTCAGGGAGATCAAATAACCAGCGGTGTGGTCGGCATTGGCCTTCGCAATGATATAACCTTCTTTCGCCTCGCGGTCAGCGCGGTTTGCAGCCACCTTTTGGCCTTTTTTACGAAGATAATCGACCGCCTTGTCGAAGTCACCTCCGGATTCGGCGAGCGCTTTTTTACAATCCATCATGCCGGCACCGGTCATATTCCGGAGCTTGTTCACGTCGGCAGCGGTAATGGTCACTGTAGTAGACATCGTTTACGATTTTTTGATTTCAATTTGAAGTTCATGGCCTTGAAACCGGCCTTTTATGAAAGCGGGATGCCTTTCGGACATCCCGCATAACTTACGTTATTTCCGGGGGCCTGACTTACGCGGCCTTCCTCCTTTCGAAGCGGAATCCCCTCCGGATTCGCCTCCTTCCTCCCCTTCCGAGACTGCAACGTCTGCAGTTTCCTCTTCAGAGGCAGCTTCCCGCTCACGTTCTTGTTCCTTATCGACTTTACGCTCAGCAAGACCGTCTTCGATAGCACGAACCATAACGTTCATGATCAATTCTACAGACTTACTTGCATCGTCATTTGCCGGAATCGGGAAATCGATGATACTGGGATCGCTATTGGTGTCATTGATGGCGATGGTCGGAATACCGAGCTTGATGGCCTCGTCCACTGCAATGTGCTCCTTCACCGTGTCCACGATGAAAAGAGCGGCAGGTAGACGATTCAGGTCGGCGATGGAACCGAGGAGTTTTTCCATTTTGGATTTCTGACGACCCATCATCAATCGCTCTTTCTTCGACATATTATCAGCAGTACCGTCGCTGAGCATCTTGTCAAGGGTTGTCATCTTTTTCACCGATTTACGCTGCGTTGCGAAATTGGTGAGCATACCTCCGGGCCAGCGCTCGGTGATGTAAGGCATGTTGACAGACTTGGCGGAGTTGGCAACTATCTCCTTCGCCTGTTTCTTGGTAGCGACGAACAGGATTTTCTTTCCTGACTTGGCGATCTGCTTCACTGCTGCTGCTGCTTCTTCGAGCTTGGCTGCGGTCTTGTTGAGGTCGATGATGTGAATGCCGTTGCGCTCCATGAAGATGTAAGCTGCCATCTTCGGGTTCCACTTGCGCTTGAGGTGACCGAAATGGACACCGGCATTGAGTAATTCTTCTTGCGTTACGTTGATCATTACGCTGGATGTATAGAGGGTGGAGTGGATTAACGTTTACTGAACTGGAAGCGACGACGGGCTTTGCGCTGACCGAACTTCTTACGCTCCACCATACGTGGGTCGCGGGTCAACAAGCCGTTGGATTTGAGAACCGGACGGTACTCGGCGTTGATCTTGCACAAAGCCCTGGCGAGAGCCATGCGTACGGCTTCGGCCTGGCCGTTGTAACCGCCGCCAAACACATTTACATTCACATCGTATTGGTCTTTCGTGTTCGAAAGAACAAAGGCCTGCTGGACAAGATTCTGTAGCGGCAGGGTTGGGAAGTAAATGGTGTAGTCCTTGTTGTTCACCTTGATGGTGCCGTTACCGGGCTGGACATAGACCCTTGCAACTGCGGTCTTACGACGACCGATGGTATGTGTGATTTCCATGTGTTATGATCAATACTTGAGGGTCACGGATTTGGGTTGCTGTGCAGCATGCGGATGCTCGGCACCGGCATAAATGTGAAGATTCCCTTTGATGGCGTTGCCCAAGCGATTCTTGGGAAGCATTCCGTAGATGGCCTTTTCTACCACGGCAGTAGGCTTCATTCGGATCAGTTTGGCGGGAGTCACGAAACGCTGACCACCCGGATAACCGGTATGCGAAACATACTCGCGCTCGGTCCATTTGCGACCGGTAAGACGAATCTTGTCGGCATTGATGATGATCACATTGTCACCGCAATCGGCATGCGGGGTAAAATTGGGCTTGTTCTTGCCACGAAGCATCATTGCTGCCTGGGAGGCGAAACGTCCCAATACCTGATCCTTGGCATCCAGAACCACCCACTCTTTGGTGACGGTTTTGGAATTGGCCGATATGGTCTTGTAACTTAAGGTATCCACAGTGTTCGGATTTTGATTTGTTTTTTCGAATGGGAGGGCAAAATTAGTTTAAGTTCTTCGATTAAGCAATAGGGTCGAATAATTTTATTTAATCTGTATTGACCTGAAATACAATGAATTAAACTCAATTTTTTCATTCTATTTTTGGGAATATTCCAATATTTGGAAAAACAAGCGGTTTAAAAGCACTTTTCTCTGCGGATTTGCAGAATCGACTTGTCAACCCGTAAAATCCAGTGGAGTCCGGATGCTAATGGAAAAGTCCAGCAGAACAGGACTGTAAGGAATGCTCAGGAACCCGGTGACGGTTCACAGCATCAAATCGTTTTCACTCCCAACCCGATCACTGACAATCCCAGGCGGTGAAAGGTGAGCTGATCAAGGATCCGGGCGATGGGTACAAGCTTGTCATAAGCTTTCATCTGTCCGTGACCGATTTCATTCTCGCTGAAAAGCAACCCTCCGGTGATCCATGCGGGGATCCCGAGGGCATTGAACATCCAGGTGCGCTGAACAACCAACCCTGTACGTTGCATGAGTCCACGCAGGGAGCTTCGGTTGTACCTGCGGAAATGTGCCAAACCACTGTCGATCTTATTGTAAAGCAATTGATGGGCCGGAACGAGGATAAGCACTTTGCCACCTGGTTTGACAAGGTGCATCAGGTTCTTTAAAGCACGCGTATCATCGTCAATGTGTTCGATCACATTGAGTGCAAAAGCGCTGTCGAATGACTGACTAAGATCAGCGAACGTCTCTTCGAAATTCGGATCGACCAGGTCCATGTGAACGGCGGTCGTGTCCGGCCAGCTGCTCTGCAAACGCGACAGGTATGCTGAACGGATCTCGCTCATGGTGATATCCTGTCCGTCGCGAATGAAGCAGGAGGAAAGATTTCCAATTCCACTTCCGACCTCCAGTATGCGACCACTCAGGAATGGCGAGACTTCACGGTACATCCATTCATTGAATAGCCTGGCTTCGCTGATGGCCTCCAGTGTATGGAGACCTTCCAGGTCTTCTTCTTTGAATTGAAAATCTGCCATGTCGTTTCCGGAGATCACCTGCTAAAGAGGTTGTATTTAATAACACAATATATCGCACGGAATCCGTCCTTCCAGTTGATCTTTTTCCCTTCGGCATAGGTGCGTCCGTAATAGGAGATGCCCACTTCGTAGATTCGAATACCCGGAATCCGGGCCATTTTGGCTGTTACCTCCGGCTCGAACCCGAAACGGTTTTCTTTCAAATGCAATGGTTTGATCACCTCCCGCCGAAACAACTTGTAACAAGTCTCCATATCCGTCAGGTTAAGGTTGGTGAACATGTTTGACAAGAAGGTCAGGAAGCGATTGCCGATGGTGTGCCAGAAGAAGAGTATACGGTGTGGCCTGCCGCCAATGAATCTGGAACCGTAAACCACATCGGCGAACCCATCGAGGATGGGCTGCAGTAAACGGTTGTACTCGGAAGGATCGTATTCCAGATCGGCATCCTGAATGATGATGTAATCGCCTTTCGCTTCACGAATACCACGATGCAACGCCGCGCCTTTGCCCATATTTTGCGGCTGAGAGTACACCACCATCGGGAATCGGGGATGCTGCTGAAGATAGGCTTCCAAAGATGACAGGGTTTCATCTTTGGAGCAATCATTCACCACCACGATTTCCATGTCCAGTTCTCCGATCAGCTTGACGGCGCGGATACGATCGAGTATCCTGTGTATGGTAGCAGCTTCGTTATAAGCGGGGATGACAATGGAAAGCAGTTGGCTCATACTAATGGGCGCTGTTTAGGGCGGTGTTCTTTGCTTCAGGTGCAACCTTTTTTGGGGTGTGCCGGGCGATGAAATTGATGCCAAAGAAAAAATACTCGCGTAGCAATGGATTGCTTCGCCAAAGGCGTTGCTCACGTTCTACAGCCTTGTGATAGCCAAGGCGATTGAAGATGGAAGGCGGTAATGCACGCACGTAGTGCACTGAGCCGGGTTCAACATCCATTCCCTGCCTGTTGAATTCCTGCCTCCAGGTCCTCAGTGAGCGAATATTCTCATTTCCCAATAAGATTGTCTTGTTCAGCCGCTCGTCGTGGAATTCGATAATCCGTTTGTTGCCTCGCTGCCGGTAAAGCTTCAGGGACTGGATGATGTTATTGCCGTTTTCTTCAATGACTATGATCTCACCGTTCGGCTCAAGGTGGTTACGAAGAATGGAAAGGGCCTCAGGCAAAGGCTCGAGATGATGTAATGTGTCCTGGACAATGATCCGATCGAAAAATCCACGATGGACATGCTGATCGAAGAGGTCCTCATAATCAAAAGTGAAACCGCTGACATCACCATACCTGGACCAGTATTCCATGCGCGCGGGAAGTTCCTTGTAATAGAACTCGAGCGTCGTGCCATGGACCCGGTATCCGTTCAGGACCAGGAAGAGTGCCGTGGTGCCATATCCACATCCCACATCCCAAATGGCCCCGTCCTTCGAACCGATGTGATCAATTACGTATTGTAAACGCTGACAGAAATAGGCTTTGCGGAATTCGAAACTCGCCGGATCAGAGTGGAACTTATAATACGACCAAAGTGACTTCCCGGACTCGAGTTCGGCGAGAAACAATTCAAAGAAGCGATCTACTTTCATTCCGGAGTCCAAATGTACGAAGCAAGAATCAAATGTTGCCGGTATTCACTCAGCAGAACGCCGGTTCACTCTTCCAGCCCTAAAAACGCATCTGCAAAACCCCAGCCGACCCCGGGAATATTGTGCTCAGTAGCCATCAGTACGAACACATCGTGCTTGTCCACCTCCGACCCCAGATCGAGTTCCGATACTTTGATGGGGGATTTGAAGGACTCGGGATAGACCTCGTTGTTATAATACCAAAAATGGGAGGTCGAAAACAGATTTGAAAAACCCATGTTGTAAATACCCCAGTAAAAACTATCGGCTATGACAAGAATGGAAGGTTTAGTGCTACCGGCAACGGCCTCTTGCTGCAGGCGGGGGTAGGCCATCACAGGACCCCGTAACCGAGTTAGCAGGTTGAGTCCGCTTCCAATATCGTAATCGGTGTCTTTGGCGGGCTGTAAATCCACCACCGACCACCTTAGCCTGTCCATTTGGATTTTCCTGTATTTCTGAATCGACAGAACCAGCGAATCGGCCACAAGAGCCATGCCGTAATGACTCCAGTGAATACCATGCCTTGGGAACAAGGGATAAGGACTATCCTTTTTCAAAGCCCGGAAATGGCTTGAAAAGTCGATGAAGTTCAATCCGGAGTCCGTCGCGATCCGGGAAAATGCCTCGTAGTTCACCGGCCCGCGCTTCCATGACGCATAAGATTCCGGGAAATACTCCGGATAAAACGAACCTTTTCCTGCCGCCAATACAACAAGCAACGTTTTACCTCTTGATTCAAGTTTCCGCTGAACACTTTTCAGTCTGGTGATGAAGCCGGAAAGCGCAGCGTCACCCTGATAGTCCTTCCCGTACCAGGTAAGAATATAATCACGCTCATAAAGAAAGCCTTCCTTTCCAATGACGACATTGCGGGCATGGCCTTCGCCGAAAAGCCGAAAATCGATTTCATTGTGTAAACGGACGAAAAAATTCCGGAATCCGAATTGCTCTGAAAGGTAGTCTTCTTTGGCAATCTGCCAGGTCCCGTTCCACCATCCTGCCCAGGTGAATGAGATGTCGGGCCTGTAATCAACCGCACCATCCAGCTTCGGCTCCTTCACAAGATGAAAACAGCCTTGAACGGCAGGGTACAACGCCAGAAGTGCGAGCACTGCAAGCAGCACCTTGTGTCGAATGGATTTCCAATTCCGCGTCACCATCAGAACCTGAAATAAATGAACGGATTGAATCCGGACGAAGAGATGGAACTCAGGCTGAGCATAAACAGACAGGCGGATACGGCTGCAAGAACTCGTCTTCTGTTGACCGAATCCGTATCGGGTTCAAAGAAATACCCATTGAGTTGGCGCCCGATTGAAGTGATGGAAATGAATGAAAAAATCAAAGCAATCAGGATGTAGAATACCTGCTCGGCTGTGACCGGATTGTAGCTATACAGGTCTAAACTGAACAGTCTGCTGACAAACAGCGATGCATCACCGAACGATTCTATCCGGAAAAAGACCCAGCCGATCATGACGATGCAGAAACACACAGGAACGGTTAACCATACCGGTAATATACGATACAACTTAAGAAGGAACAGCCGCTCGATGACCAGGAAAAAGCCATGGTAGGCGCCCCAGAAGATGAAGTTCCAGGAGGCACCGTGCCAAAGTCCAGAAGCAAGGAATACGATGAACAGGTTCATGTATAACCTGTAGGGACTTTCTACCCGGTTCCCCCCAAGCGGAATGTAAAGGTAGTTTCGCATCCAGCTACCCAACGTAATGTGCCATCGTCTCCAGAATTCCGTAATACTTCGTGATGTGTAGGGGTTATCGAAGTTTTCAGGAATCTTAAAACCCAGCATCCTGCCCAAGCCGATCGCCATGTCAGAATAACCGGAAAAATCGAAGTAAATCTGCATGGTGTAAGCCAGTATGCCCAGCCATGCCACAGGAGAACTGATGATGTTGAAATCGAACCCCATGATCTGGTCTGCAAGCCCGCCGCAATTATTTGCAAGCAGCACCTTCTTGCCTAGCCCGATCGAAAAGCGCGAAAAGCCCGCAATACGGTTGGCATTGTCGTCGCCGAAATAACGCGAAGTGATCTGCCCGGCGAACTCATGGTACCTGATGATGGGACCGGCGATGAGCTTCGGAAAAAAAATGATGTACAACTGGTAGTTCCAAAAATCCTTTTGTGGGGGGTGCACCCTCCTGTAAACATCCATCACATACGTGATCGTCTCGAAGGTGTAGAATGAAATACCTATTGGAAGCACCAGATGCATCCAGGCGACAGGTACTACTCCGACTTGCTCTAAAAGTACATTCAGGTTTTCTATGAAAAAGTTCGAATATTTAAAGTAGAGCAAGAGTCCCAGGTTCACTGCTACAGAAAACACGAGATAGGCCTTTCTCCAGCGCTCGCTGGAGGAGGCATCCATCCGAAGCACCAGCAGGTAATCGACTACGGTGGTAAAAAGGATGACAAAAATGAATCGCGGGGCACCCCAACTGTAAAAGAATACGCTTGAGCACAACAGGAAAGCATTGCGGTAGCGTACCGGAAGCAGGTAATAGGTAATAAGAAAAGCAGGCAGGAAATAAAGAAGGAACAGGATGCTGGAAAATACCATGCGTTACCGGAGGGAGAGCAAAATAAATCAATTGTACTGAAAACGGCTCCCTGTTTTCCGAAAACCATGTTGTTCACCAACCGAAGGGTTCATTTGAACCGATTGTTATTTTTGAGGAATGAAAAACAGATTCCTGCTTTTCCTGATTTCAGCCGTATCAATTTTTATTGCTTCTTGTACCGAACGTCGGCAACCTTCCAACATCATCCGAACCGACTTTGATGATATGAAGCCGTGGCTCAGCGGCTCGGATGCGATCAGTGAAGGCATGGCGCGCAGTGGTCGCTATGCTCTTCACGTAGGACCCGACAAGGAATTCAGCATGACCTGGGAGCATAGCCTCGCAGATTTAAGGACCAAAGGCTACTCTACCGCTAAAGCATCGATCTGGATGAATTGCCCTGACTCTGCCAGTCAAATCCAATGGGTGGCATCGATCACGAGTCCTGCGGGAGTCAACTACGATTGGAAAAGTGTTTTCATCTCCAAATACACAGTCAAAGACTCAAAGGGATGGAAAAAAGCCGAAATCGAAACCAGCCTCCCCTCTAACGCACCCGATGCGAAACTCAAGATTTACGGATGGTCGCCGAACAAAGAGAAAGCGGTTTTGGACGATTTTGAACTCGTTTTTGAATAAATAAGGTTTTTTGCAAGATTCATGTCAAGACAAGCAGTTTACGCCTTTACCATCACGCTGCTATTCATACCCTTATTCCTAATCCTGGACAATGCCGGACTTTCCGTTCAGTCCATCAAGCAACTCTTGCAGCCGGAAGCGGAAGGCATTGCAGCAAACCACAACAACAGCACCGGACCCGATACTTACCGCATTGATTTCACCGCGAAGAGCGATGCCTGTCCGACTTGCGACAGCAGCGGATTTTTGCTTCAAGGTGGAAGAAATTATAGTCCCGGCTTTGTCATTCCGTTGAAGGAACTTGCGCTTGAATCCTTAACGGTCATTAAAACTCAGGCGCGTGTCCGTCGGCAAACCAACGATTCCCTTGGTTTCCTTTTCGTCGTCACCATTGAAACTCCGGGTGAAAAGGAACCTTTTTGGGCGGCAAGCTATGGACTCGACGCAGATTTCGCTGTCAACACTCCCACAATTCTCAACGGACGTTTGAAATTGGAGAACCATCAAATCAATGCTGAATCCGTATTAAAAGGATACATCTGGAATACCGGGGAATCGTCCATCAGCATCGACTACCTGGAAATCACATTGGGCGCAGATCCTTTGCCTCAAGGAAATAACACGCTCGTCGAGCAGTTCGAAGGCGAGTACCTGCTTCCGCGCAATGGCTACCAGCCGTTTCTGGCCAAAACGAAACTGCCCGGGAGAACTGAAAAAGAAGTGCAACCGATCACATCGCTCGATGATCAAATTCTGTTCAGTTCCGGTGACGTCCTGTACGGCATGAATCGAAGAACAATCCGAAAGCTGATGCCGGATGGCAAGGTACAAGAAACCGTTATGCAGAAATCGGATCAATCAGAGTGGACTCCGGGTATGGACTCTGCAGGTAATCCTGTCTTGTACCGATTCTCTGCAAAAAAATCCTGGGAAATGTACCGTCCATTCGATCCAAAAAATCCCATACCACAAGAGATCAAACTGGAAAACGGCAACTGGATACCCGCCCGATCCCATCATTTCTCAGAGGGAATGGAGATGGCCTGGATGGAAAAAAACGGAGGCCGGATGGCTTTAATCGAATCCGGATCGATCCGTTACGTAAGATGCAAGCGGGAGCCATTGGATAAATCATCAGAAACAACTGCATTGAAAAGACTTGCACAGGATCTGTTCCTACTGTTTGTTAAAACGACTGACACCACCATGATCATGACCGTGGAGTTGAAAAAGAATGAAGCCGAAATACACCCAATGGAATGGGAGGACATGCGGCACGTACCGGTACTTGGCCTTTCGGCTGAGGATCAGTTCTTCCCGAAGGGCAACGAGGAATTCATTGTCCTTGGACGGGGCTGGCGTTTTTCCATGCATCGCTGCCGGATAAGACCCGAGGGGTCGATTTCCATACTTGAATCGTACTTCCCGCTGGCAGAAAACAATCAGAAACATCCTTTCTATCACGAGGTACTAAGCGCTGCACGCTATAAAAACGGTTTGCTTTTCAAAGCAGAAATGCGCGACAAGGTTCAT
Organism: Bacteroidota bacterium; assembly: GCA_046049215.1. Taxonomy (GTDB): domain Bacteria; phylum Bacteroidota; class Bacteroidia; order AKYH767-A; family OLB10; genus JAJTFW01. The sequence continues at coordinate 15,094 of JBJOER010000274.1, read as the reverse complement.
ACTGCTCAAACAACATTCTGTCCGATCCCGTGAATATTCTCCTTTCTAACCCTACGATCACCGCGTTGCTGGCCTTATGGATGGTGACTGCCTGCAACAGCATAGAGAGGGAAGCGGTGGTCCTTTCCGATCCCTCCTTCGACCTGAAAGGATTCAATCCGCTGGAGAATTACGGAATTGAAACCGACACCATCCGGGACATCGATGTGGACTGGAGTCAGGCACTGGACGGTATCGAATTCCCGACAACAAAACACACACCATCCGGTTATTTCCTATTCAGCTTCAGGATAAAAAACAACTCGAATGCTCCTCGCGCATTCCTATACAAGATCTATTATCGAAATGACTCGTACTCATTCCCGATAAGTAACGACACTGCCTCCGGATACAGTGAATTGCTAAGCGAAAATTTCTATGGCAGTTGGGATGATACGCTGGCTGTACTTCATAAGACTCCCATGATTCCTGGAGATGGTGAATTTCACCTTGTCACCGATTCGTTCCGAATCAGCGGCAACCCACGGTTTGAGACCAAATACTTCAGCGAAGGGATCAATCAGAAATGGCAACGAAATCCCCGGGTTGGATTGTACTCATTCCTGTTACTGGTGTGTACGGAACAAGCCGTTGCAGAGTCACGTATTCCATTGGAAACAGTTAACCTCCACAGAAAAAGGAATGGGCATTATGTGGATCCTTTCGATGAACTTCTCCTCAGGCTGGACCGTACCACGAAAGGAGCTGCCCTTGCCATCGGTCAGCACAAACTCCGCGCCACGGCGAGAATGGACCTCACTAGGGGTATTTATATAGACGAAGGGGACTTCGATGCGGATGCAGACAAGAAATTCCATTGCGCTACCTGCAACTCCGGTGAAAAACTTCGCAAGGAATCCTGCTTCAAACAATTCCGACCGACCATCATCTCAGACACTTACTTCGAAAATATCCCACTGATCGAAGATGTGACGGCGAATAGTTTTGACAAGGACGACTACTACTGGAATAAACACTTCACCACCCGGGAGGAGCGGATACGTACGATACCCATGCGGCCTCGCGCAGGCTGCGAGTCAGTGAGATACGACGCGTCAGGCCATCACATCGAACTTCGAAACCCGGCAAGCAAGCCATACGACTGGAGAAAGGAGATCAGCGGAGTGAAAACCAGACACGGTTTCAGTTATGGCAAAGTGCGGGTGAAATGCAAATTGTCGAGGATGTTGAACGACAAAGGGATGTGGAACGGATTGACCAATGCGATATGGCTGATCACACAAAGCCAGGAGGAGTGGAATAACCTGCGCCCGTGTCGTAACGGCGGATACATGGCGGAGTACCTGGGTGATGAGAACAGCGAAAGGAAAGAAGTCACCGCTTATTCGGAAATCGATTTCGAAATCATGAAGGCTCATCCCTACTGCCCGATGAATGAATTCCCACCCTTTTTCCGGAAATCCGTTCCACGCAAAGACCGCTATGACTTCTGGTCACCGAAGGCATCACCGGAACTGGAGTCGGATGAGGGAAAAGTATTGGTAGCCTGTACTAACTGGGATATGGCCTGCCAGGACCCAAGCAAGCAAGCAGGAGGATGTGTTACGCTGGTGCACAACGACAAGAACCACAGTTCGTTCCGCTGGGGAAAATCCTCAAGGGCCACTACAGGTGGAGAATTGGTTTCGGATAAAGAGTTGTTCGGTCGCGACCACTACTATTTTGAAATTGACTGGAAGCCTACTGAAATCGTCTGGCGAATCGGACCGGAACCGGACCAAATGCGTACGGTTTGCTACATGGATAGTAGTTTTACCAGCATTCCGAACAACCAGATGTTACTCATTATTGATCAGGAATTCCACAATACGAAATGGTGGTTCGGTGCCCCATTCGAGCAGGAGAACATTCCCTTTCCGGCAAAAGAACTCGTCGGAAAGATTTACGAAGTCACAATAGAATGATGAAGAAGTCATTTGAGAATTGGGGATACCAAAAGAAGGAGCTTGCTTCGTATATGATTTTGCTGGTGACCATGAGCTACGTGCTTTTTCATCACAGCATGTTCAGCTATTTCAAACCGACTGAATTCAACTATTTATCTGAGCAGGCACTTGATATCGGGAGATCCGAAGAGATCAATCCGGAGAAAATCATCCTGGACCACCTTTATCTTCCATTGCTCAAATTCGCCGACTGGAATCCGGTACCGGTCCGCTTATTTTTCCAATCGCTGATCGTATTCTGCCTTTTCGGTCTGTTTTGGTTCAGGAAATTGGATCGAAGCGAACCCATTGCCAACCGACTGATTTTATGCCTTGCGATAGCTACAACTCCATTTCTGATTTCAATCCGGGATCTGCCCGAGGGTTTGACATTCGCAATAACCTGCATAGCGATAATACTTCTGGTAAACGGGTTGGCTCAATTCCTTTTTCACAGTGCCGCCAGACTGAAAGCAACAACGCTGGCTACCCTTGGTTTCGTCCCCCTGCTTACGGGACCAACGGCATACATTTGGCTATTGCCTGTATTGATTTTAAGTTGGAAATCGACGGAAGACCACCGCCGTTATATTCCGGCCATTTTGTTCTCAATGCTGTTTCCTATCGGACTGGCATACGGACTTACGGCATTCCGACATGATACACTTTTGTTTGAAGCCACGATCAGTGAAAACTTACAGGCTTTAGCGAAGGATGCGGGCTGGTGGTTCTATATCGGTATTGTGTTGGGACTATCATCCGTGCCTCTCTACATCAAGTCAAAGGACAAACCAAGGCTCTTCCTTTGGTCAATATGGTTTTTGATCTTGATCACTCAAGGTCTCACCGGTTCTGCCAAGTATGCATTCCTGGCAGTGAATGCGATCATCATTTCAGATACGATCGTGTTCCTAATGGATTACTTGTCGCGTTCAATATCTACGAACAAAATTAGAGCGATCTGGCTACTGCTTCTTGCTTTGTTCGTAGCGGGTCCATTCGCAGCAGGCACCCACATCCACTCCTCAAAGAAATTAAAGGAAGCGATAGCCATTGAAGAGGCGATAAGCATGGTCCGTTCGCACAAAGACATCTTCAAAGAAACGGTCATCGCACCGCTCGGGCGGGGCACGAATCCCGCCAATGCTTTGAGCCTTCTCTTATTCGATAACGCCAGAAACAGTGAATACGATATACAATCCCGGGTATTACCGGACAGCATACATTTCCTAACCGACCAACTTCAAATTGAAACCCTTCAGAAAAACTATTTCATCAAAGAGCATGCGAGGGTTGAAGGACTTGTATTGATTGAATTATCGGATGTGCCATTTCAACGAATTGCGGCAAGCCTGGATGAGGCTCAAAGCAGGTTGGAAAAAAAGATAGTTGGAATAAAGGAAAACACAGATTGGATGAGAGCGCTTAAAGAAAAAGCTCAAAAAAACGGGATTGCCGTAGATGAGCAGATCAGGATGGATGCGGGTTGGTCATTGAGGGAAGAAGGGGTGATATCGAACTCCCAGTACGATAGCCTTATTACAAGAAGAGGCGACTAATCGATCAGAAATTTTTTTCCTCGATGATGTACAACGGTCTGTCCCGTACATTATCGCTGATCCGGCTGATGTACTCGCCGATGATACCGATGCAGATCAGCTGCACTCCTCCGATGAAAAGCACGGCCAGCATGATGGATGTCCAGCCCGGTACATAATCACGGATGATGAACCTGGAATACAGCGTGTACAGGATGATGATGAAAGTGATGAGTGAAACGATGAATCCGCTGACCGTTGCAAATTTCAACGGTACATTTGAAAAAGCAGTGATGCCATCGATCGCCAGGCGCACCATTTTCCTGAACGTATAGCCTGTTTCACCGGCATGGCGCTCATCGCGGTCATAGAGAAGATGCGTCTGCGAAAAGCCCGCCCAGGCGATCTGTCCCCGAATGAACTTCCCCTTTTCAGGCATCTTTCTAAGTACTTCAACCACACGGTGATCGATGATCCTGAAATCACCGGTATCCAAAGGGATATTGACGTGCGTCATTTTTGAGAGAATGCGGTAAAACAGTCCGGCTGTGCTCTTCTTCAACACACTCTCGCCGGCACGTGAATTGCGTTTTGCATAGACAACCTGGTACCCCTCTTTGTAGCGCTCGTACAAGTTTGGTATCAACTCAGGCGGATCCTGCAAATCGGCATCAATGATCACCACTGCCTTGCCTTTGCAATGATCAAGTCCGGCGGAAACCGCCACTTGATGACCGAAATTTCGGCTGAACGAAAGGTACCGCAGATTGGGATCCTGTGCGGACAGCCGACGGAGAATATCAAGTGAATGATCGGTACTGCCATCATTAACGATCAGCAATTCGTAAGAACAGCCCATACGATGCAAGACATTGACAGTCCGGTCATAGAAGGCTTGTAAACCCGCTTCTTCATTAAATACAGGGGTGAGGACAGTTAGTTCCATGCTGTTAGGTATAGGCACTTCGATTGTTTTCAAGTTCATATTTTCCGTATCCTGTAAAGCCTGAATGGTGGCTCACAACGCATCTCGGTTACCGGATAGATACTTGTATCGAGCGGATTTATGCCATCTAAACTTTTCTCATGAATAAGCAAATAATTCACTTTGATGGACTCAGGATGCTTTAGTATGACCTCCAATTCAGCCAACCCGGGCACATTGATTCCCTTGCGGCCCAAAAGATATAATGAAACATTCGGAGTCGGGTCAAACGCAGAAAGAATTGCTTCTTCCCTTGATAAACCCGCGCGGGTCAAGATGCCATCCCCATCGAAATAATCATCAAAGAAGGTATGGCCGTACTTCCAGCTACCGCTCTTGTGGCTGACGCGGACGTGCGTTTTTGCTGAATAAAATTGCATCGCTATGATTGAAACAAAAACCAGTAGTATTCCTGTGCGAAGCGATTTGGATTGGAGGGATTTCAAGACGCAGGCAAAAGCGGTTAGAATAAATACCAGAGCAGGTATCAGCAACAAAGCATAGTAATCATGATACGGAAACTGTTGTCCCATCTGCCAAAAATAGAAACCGACTCCGGGTAAAGCAGAAATGGCCATCCAAGCGGCAACCGGAAGGTTTTTCAATTTCACGATCAGCAGAAGAATAAATCCAAAAACGATTCCGCTTAACACATAAGGATTAAAGATGCGATTGAGCCAATTAGAGCGCACAAGTTCCCAGATTTCCAAGAGCTGGTTGAAGTTTTGTATCGGTCGAGCCTGCAGGAGGAAAACTCCTGAGTGCTCAACACTGCTCAACCACTTCGCATAAGCATACCAGGATACGGTTATCAAAAAAACAAGTACGCTTAAACCGAAGTTGACAAATAGTGTTTTTTTGGCTTTTGGTTGATCTTTAGCCTTTATGCGGTAAATCCAGAAGGCGGGGAGATAAATAAGAGATGTGGGTTTTATCAAACATGCCATTGAGAGGAAAACCCAGTGCAGTACAGAATACCAATTCAATCCGTGTACGCGCACCCTTACCAACATATACAAGGAAATCATCAGAAATGACAAACTATACACATCGGGAATGAAGCTGATGGAATAATAGGAAAGAAGCGGTGAGCACGCCAAAAAAAGCACGAGAAGTGAAGCTACCAATCGATCACTACAAAGTTGCTCGATAATTCTCCAGGCACAATAGAGCCCGGAAGCGCAGACACATAAGGTCAACAACCGATAAATCCATTCATGGAATCCGAAAACCCCGTAGAGCATTGCCACACAGTACTGGATGACTGGAAACTCCAGACCGGTTATACCCGATCCATTGGCAATGTTATTCACCCGTGGATGAAAAAAATCGTATCCGCCTACGTAGTAATTCCAGGCCACAGATGCGCGGTCGCACTGGGCCCACTGATGAATCGATTGAGGCCGCAGGAACAACACCTTATGAAGCCCCAGAAGAAAAAAAAGGACAACGAAGGAAAAGATGAAAAGGGCCGGAGGGCTTGAAGAAAACCTGAAGAACCCCCTCATCAATTGTTTAGTCGATTATCATTTCGGGTATTTCCCCTTCCACCACCAGCTTTCCTGCCGTGGCTTTTCGGATTTCCTCCACCGTTACTCCGGGCGCCCGTTCCAGCAGTACAAAACCTTTACCGGGAACCACATCGAGTACGGCGAGTTCCGTTACGATCTTTTTGATGCAACGCACCCCGGTGAGTGGCAAAGTACATTTGGGTAAAAGCTTGCTTTCACCTGCCTTGTTCACATGCTGCATGGCCACGATGATGTTCTTGGCCGCAGCCACGAGATCCATTGCACCGCCCATCCCCTTAACCATCTTCCCTGGGATCTTCCAGTTGGCGATATCGCCATCTTCGCTGACCTCCATGGCTCCCAGGATGGTCAGGTCAACTTTGCCCGCGCGGATCATTCCGAAGCTGAGCGCGGAATCAAAATAAGCCGTACCGGGCACCTCGGTGATGGTCTGCTTGCCTGCGTTGATCAGATCCGGGTCTTCTTCACCCTCGATAGGGAACGGCCCCATGCCCAGCATACCGTTTTCCGATTGGAGGGTGACATTAACGCCCCGGGGAATATAATTGGCTACAAGAGTAGGGATACCGATGCCGAGATTGACGTAGTAACCGTCCCTAACCTCTTTAGCGATGCGTTTTGCGATTCCGATTTTGTCTAACACGATTATTAATTTGAAAATTAGCTAATTTGAAAATTAGCCAATTTGATGTTATGGTGCAGCTTGATCGCACTTCAGCCGTTAAAAGTGCATCCCGAAAATACCCAATTATGGGATATTCCATTCAAGAGTTACCATTCCTCTTTAAATTACCGATTATCTTGGATAAAATTTTATTGATTTCCGATAGCTCAGAATACAAAAGATCATTACCCGGATAATAGGGAGTAGAATTGCACAATTCAAGCCAATTTGCCGTTTCATCCGCCTCCTTGGCAGCAAACTTCAATTTATGTATAAAGTCATTTCTGCTTTCAGCATTCTGTGATTCCCGAATATTCGCACCGATACTGGTCCCTGATCGGAAAATCTGGTCAGCCATTCGAAACTTCTTTAAGGAGACCAATTCCTCGGAAAACTCAATTATTCCCAACGAGAACTTGAAGGATTTTTCGAGTATTGGATTAGATATTTTATCATTTCTCATAAGAAATTCATTTTGTATGATAAGTTGTCCTTGAAAAAAGAGACTATATCATTCAAAATTAAGAGAACAAGACTTAAAAATCGAACTTATTTTCTAGCGTACGAATAGAGAAAATATCTTAAAATGAACCTATGCGTTTGACGATCAACTAAAAGCATAAGATTATCGAATTGAAAAGAACCGAATATTAAACGTTTACCTATGGAAAAAACCCATTTTCAAATTTTCAAATTGAATCATTTTCAAATCGCCTTCCGCACAGTCCGCTGCTCTATCCGCTTTTCGTAATCACTGCCTTGGAAAATGCGGTGCACGTAGATACCGGGGACATGGATAGCATCAGGGTCAAGCTGACCTGCAGGCACGAGTTCCTCCACCTCGGCAATGGTAATGCGACCGGCCATGGCCATCTGCATGTTGAAGTTGCGGGTGGTCTTGCGGAAGATGAGGTTACCGTGTGTATCACCTTTCCACGCTTTCACTATTGCAAAATCAGCATCGAAAGCATGCTCAAGGAGATAGTCCACTCCTTTGAAATTCCTGACTTCCTTTCCTTCGGCGATTTCCGTACCCACTCCTGCCCTGACCCATACTGCAGGCATGCCATAGGCTGCCGCCATACAGCGAGTGGCCAAGGTACCTTGCGGGATGAGATCGACCTCGAGCTCTCCGCTGAGCAGCTGGCGTTCGAATTCAGCGTTTTCCCCCACATACGATGAGATCATTTTCTTCACCTGGCGGGTCTGAAGCATCAATCCGATACCGAAATCATCCACACCGGCATTGTTGGAGATACAGGTGAGTTCCTTTACGCCTTTACGCACAAGTGCAGTGATACAATTCTCGGGAATGCCACACAAGCCGAAGCCTCCGAGCATCATGACTGCACCATCCTGAATATCGCTAATGGCCTCATCGGGCCCGGAAACCACTTTGTTCATACGATTAGATTCTTCATCAAAAATAGGGAAATCAGACTGCCCGAAAAGAAAGGAACAATACTGTTGAAAGAATCAAATTCCGAATTCATCTCCTCCGTTCTGTTCCTGCACGGGATTCTTGTATTTGCTACAATCGAGTTCAACGCGGACAGGTTTTTCCGGTTTTTCAAAATCCCCCTGGGAGTAGTTCAACGACGGATCGGCAAATACCTTCTTCATATATAGTCCCCATACCGGTAACGCCACGTTGGCACCCTGTCCGAGCTGTGTTGTACGAAAATGCACCGCCCGGTCTTCGCAGCCTGACCAAACACCGCTCACCAATTCCGGCGTGATGCCCACGAACCATCCATCGCTGTTATTCTGGGTGGTTCCGGTCTTACCGGCGATCGGGTTGGTGAATCCGTATTTAGACCCCCGCAAACGCAATCCTGTACCGAACTGGGTCACACCCTTCAAAAGATCAAGCATCAGGTAGGCGGTTTCCTCACTGATCGCCTCCACCTTTCGAGGTACGAAATCCTGCAACACTACGCCGTTTTTGTCTTCGATGCGTAGAATATACTGTGGACGTGTGTAAACACCCTTGTTTGCGAAGGTGGAATACGCCCCCACCATCTCAAAGACTGAGATGTCAGGGGTGCCGAGTGCAACACTGGGATACGTCTCTATGGAGCTAGTAATTCCCATCTTTCGGGCCACCTGGATCACTGCATCCGGACCAAACTGTTTCATCAGGTAGGCGGAAATACAGTTGACCGAATTCGCGAGAGCCTCTTTCAACGACATCATACCTCCATACTTGGCGTCCGAGTTGGAAGGGGTCCAAGGGACTCCGTCCTGACCCATGATGGTGACCGGCACGTTGGGTACCTCGTAACAGGGCGAGTAGCCTTCCTGCATGGCCAAGGTATAGAGGAAAGGCTTGAATGTGGAGCCGACCTGACGTTTGCCATCCTTCACATGATCGTATTTGAAATGCTTGTAATCGATTCCACCCACCCAGGCGCGTACGTAACCGGATTGGGGTTCCATCGACATGAAGCCCGTCTGATAAAACATCTTGTAGTACCGAATGGAATCCATGGGACTCATGGTAGTATCCACTTCGCCTTTCCAGCTGAACACGGTCATCGGTATCTTCTTGTTGAATTCCGCACGGATCTCCGCGTCAGTTAAATCAGCAGCTTTTGCCCGGCGGTAACGTTCGCTCCTCCGCATGGCCTCGTCAATGATCTGGGGTTGATCGGACCAGGCTACACGACCCTTCCAATGGTCGAAAAATGTCTTCTGTAAATCAGTGAAGTGTTCGCGGACAGCTCCTTCTGCATAACGCTGCATGCGGGAATCAATCGTTGTATAAATACGCAGTCCATCCCGATAAAGGTTGTAGGGCGATCCGTCGGCCTTGGTGTGCTCCTTACACCATTGGATGAGTTCAAGCCGGAGCACCTCCCGGAAATGCTGGGCCGGCCCCTCCAGATGGCTTTCCTGCCTGAAGTCGAGTTTAATCGGCAACGCAGAGACGGAATCGGCAACGGTATCAGTGATGAAGCCGTATTTTTCAAGCTGAGCGATGACGGTGTTTCGGCGCGTGAGCGCGTTGTTCGGGTTCCGCACCGGATTGTACCGGCTCGGTGCCTGGAGCATTCCAACCAACAAGGATGCCTCCTCAATTTTGAGTTCGGCCGGTGTCTTGTTGAAATAAGTTGTCGTGGCCGATTTAATTCCGAATGCATTATTCCCGAACTCTACCGTGTTGAGGTACATCGCCAGAATCTCCTGCTTAGTATAATTGCGCTCGAGCTTGACCGCGATGATCCACTCCTTGAGCTTTCGGAATATCAGCTGAACCTTGTTCATATCCTCACGGGGGAAAAGATTCTTCGCGAGCTGTTGTGTCAATGTACTTCCTCCGCCCGACTGTTGCTGGAGGATGATGGTTTTGAAAAATACGCGGAACAATCCACGGATATCGACTCCCGAATGCTCTTCAAAACGGACATCCTCGGTAGCTTGCAAGGCGTGCACCAAATTGGGAGAAAGGTCGTCGAAATGAATATTGACCCTGTTTTGCACGTAGTACTTCCCCAAGGTCTTAAGGTCAGCTGAGTACACCTCGCTGGCAAGACTACTTTTGGGATTTTCCAATTCCTCGAAAGTGGGCAACTCACCGAAGAGTCCGGCGGCAGTCAATCCGACAAGGGCGACGATTCCCAAAACCGGTGATAAAACCAAAAGCCAGACGTACCGGATGTAGCGTTTATCTGAGTTTTCGCGGACTGTTGACATGGGACGGACAAAGTTAGACCTTTTGTCGAGCCTCGGTATACAGTGGCATCAGGATAGCAGGAATGAGCGCATGGAAACCGATCCCATCACAGTCTGTTCGTTGAAAAATGTCAGCCTGTCGGTGTTGGTTTGCATGGCCAGGATGTACAACATGGGGAGGTAATGCTCGTTGGTGGGAATGGCCAGTTGGGCGAGCGTCCCTTTTTTAGCGTACTCTATTAACGCCTGGTGATCGCCGGCATCAATCCGGTCGCGCGACCAGGCATCGAACTCCAGGGCCCAGTCGTATGGCTTGCCATCCCACTGCATGCGACCCAGATTGTGTACGATATTTCCACTTCCTACTACCATGATGCCTCGCGAACGCAGCGCTTTGAGCTGCAAAGCCAGTTCGTAATGCCACCGGGGAGGCTTGTTCAAATCGAGGCTGAGCTGGAAAACGGGGATATCGGCCTGTGGAAACATGGGCAACAACACTGACCAGCAGCCATGATCGAGGCCCCAGTCGTGGTCAGGAAGGATCTTCGGCTGTTGCACCAGCTCCACTGTCTCGGCGGCTGCAGCAATGGCCCCCGGGGCGGGATACTGCTGTCGGAAGAGTTCTTCGGGGAAACCACCAAAATCGTGAATAGTGCGGGGTTTATCCATTGCTGTCACCCGTGTGCTGCCCGGGGTCATCCAGTGTGCGCTGACACAGAGTATGGCTTTGGGACGGGGAAGGGATTTCCCAAGCTCTTTCCATTTCCGGGTGAAGGCATTGTCTTCAATCGCATTCATCGGACTCCCATGGCCTGCGAACAGGGCAGGCATAAGTGATTCTGAACCCTTCAAAGCAGAGGCGAAACCCGAAAACTCATGAAGCGTCATCATACCGGCCGTCATGAGCGCCCCTGACCGGAGGAATTGTTTTCTGTCCATGGTGATGTCATTCGCATCATCCTACCTAGGAGATGAGATTAAAAATCCATCATATCGTTTTGCTGCATTTGATCTCCTCCACGGCTGCCCTTTCTCCTGTCACGTGCTTGCTCCGCTTTGCCGAATCGGTAACTGAGCGTAAACGAACCTACGCGCGATTCACGCTTACGCATGAATTCGACACGGAAACCCTGCCCGTAGTTGTCAACACGAAAATCACGTGTATCGAAGATGTCTGAAAGCGAACCGTTGAGCGTCCATTTTCCCCCTTTGAAATCGTATTTGAAACCGAAATCGACACCACTCATACCCCTGAACGTACCCTGGGGTTGCTCACGGGGAGCCATGTAATTTCCGGTAAGCTGCACTGAAAATGATTTGCTGACTTTAGCACCGATGTTGGCTCGAACATCACCGCTCCACACATCACTCACCAGATCCGAGCCGATATTGGTTCCATTCACGCTATTGTAAAACGCCGTCAGCGTAAGCGTTGAAGTCATTATCTTGAGAAAACTGTTGCGGAGCACCACTTCGAAACCCAGGTTTTCCGAGGAACTGTAATTCACGAATGTTTGAGTAGTAATTGCCGGAACCGTGGTTGTGTCGATCGTTCTGAAACGCTGAGAGAAATCATCGGTGTATCGGTAAAATACGCTGGCCGAGATGCTTTGCTCTTTGAACCGACCCACATAGCCTAACTCCAAAGAATGAGTCAATTCAGGAAGAATTGCAGGGTTACCGATGAAAATATTGATGGAATCGGTTACATTCTTGAACGGGTTCAGTTGTCCCTCTCGCGGGCGGTTGATACGTCTTGAATAGCTGAGTTGGATATCCTTGCCTTCCGAAAAAGTGTATTTGATCGCACAGGAGGGGAAAAGATTGAGAAAATCGCGGGTGAAGGTGGTATCCCGACTTTTGGAATCGCCCGTGATGAATGTCTGTTCGGCACGGAGTCCGGCACTGAGTTCGAAAATCTTCCAGCGGCCCGTCCAGGTGACATAGCCGGCATACACCCACTCATTGAAGATAAACCGGTCGTTGAAGCTATCGTCCGGAATCCATGAGTTGTCAATAAAATTATAGCGATCGGAAGTTTGGCTCCCGTCGCTGTAACGCAAAGTAGCTTTCAGCCCCGTCTCCCATTTGCAACGTTCGCGGGGTAAAACCAAATCGATCTGAGCGACTCCGCTCCATGCCGGGATATCCGTTAGAACCCGTTGAAGCTGATCGAATCCCGATCCGGAAGTGTCGGTGGAAAATGTGTTCTCGTTATCGCGGTTATTATTGTTGAGGTTTACACTTGCCGTGAGTTCCTTCTTGGTCCCCGGAAACGTACGACGGTAATCGATACTTCCATCGTAAATTCTGTTTTTTTCCAAGGTAGTATTCAGCCTTTCGAATCCGCTGATCACCGCAAAGGATTCATCCTCCTCGCGCGTAATGGAGAGATCCCTTCTTTTTTCGTCACGCAGGTTCACTCCACCGGAAAAGCCGAGCGTATTGTAATCATTGATGTAAAAATCGACACCGCCCTTGATGTTGTGGGAGATATTATCGTTGTACCCGTCGTTGTCGCCAACCAGGTAAGACAGGCTTTCACCGAAAGTGTTGGTCCGGATGTTGTCACCGAAAAAGAAACGGCGGTCGTCGCGGTATCCGTAATTGAAAAATGCATTGTGCGAACGTGTTCTGCGGTTGAGCTGTAAAGAGGCATTGTATTTATCGCGGGTTCCGGCTCCGGCCGTGATGGAACCGTTGAGCCCTGGATTCTTGTCCTTCCGGGTCTTGATGTTGATGATACCCGACATACCTTCCGCATCGTATTTAGCGGAGGGATTGGTGATGACTTCAATCTGGTCGATGCTGTTTGCAGGGAGTTGCTGTAAGATCGAACCGCGGTTGTCCTGGGTCAGGCCGGCCGGTTTGCCGTCAATCAGCACCGTAACCTGTTCACTTCCCCTGAGACTGATTCTGCCGTCAATATCCACGTTCACCGAGGGGACATTCTGCAAAACATCAGAGACCGATCCGCCGGCTGAAACGAGGTTCTTATCCACGTTGTACACTTTTTTATCGAGCGAGTTGACATACTCAGCCTTCTCCCCCACCACCTCAGTTTCTTTGAGCACCCGAGTTGCGGTGGTCAGCCATACCGTACCAAAATCCTTGAGGGGATCTGCCGGATTAAGCATGAAAGGTTTTGAATCGAGGGGTCGATAACCGATGGAAGTGATCCGGATAAAGTACCTGCCCGGAGTCAGATCCTCGATTCGGAAATTCCCGCGTTCATCACTCAGGGCGCCACCGGCTACAGAGGTGTCCCTCACCTTCAACAGTGCCACGGAAGCAAACTCAACCGGTTTGCGTGTACTGGAGTCGCGCAAACTACCGATCACCTTGCCCATGGCAGGCATGTTCCGGAAAGCGGCCGTATCACGCATCTGGCCTCCCTTGGCACGGGTGGAGTCACGTTGCCCTCCTTGTTGCGCAGGGTATTGAGCCAATCCGGGCAAAGCGGCCAGAAGGAGGAGTGTGAGTAGGATTCTCATTATTCGAATTAGGGTTCAAAAATAAATCAGAAGAAACGGGGCTGTATGATTTTACGATGATGAAGCCTCCAACCCATTCTTCTCCATAAGGGCGCGACCTTTCGTGTTCAATCAGTTCGCACTTTGATGACTGCGAACACGGAATGGTTTATTGTTCAGATTCCTGCAGCTTCTCTGTACAACAATTCGAGAAGGACCTGACCGGATACCCTCAGACTGTTTGCATCGATGTTCTCCATTGAATCGTCTTGAGTATGCCAGTGTTTCCAGAACTTACTGTCAGTTGAATGATCGTAGTGGATCAGATCGATGGAAGGGATTCGGGCGATGCGGTTCACGTAGTAATGGTCATCGATGATCGGCTTTGTACGTTCGAAAAGGAAATACTCGCCAAATCCGGTGGCCGCAGCCACTTTCCATACCTTGTCGACCACATAGGGCGCATATTGCATGGATGTTCCTTCTTGTGTGAATCGTAACTGCCGGCCGCCTACCATGTCGAGTAAAATCCCGTATTGAGCCGTATAGTTTCGAACGTGAGGTGTATTCGACCAATATTGTGACCCAAGACAATACGAATCCTCCATGCGTGGTAAAGGGCTATCGTCGGGTTGACCGTAATCCTCCACGTCGAACAGAATGATATCGATACCGATTCCGGGATCATTCAGGTTGATTTGACGCGCCACCTCCATCAACACCCCGACCCCGCTACCTCCATCGTTGGCTCCTTGAATGGGCTTGTTTTTATCCGCATCATCCATGTCGGCAAAGGGCCTGGTATCCCAATGCGCAAAGAGCATTATCCGGTTACCCAGTTCGGGATGAAACGCAGCGACGATGTTTCGTCCGTTCAGCATTTTCCCGTCGAAGGCACGGACCTGAAACGACTGCACCATGACGGTATCGGCCCATTCCGACAAACGGTTGACGAACCAGTCGCCACACTGTTGATGGGCAGCCGTGTTCGGCACACGGGGACCGAACTCCACCTGCTGTTTCACGTAAGCATAAGCCGAATCGGCATTGAAAACCGGAACCTGAACAGACGGCTTGGAGGAGGTGGATTGAGTTTTCGGTTTTTCAGCTCCATCCCCACCGCATGACGAAAAGAAAAAGGCCAGGGCGATGAAAAACAGGCTATGAAACTCAGGCTTTCTTCCAGGTCGTACCATCTTTTTCGTCTTTGATGATAAAGCCCGCATTCCCGAGCTCGTCACG
>JBJOER010000273.1:0-7752 GCA_046049215.1 Bacteroidota bacterium | reverse complement strand
CCGCAGAATCAACGGTTGGGAGGACACCCAATGCGGAGGATTCGAGATCTACACAGACCTGGACGACGACAAGGAAGCGCTTTATGGCCGTCTTTACGAAACAATAGGAATGGACCTCGACTTAAAGAGCAGCCGGGACCTTCACCCCCAGATGTTCCAATGGCTTGAACTGCAAAACATCAACGTGGTCGTCATCATCGGTCTGATTTCGCTGGTTGCGGGAATCACACTTTTGGCCTTGTTGCTGATACTGGTCATGGAGCACACCCGGAGTATCGGTGTATTGAAGACTATCGGAGCTCGCGACAACACGATCGGATCCGTATTCGCTACCGTGGGTTTTTTCATCCTCTTGAGAGGGATATTAATCGGCAACCTGATCGCGTTAATGATTGCCGGAATCCAACACCAAACCGGATTGATCCCTCTGGACGAAGAGTCGTACTACCTTTCACAGGTTCCCATCCAGTTCAGCTGGGTATCCTGGGCCTTGACGAATTGCGTGGTATTGCTCATCGGACTTCTTTTGATGAAGACCTCCACGCGCATCATCGCTTCCATTCGTCCTGTCCGAGTATTGCGTTTCGATTAGCAACTCCTAAAAATGTCATTCCGGCCATTTGAACGACAGGGTCTGCTTCAAATCCGGCGATAAACTGAGTGCAACCGGACAAGTTTCCGCGGCTTTTTCCAGGATTTTCCGGGCATGTTCATCAAACGGGCCACCCTCCATTTGAAATGCAATTTGAACTTCAGCCACCTTTCTGGGAGACGAGGCCATAACCTTGATGATGTCCATCCGGGTACCCCGGATATCCCAACCATGGTTCCGCGCAGATATCCCCATTATGGTCAACATACAGCTTCCCAGGGCCGCGCACAATAGGTCGGTGGGAGAAAACGCCTCTCCCCTTCCCTGGTTATCGACCGGAGCATCTGTTAAGATCCGACTCCCGGAAGCTACGTGTTCCGCTTCGGTCCTCAATTCGCCAGAATATACTGTTTTGATTGTCGCCATTGAACGAAGGTAATCAAGGACACTTTGACCTGAAGCCTGAATTCGGTTTATCTTTGTTTAAAATGAAGAGGGCATTTCTGTTTCTGACCACCTTGTATACGCTCATCTGGGGCCGAACATCGTTCGCACAAACGAATCCCAACGAATACGTGGAAGAAAAGCCGGTTTTGATGAAAAACGAAGCCACCGGCGGCTTGAATTTCCATACCGGAGGATGGGGCATTCAATTCAGGCGTTCGCTAAACCGAACAGTCAAGAAGAAGCAGATGTTCGAAGCGGATTTTGTGGGTATGAAGCACCCCAAAGAGGTGAAGTCCGTCAACCAGGCTTTTGACCGAGCCCGTTCGTTCGTTTATGGAAAGGAGAACGGCTTAAGCATATTGCGTGCAGGCACCGGCCAGCAGCGGGTAATCTACAGCAAATCCGAAAGAACCGGTGTTGAAGTCCGATTCCTTTACTCAGGAGGGTTGTCGTTGGGCATACTGAAGCCGGTTTATCTGAACATTTTGAAGCCGACCGGGAACTTCGGTGAATTCGAGCTAGTGGTTGAAAAATACGACCCCGAGGTTCATTATATTGATGACATCTATGGCCGTGCGCCTTTCACAGAGGGATTCGGAGAAATCGGATTTCGTCCGGGGGCATATGCCCGTATAGGTTTCAATTTCGAGTATGCCCCCATTTTCGATGATGTGAAGGCGCTTGAAGTCGGTGCTATCATTGACGCCTATCCCCAAGAGATTCCCATCATGGCACTAACCGAAAACAATCGTTTCTTTCTTTCGTTCTATATCACGATCATGTATGGTCGAAAATGGTGAATCAACTATCAAAGGTCCTTCGATGAGTGCTGCAGAAAACCAAACCGTTTCAACCACCGGCAAACCCCGCAAACCCGATTGGCTTAAGGTAAAATTACCGGTTGGTGAAGAGTACCGCAAGGTGCGGGAATTGGTCACGGTGAACCGCCTGCATACCATCTGCTCAAGTGGTAATTGTCCGAATATGGGTGAATGCTGGGGCGCAGGCACCGCCACATTCATGATTCTCGGGAACATCTGTACGCGTTCTTGCGGTTTCTGTTCTGTAGCCACTGGCCGCCCACTGGTCGTTGATGCTGCCGAGCCAGAACGTGTCGCCGAATCCGTTAGATTGATGGGGGTCAAGCATTGCGTCATCACTTCCGTCGACCGTGACGACCTGAAAGACGGTGGTTCACACATTTGGGTTGATACCATCCGTGCCATCCGCAAAGCCAGTCCAGGCACCACGCTTGAAACACTAGTACCCGACTTTCAGGGAAAATGGGAGAACCTACAACGATTGATTGACGAGCGACCCGAAGTGCTTTCTCACAACCTCGAAACTGTTCGCCGCCTGACCAGACGCGTTCGCATACAAGCCAAATACGACCGTTCTCTGGAAGCCTTAAGGCGTGTCAGCGACGCCGGCCTCCGTTCAAAGTCCGGCATCATGCTCGGCCTTGGAGAACAGGAAGATGAGGTACTCGAATCGATGCGTGACCTGCGTTCCGCAGGCGTACAAATCCTGACCTTGGGTCAATATCTCCAACCAACCCGTTCGCATCTTCCGGTTGCTGAATACATTCATCCCGACGCTTTTGCTCGTTACAAAGTCATTGGCAAGGAAATGGGATTCCGGTATGTAGAAAGCGGCCCACTGGTGCGTTCGTCCTACCACGCGGAACGACACCTGGAAGACTGACGCAACCTTTTCGTTATTCCGCCAGCAGCTTCACGATCTTGTCATGCATCTGCGGCTCTCCTTTCAACACGTAATGTTCCGCACCGCTTCGAATGGTCTGCATGGCCAAAGCGTAGCTTTCCTGCCCTGAAAGCAAAATAACCCTGGTCGAGGGGAAATGCTTCTTCACATATTCCAGAACGTGAAGGCCGTTGGCGGCATCGGGAACGGCGGAATTTAGATTATAGTCAAGGACAATTGCATCAGGCTTCACTGCATCCAGACGCTGAATGCATTCTTCACCGGTGCGAAACTTGTACACTTTGTGACTGGTTGCTGATTCGAGGTGATCGGCCATCGCCTCGAGTTGCAATGGTTCATCGTCTACGACGAACACTTTCATCGACCGGGAGTTTTCCATTTCCATGGGTATTGTGAATCGTGAAGATAGCAAAGCCACCGCAGAACACCGTCACTGGAGCAATTTCCTATCTTCGCAATACACCTTTTCATCACCCATTCATTGACTATGATTCGCATTGCCATCAACGGATTCGGCCGTATCGGAAGGACTTTCCTCCGCCAGGCTAATACAAAGCCGGGAATCGAAATTGTCGCCATCAACGACCTAACTGATACAACCACTCTAGCCCATCTGTTGAAATACGACTCTATTCACCGTCGTTTTCCGGCGGAGGTGACAGCAGGTGCCAATCGCCTTCATGTCGGCAAAATGGACATCCCCGTCTTCGCAGAAAAAGATCCGAGTGCCCTGCCGTGGGAAAAACTGGGAGTCGACATCGTCATTGAATCTACCGGACGCTACACCGATCCGGCACAAGCCGCGCTGCATTTGACTGCAGGTGCGAAGCGGGTGATCATCTCAGCCCCGGCCAAGGGGAATACGCGCACCGTTGTGATTGGTGTGAATGAAAACCTGATCACCGCAGAAGACAAGGTCATTTCCAATGCTTCCTGCACCACCAACAATGCGGCACCCATGATCCAGTTGTTGGACGAAGCCTTCGGCATAGAGGCTGCCTATGTCACTACTGTTCACGCTTACACTGGCGACCAGAACCTGCATGATGCTCCTCACAAAGACCTGAGAAGGGCGAGGGCTGCTGCTCAATCCATCATTCCCACAACGACAGGAGCCGCCAAGGCTATATCTGATGTCTTTCCACATCTCAAAGGGAAAATCGGAGGTGCAGGAATACGTGTTCCGGTCATCAACGGGTCAATGACCGATATCACCTGTACGGTCAGCCGTAAAGCCACCTTAGAGGATGTGAACCATTTGTTTAAAAACGCTTCCAATCTTTTATTGAAAGGAATTCTTGAATACACAGAGGATCCAATCGTATCGACCGACATCATCGGCAATACACACAGTTGCATTTTTGACGCCCAACTCACCTCTGTTCTTAATCACGGACACATGGTGAAAGTGGTCGGCTGGTACGACAACGAATGTGGATACTCGGCCCGGTTAGTCGACTTGTGTCAATTACTCCAAAACAAATAATTTGCAATACCAATTCATCTATATAGTACCAGGAAACAACTTTACATGCTCGTATTGGTACTGAGTTCGATGCTTTCTGCCCCTGCACAATTTTACGCCACAAGTACGCTTTATGATTTTGAATCATTGCACAATGGGCACCTGAACAGACTGGACAACTGGCGAAAGACACCTTTCAACAAAGGGGTGGACTAGCGGATAGCCGATACGCTTTTCGCCAATGTCGGCTAAGGAATCTTCTTCAATCAGGTTGGATCAAGTTTAGGTGCATGCTTCACGGGCATTCGACACCACCCTTCCCTTTGCTGTGTTCGATAACACCTTATCTCTATCCGTTTTTGAATTCGAACTTATCAGCAATTAATCATGCGTCGATCTGGGCATTTCAGCAGATCTCAACAACGACGGAAAAACGATTAAAACAGATGCCTTGGAGAAGGCGCTTATTTTCCGCTCGAGCAGTCTGAACGGCGAATCGATCACTGTACCTAACGGCACAGTCTATACCCTTGGCAACAACCTGAGCAACAATGCCTGGTTCAGCGTCCGTATCACCATACGACCATTCACCGGAAATTTCGGAGGGACTGTAGATGTGGAATACCAACCGGTATTCGCTCCTACCTGGACCAGTCTCGCCAGCGGACTCCCTCTGTATACCGACTCTCTATCGACCACTAAGACCAACATTACCAGTTGGGATACGTTTTATCTGCACTCGGAAGGTGCCACAGGAAAAGTTGACGAGCTTCGTTTCACAAAAATCACTCCGCAACAAACAACGGGGTTACAGAGCATATCTTTTACTGATTTAATGATATACCATTCGCAAGGCCATTTCATCATCCGTTCGGATTCCCAAATCCTTTATGAACATGTCCAGATTTTCGATTCACTGGGTAAACTGATTGAATCACATCCGGGTGGCAATTGCAGCCGAATTCCAACGACCAGCCTCATTAAAGGGAATTATTTCGTCCAGATCGTTTTTCAAGACGGCAAAAAGCTCACCCGTCAGGTATCGGTATTCTGATCGAATTAGTTGTAGAGCCTCCACCGCAACACAAACTTGAGTGTTCGCGGAGGTGCAGGATAACCGGGTGCAAGGTAGTAATCGCTTCCAAAAAGCCCGTCGTTAAGTCGTTGAACAACGAGCGATAAAGTCGCTTTCCCAATCCCGGCATTGAAAAAGAAATCGACGACCGGCACACCACCGCTATTAAAACCTGTTTGAATGTAGGACAATCCGGTTATAGGCATGTAAGCCATCGCATCATATGACTGAGTACCGTAGGCGGTACAACCCACTTCGGCTTTCAAAGCTTTTTTGAAAAATGCCGCCTTATAAGCGATCCTCGACCAACCGGAGAAAACCGGATAGCGCAGCTGATCCCCTTCTTTCATAGCATGCAACAAACTAAAGGAGAATCGCCAATTCCTCCACTTCGAATTGACCTGCAGACCCGACTTGACCAAGGCAACAGCATCCTCAGACTGAACGGGAACAGCAACTTCATTCATATACACCCAATGAATTACTCGTTCCGCATCGATATAAGCGGACACCCTGCCTTGCCACATATCGAGTCGACCGAAGACCTTTGTGTAATTCTCCTTCACAAAATCATTTGACCATCGGAACTGATTCGAATTGTATTCGGACATCAGAAGGGCAGGAGCGATCTCCCTTTGCTGAAAATATCCACTCCAGCCGGAAAGGAACCGACCTGAGCCATTGTAATTCACAGAAGCGAACCATGAATAATCACCATCATTGAACCAATTTCCCACAACAGCTTGGTACCTCAAGGCCAAACCAAACTTTCCAAATCCTGCAGAAGCAGAAACGAACGGACTGTTATATCCCTCGCGCCCACCAATGCCTGCCTGAAAGGTTGAAACATCAACCAAAGCTATACCGGCATCGAGGCGAAAGTTTGTCGTTGATTTTGGGAATCGCAATGAAAAGGAGGGAGCCAAACGCAACTGAATGTAACCGGAGGTATCAACCGTATTCACACTATCCTCGTAAACAACCGGGTAAAAGGTAGAATCCACTATTCCGGTATAAGAAGTGCCATAACGTCTCCAACCGGCATCCAGACTAAAAAAAAGCCCACTTCTGCTTGGCAGTGCTATGGAATCCTGACTTTTTGAAAGCGCTATTTCACCGACGAAATCCAATTTCCAGTCGCGTACCAGGCGGCTATCATCGGACAGCCGGGTTTTAAGCTGCTCATAATCTGCTAACGACAACCCATCAATATCCTGACCGGAAAGCACACCCCCGTTTTCATCAATAGATAACCGGTTATATTGGAAATCAACAGAAGATCGGAACCGACCTTTTGAAAAATCGATACCTGCAAGAATTCGCTGGTAACGACCCAGAGAATTCAACAAAAACCCAGGTGAAACAATACTATTGTAGGATAGCCGACCTCTCAAGCTTTTCGCCAACCTTTGGTGATGATCTAAAAACAACAACTGTTCTCTCTTACTACCCATCACCAAATTCACTTCAGACACACCAAGATTCGTATCAAGAACCAGTTTTTTCGGTTCACGCGAGAAAAGCTGCTTATAGGGTTCTACACCAAATCGAAACTGACCGGCTTCAACAGAATGAAAAGGCACATCTCCCAATGGACTAATCATTCGATCGTAAGAAAAAGGATCCAGGCCCAGCAGATACTGGCGGAAAGCATCATTTCCGGAAAAGACAAGTGAATCTCCATTCGAAACAACAGTATTTGCTTTTGCACTGACGCATAGCGATACCGAGAAAAGGCAAATAAGCAGATGAGCGGATTTCATAATGAACTCAGGAAGCCAAGGTAAAAAAATCCGCACAGTTGAGGTTTTGAACCGAATTCAAAAATCGAAAGTGAGAATGGATGGAATGGCTATAAAAAGGAAATGCCCCGACAAGCGGGGCATTTCCGATAAGACGGCGACGACATACTCTCCCGGATGTTACTCCAGTACCATTTGCGCAAATGGGCTTAACTTCTCTGTTCGGAATGGGAAGAGGTGGACACCATTGCTATAGTCACCATAAAGATCATATCATCACAAGGATGAGAGACAGGGATTGAAAGAAAATACACTTGTGATTGGAATGCGATTCCAGAAAGTCTACGGGTAATTAGTACTACTCGACTTTGATGTTACCATCTTTACATCTGTAGCCTATCAACGTCATAGTCTTTGACGACCCTTATAAAGAAGACTCATCTTGAGGCAAGTTTCGTGCTTAGATGCTTTCAGCGCTTATCTTAACCGAACATAGCTACCCTGCGCTGCAGCTGGCGCCACAACAGGTACACTAGAGGTTCGTCCGACTCGGTCCTCTCGTACTAGAGTCAGGCCCTCTCAATCTTCTAACGCCCACAACAGATAGGGACCGAACTGTCTCACGACGTTCTGAACCCAGCTCGCGTGCCACTTTAATCGGCGAACAGCCGAACCCTTGGGACCTTCTCCAGCCCCAGGATGTGAC
>JBJOER010000272.1:0-4596 GCA_046049215.1 Bacteroidota bacterium | reverse complement strand
AGCTGTTTCGCTACGATTTCCAATCCTTCCTGCAGAGAATGTGGATGATAGCCGAGTTCTTGCTGTGCTTTCTCAATGATGAATCCTGTTCGCAATGGTCTGAGTGCAGGTTGTCCCAAGGCTGCCGTAGTGACTGGTGCGATAAGTGATTTGTCAAGCTTGAAAAAATCAGCCACGGCATAGGCGATGTCCAAAATCGACATGACTTCCTTTCCCGAAACATGGAATAACCCCGTCCTTTTTTTCAATGCCGCCCGGATGCATGCTGAAGCAAGGTCTTCGGCCAATGTGGGTCCTCGCCACTGGTCGCTGATGACACGGATGGATTGACCCGACTCGAGCGATTTTTTTGTCCAAAGGACAACATTGGATCGTTGGCGGTCGTCTGTTACTCCATAGATGATCATGGTGCGGACGATGGTCCAGGGCAAACCACTATTCATGACCAGTTGTTCCGCTTGCCATTTGGAGCGAGCATATACACTCAATGGACCGGTGGGGTCTGTTTCTCTGTAAGGTCCTGCTTTGCCGTCAAACACAAAATCTGTACTCAGGTAGATGATGTGGGTATTGAGTCCGGCACAAGCATCCAGGATGAATCGTACCGCATCCACATTGTTTTTTTGGCATGCTTCCGGATCCCTTTCGCAAGCATCGACATCGGTCATCGCTGCAGTGTGAATGATGCATTCGGGTGCGATTGCTTGAATCGTGCTCGAACAGACTTTTTCGTCCGTCAGATCGGATTCCCAATACCTGTACCCGGCTCGGTCATCTAAGCGGTTGACCCCCCGTCCGGTGGCATGAATTTCTATTGATGGGTCCCGCTTCAAAGCGGATATCAACTTTTGTCCCAATAAACCATTGGAGCCGGTGACAAGGATCTTCATAGTGTGGATGTGTGAGGGCAATTCTACCCGGAGGCGTTGGGTTGTTCTAGTAAGGTGATCAACATCAAAAATAGAAAAGAAGGTCGCCGGGCGGTAATTCAGCCATGCTGGTGAGGTTCATTCGGAAAACGAAGAGGATGGTGTAGTCTTGCTTTGCGCAGTCATTCCCCTGGCAAGCAACTGGTGACCGATGTGGCAATTGATGCACTTCTTCTCGTCGCAATAGGTTTTCTTAAGGTGGAGCAGGCCTTGTGATTCGGCAGCATCAGCAGGGCTCCATCCGGCATCCGTCCAGGCCCGGATGACCCGGTTTTCTTCGGGTTTGCATTGTTCAAGCCAGTGGATGGCTTTGTCGCACAATACCTCCAGATGTCGCCTTTTCCCCTGGAAGAACAGAAAGGGCACCACTGCATTGATCAGCAGCTGCCGGATGCCTTCGGGACCAATGCGTTTCGAGACGGGTTTGGAGTGGTCTCCGAAGCGGAAATGATGAAACCAGTAATCGGATGTGCCGGAATCGATCAACTGGACAAGATCTTTCACACCGGTAGCTCCTGTAATCCTATCCGAAAGATTCGGGTGGGCTGTAATCAATGCGGAGAGTTGTGCGATGCGCACGGTTGGGAAGTTGAAGGGCCGAAGTCCTCCGAACTTCCATATATGTGCCTGCATAGGAGTGAGCAGGTGACGCATCCGCATTCGCTCATAATTTCGAGCCAACCTTTCAGTGTAGGTGTCAGTAGGTGTTTTTGGAATCAAGCCGGATTGCCCGAAGAGAAGGGCATCTGTATCCTCAAGGGAATGTGCTGACTTTGTAAAGATTCCAAATGGGATCGACAAGCTGAGCAGATCGAACGGGATGGAGTTGATCTTGAAGCCGAAACTTCTTGCTAAGACACGATAAAACGTGCTTTGCCAGTTTTTTGCTTGTTGTTGAAAGATGAAGTCGAACTCCTCGAACCGGACCTGTAGTCGCTCGGCAAGCATCCTGTCAATCCAGGCTTTTTTCTGATGAGGTTGGATTTGATTCAGTTGAAAGGCACAAGGGAATTCCGGATGACCGTTTTGAAGAAGATTACGGTAACGATCTATCAGCGTGATTGGAAACTTCCCTTGCAGTTCAAGGGTCGGAATTACCAAGCCGTCTTTTCTTCGGACATCGATATCGTGATTGAGTACCACATGAAGGATCACGTGTTGGTAGGCATCGTCCCTTTCGTGTCGGTGTCTGATCCAGTCGCTCGACTTCACGTGTATTTCAACCATCCCGATCCACAAAAGCTCTGCAATCCTGATCCTGGCACCCGTAAAGTCCGGTCCGCTTTCCAGATTGCGCGTTCCGGGATCGATGATTTCAATCTCTTCGCCGTCGACTGAACGGAGCTCTCCGGGCTTGATCAGTCGGTTCTGCCACAAGTAATAAATGAACTCTTCGTTGATCACCCCGCGAACATAGCGGGCGTGAACGCGATATTGCCATGCGGAGATGATTACATCCGTTTACAGTCGTTTGGTTGAACAGTGGTTGTTCAAAAACAATACAAAGGCAAGGTGCTTTTTGGCAATTCAGATCGCCTTGATCAGCCGAATAGCGATTTGAGTTTTTTAGTCCGGTAGTCGAAAATACCTTCGACTTGTTTTCGAACAAGTATCCTGTCGGCGATTAGTCCAAGTGGACCGAAGGGGATCTTGTAATGCACGATGTCGCGCATTTCGACGCCGCTGTCCACCGTTTTGAAAAAATGCTGATGATGCCAAAACGCATATGGTCCGAAGCGTTGTTCGTCGACGAAGTAGTTCATTGGATCGACATGGGTGATTTCAGTCACCCAGTTCAGAGGGATGCCGAGCAGCGGTTTGACCGTGTAGCGGATCACCATGCCGGCATACATGCGGTCTCCCTCCTTGAAGCCCGACAGCACCTGGAATCCCATGTGGGGTGGGGTGATTTCATTCAAGTTTCCGGGGGAGGAGAAAAAATCCCAGGCCTGTTCCTGAGAAATGGGAAGAAATTGGGTGCAGTCGAGGATATGCATGTCGGTTGAGGTATGGTGTATAGTCGTAGCGTCAGTGGGGTGTAGAGGGTGTCCCGGTTTTACAGCGCTGACTGCAGTACACTACCCGGTGCCAGTCGCGTTCCCACTTCTTACGCCAGGCGAATGGTCGCCCACAGCGCAGGCACATTTTCTCGGGTAGGTCAGCCTTTTTTACACCTCGCACGATTCATTAACAGTCAATTAGCGTTTTTGTTTTAGTTTGGATTCAACCGATTGTCATCGCATGCTGGCATTTGGTTAAATTTGTTGCGTAAGCCTCCGACATGCCCATCAGCCCGACTTCCGTCCGTTATGTATTTGTCACCGGTGGTGTGACGTCATCCCTGGGTAAGGGAATCATTTCGGCCTCGCTGGCCAAGCTTTTGCAGTCCCGCGGTTACCGGGTGACAATTCAAAAATTGGATCCCTACATCAATGTAGATCCCGGCACTCTGAATCCCTACGAACACGGCGAGTGTTTCGTCACCAACGACGGAGCTGAAACCGATCTTGACCTGGGGCACTATGAGCGTTTTCTGAACACCCCGACCTCACAGGCCAACAACGTCACCACCGGCCGGATCTACCAAACTGTGATCAACCGGGAGCGGGAAGGGGCTTATCTGGGCAAAACTGTTCAGGTTATTCCACACATTACCGATGAGATCAAGCGCCGGATCAAGTTGCTCGGCGAAACCGGGGAGTACGATATCGTGATCACCGAGATCGGAGGAACTGTCGGCGACATTGAATCCCTGCCCTACATCGAATCTGTACGACAGTTGATCTGGGAGATGGGCGCCTCCAATACGGCCGTGATCCATCTTACCCTGCTTCCTTACCTGAGTACAACCGGTGAGTTGAAGACCAAGCCGACTCAGCACTCGGTAAAAACATTGCTGGAGTATGGTATCCAACCCGATGTATTGGTTTGCAGAACTGAAAAACCGATGACCAACGACTTGCGACGTAAAATCGCTTTGTTCTGCAACGTCAACATCAATGCAGTGATCGAATCCATCGATGCTTCGACCATTTACGAAGTGCCCCTGTTGATGCTCAAGGAGCAATTGGACAAGGTCGCACTGAACAAGTTAAAGCTTCCCATGCGCCAGGACCCCGACATGACGGCCTGGAAGGACTTCCTCGGGAAACTCAAGAATCCGATTTATGAGGTGCGGATCGGGTTGGTCGGAAAATACATTGAGCTCAAGGATGCCTACAAATCCATTGCAGAGGCCTTCATCCATGCGGGAGTGGCGAATGAATGTAGGGTGAAACTGGAGTGGATTCACTCCGAAAAAATCGATGCCGATCATGCCAGGAATATTCTGGGCGAGCTGCATGGTATTCTTGTGGCACCAGGGTTCGGGGAGCGGGGTATAGAAGGAAAAATTACGGCCATCCGCTTCGCCCGTGAAAATAAGATTCCGTTTTTCGGTATCTGCCTGGGTATGCAGTGCGCTGTTGTAGAATTCGCCCGCAATGTGCTTGGTCATGCCGATGCACATAGTTCGGAGATGAATCCCGACACGCAATACCCCGTGATCGACATGATGGCCGGTCAAAAGGAAATCACCCATAAAGGCGGAACGATGCGTCTCGGTGAATACAATTGCTCAATTGTAAAAGGCACCAGGGCCTTTCAGGTTTACGGTAAAACCAAGGTT
>JBJOER010000271.1:0-6424 GCA_046049215.1 Bacteroidota bacterium | reverse complement strand
TCGGAATCAGGCTTCGGCCAATTTCTTGGCGTTACGCTTCCTTTCGTTTTCGTCAAGATGGATCTTTCGGATCCTCAGCGATTTGGGCGTGATCTCGAGGTACTCGTCTTTCTCGATGTACTCCATCGACTCCTCAAGCGAGAACTGCACCTTGGGGGCTATCCTCGTGTTTTCATCGCTTCCGGAGGCACGCATGTTGGTCAGTTTCTTGGCCTCGCAAACGTTGATGATAAGGTCGTCGGGGCGGATGTGCTGGCCAATGACCTGCCCTCCGTAGACTTGCTCACCCGGATCGATGAAAAAGAAACCACGGTCCTGCATGCGGTCGATGGAGTAGGGGGTGGCCGTTCCGTTTTCCTTGGCCAGCAGTACTCCTGAAATGCGTCCGGAGATCGGCCCTTTCCATGGTTCGAAACGGGCGAAGCGGTGTGCCATGATGGCGCGCCCGGCGGTAGCGGTAAGGATATTGCTTCGCAAGCCGATCAAGCCGCGCGCGGGAATGTCAAACTCAAGATGTTGCAGGTCGCCTTTGGGTTCCATGATCTTCATCTCGCCTTTTTTCTGGGTGACGAGTTCGATCACCTTGCCGGCCACTTCCTCCGGTACATCAACGGTGAGGTGCTCGATGGGTTCGTGCTTCATGCCGTCGATCTCTTTGATGATGACCTGGGGCTGACCCACCTGCAACTCGTAACCCTCGCGGCGCATGGTTTCGATCAAAATGGACAGGTGAAGGACTCCCCTTCCGTACACCAGATAGGCATCGGGAGAATCCGTTTCAACCACGCGCATGGCCAGGTTTTTCTCCAGTTCTTTGAAAAGACGGTCGCGGAGGTGCCTCGAGGTGACAAAGCGTCCTTCCTTTCCGAAGAACGGGGAGTTGTTGATGGTGAACAACATGCACATCGTCGGCTCATCCACGGCGATGGGCTTCAGGGCCTCGGGATTGTCCGCGTCAGCAACGGTGTCGCCGATGTCGAAATCCTCGATACCGGTTACCGCGCAGATGTCACCGCAATGTACCTCCGAAACCTTGGCTCGTCCGAGACCTTCGAATACGAAGAGCTCCTTGGTCCTCATTTTCTTGATGCTCCCGTCTTTTTTGATCAGGGCGACAGGCATGTTCTCCTTCAAAGTTCCCCTGCTGATCCTACCGATGGCGATCCGGCCGACGAAGGTGGAAAAGTCCAGGGAGGTGATCAGCAATTGCGCATCCCCTTCCACAACGGTCGGGGCGGGGAAGTAATCGATAACCGTATCAAGCAGGGCGGTGATATCCTGGGTGGGGTTTTTCCAATCGGTACTCATCCATCCCTGCTTGGACGAACCATAAACGGTGGGGAAGTTCAATTGGTCTTCCGTTGCATCCAGGTGGAAAAACAGGTCGAACACTTTTTCGTGCACCTCCTCGGGGCGGCAGTTCTCCTTGTCCACCTTGTTGATGACCAGGATGGCCTTCTTGCCCATCTCCAGGGCTTTGCTCAATACGAAACGGGTTTGCGGCATCGGGCCTTCAAACGCATCCACCAGCAAAAGAACACCATCGGCCATGTTCAGTACGCGCTCCACTTCACCTCCGAAATCGGCGTGGCCCGGGGTGTCAATGATGTTGATCTTGACTCCCTTGTAGCTGACCGATACGTTCTTGGCGATGATGGTGATACCACGTTCCCGCTCCAGCTCGTTGTTGTCGAGGATAAGTTCACCGGTTTTCTCGTTGTCGCGGAAAAGTTGGGTCTGATGCAGAATTTTGTCTACGAGGGTGGTTTTACCGTGGTCGACGTGGGCAATGATGGCAATGTTGCGGATAGATGACATGCAGATGGTTCCGAATTGGAATTATAATTAATTGATAATCAATGTTTTTTTATAATGAATTTGGGAGATGCAAAGGTACGCTTTTGACCTGGCTTTTTGCTTGGTGCGGGTGATTTCCTGTAGAAAGGAATCAGGATTTTCTAGCGGATGACTTTGCGGAACCTTTAGGGTTTTGCTTCAATTTTGATCGGGACCGCACCAGTCCGGATAAACGGATGTCGTCGAGGCTCGACCACAGCTGGTTGTTGACCGTTTTGAAGGAGCTGCGCAGGTGGCAAGATCCGCTTCCGACGCATTCCTCGCATATGCCCCCATTGGAACAGGGAGAGATCGAAATCGGTCCCTCCAGGATGCGGACGATCTCGCTCAGTCTGATGGTTTCCGAAGGACGCGCAAGCCTGTACCCCCCAAGTTGCCCGCGTCTGCTGGTGAGCAAGCCGCCTTTCTTGAGTTCGACAAGGATGTTCTCCAGGAATTTCCGGGGAAGCCTGTTGGCTTCAGCGATTTCCGAGATTCGGATCGCGGTGTCCTTACTGCCTGAGGCCAGGTAAACCAGGGCGTGTAAGGCATATCGCGTACGTGTCGAAATCATGGAATGCAAAGAAACTCTGTGACTGTCAAAACCGGGCGGCTGAATGCAGGTGGAACCGGATTATTACGCACATGGAGTGTTGATATCCGCAATGTTCGAAACCTTTGAAAGCGAAACGCATTGCAGGGTGGATAGATCCCTATTTTTGCTTACTGTATTTATGAAACTAAATCCACCCGTTTCCTTGCAGACCCTGGCCGGACTTACCGGAGCACGGGTCATCGGCAACCCTGACGCCCTGGTCAGCGGTATCAACGAGATTCACCGCGTCGAGGCGGGTGATCTCACTTTTGTCGATCATCCCAAATACTACGAAAAGGCCCTGCACTCGTCGGCCACCTTTGTGCTCATCAACAAGGAAGTGGAACCGCCCCCGGGCAAAGGATTACTCTTTTCAGATGATCCATTCCGCGATTATGTAGCCCTCACAAAACGTTTCATGCCGTTTGTACCCTCTGCATCAGCTGTTGACCCGACCGCTCGCATAGGCAGGGGAACGGTCATCCAGCCTAACGCCAGTATCGGCCCCAATGCGGTCATCGGTGAGGATTGTATTATCCACAGCGGTGTTGTTATTTATGATCACTGTGTGATCGGTGACCGCGTGGTGATCCATGCGAATGCCGTACTCGGTGCGGACGCTTTTTATTTCAAGCGTCGTCCGGATTTCTACGACAAGATGCATTCCTGCGGCCGCGTCGTCATACACGACGATGTGGAGATAGGTGCGTGCTCCACAATAGACAGGGGCGTTTCATCCGACACAGTCATCGGCAAAGGAACCAAGCTGGATAACCACGTGCACGTGGGTCATGATACGGTCATCGGCAAGAACTGTCTTTTCGCCGCACACGTCGGAATCGCCGGCTGTGTGAACATCGAAGATGAAGTGATCTTCTGGGGTCAGGTCGGCTGTCAGAAGGATCTCACGGTCGGCAAGGGGGCCATTGTGTACGGTCAATCAGGCATTTCCAAGTCGATCAAGGGGGGTCAGGTGTATTTCGGCAGTCCTGTGAAAGAGGCCAGGGAGAAGATGAAGGAACTGGCTCTACTCAACCGCCTGCCGGAACTGTTCGAAAAGATAAAATAAGGGGATGGAGCCGAATACGGATCAAGTTGCAAAGAACGATGCCGAACTGCATGTGAAGAAGTTGCAGTTGCACTGGTTGCTGCAGATCACCAAGGCCATCAATTACAATCTGCCTTCCTCGCAGTTGTTCGGTATTTATGAAACCGTGATGCGGGATCAGTTGCAGGTGAGTAAACTTGTTCTCTACATCCACGAGGATTCCTGGCAGCAGAT
The DNA here is from genome assembly GCA_046049215.1 of Bacteroidota bacterium. Taxonomy (GTDB): domain Bacteria; phylum Bacteroidota; class Bacteroidia; order AKYH767-A; family OLB10; genus JAJTFW01. Next base: position 2,711 of record JBJOER010000271.1, on the reverse strand, counting down.
GCTCTCCTTCGGCCTTCCGGAGGGTTTCCACCTGGAGGATGTGGAGATACGGCTAGGTGAACTCAACCAGTTGCAGTTCAACAATGTCCGTATGCCCGAATGGGTGAAGGGCTTTGAGAGCATCATCCCGGTGTATCACAACGACAGGGCGCTAGCTTATGCGTTCATCGGCGAGGTCCGTAATCCCGAGATCACCAACCTCAAGGAGGTGCTGCCTTTCATCCACACGGTCACCAACATCATCGTGGTGGCCATCGAGAACAAACGCCTCACACGCGACACCATCCGTCAGGCCCAGATGCAACGCGAGCTGGAGCTTGCCGCACGGATGCAGTCTATGCTGTTTCCGGTTTCAATACCGCACAACCATCACATCGATCTATTAGCCACTTATCTGCCGCACCAGCAGGTTGGTGGTGATTACTACGATTATATCCCTCTCAACGACGATGAAGTGCTGATCTGCCTGGCAGATGTGTCCGGCAAAGGGATCTCTGCTGCTTTGCTGATGTCGAATTTCCAGGCGAACCTGAATGCCAAAGCTCCTTTTTTTAAAAGCCTGGAGAGTCTGGCGATGGACCTGAACGGCTGTGTGAATTCCGCGGCACGCGGAGAGAAGTACATCACCGTTTTCCTGGGGCTACTGAACACCAAAACCCACCTTCTACACTACGTCAATGCCGGTCACAACCCCCCATTCATTGTAAACGGTAGCAGCGTTGAATTTCTCGAAACCGGCACCACGGGATTGGGCATGTTTCCCGAATTGCCGTTCGTAAGCTCCGGCCAGGCGCATCTGCTCCCCGGTTCCATCTTGTTTTGTTATACAGACGGTATCGTTGAACAGGAAAGTTCAGCCGGTGAGCCCTACGGCCTGGATCGTTTCGTCGCTTTAGCAAGCCTTCATGCCGACACCGTCGATACACGTGGGATGCATAAAATTCTACTTGACGATTTCCAGGGGTTCAAAGCCGATACGGATGCTTTGGACGATGTGACTTTACTGACCTGCAGGTGCATTGCCTGAGGTTGTTTTGACGACAGGTTCACGGTAAATTTGCAATGCGACCAGGATGGCGATGAATCCCCAAAAGGGCACCGATAACTTCTCTGTGTCCAGGAAGAAGTTCAGTAAACCGTGTACCCAGTAGGTGACCAATCCCAAAAGAACACTTCGTGCCAGCAGTTTTTCAGAAGAATTACGCGTACGGACCATGAATGTGGCTGTGGTCTGCACCGTTACTGCGATGATCAGCAGGAAAAGCAGAGGACCGAGTAGACCCTGTTCCGAAAGCGGGCCCAGGTACTCGCTGTGAGAACCGCCTCCTTCGGCGAAATTGGTGCTGATACCGCTTCGCTCACTGTATTTTTGAAATGCACCATACTTGAACATATAAGTGCCCGGGCCGAAGCCTTTGAATGGCTCCTCCGCGAACATCCGCAATGCGCAGGCCCAGCGGTTCAGGCGCTCTACGTTCGAGTCGTCACTGGAGATGTTTCCGATCGACTGGAGATGGGATGCATAGTCGTCCGATGAAACTTCCTGATTGCTTTCCAGTTCCATGGTAATCTGGGTACGGAACAGGAATGCCAGCATCAACACCATGACAATGCCTCCATAGACCAGGGCGGATTTCATGCGCATCACAAAGATCAGGTAAGCGCAAAATGCCGCGGTCAGTCCGACCCAGGCGGCCCTGGTATAGGACAGCACTGTAGCGACCACCAAGACAAATGCAACGATGCCGCTGATCCATCTGGCATTTTTTGAACGGTTCTTGTCGGCGGTTAACCCGATCATCACCGGTATGAAAAAACTGAGTACAGCTGCATACGCCGTATGATCGTTGTAAAAGGGGACCATGGAGGTGTGTGCAGGCTCTTCGGCGAATCCCTCCATCGCATGGCGTGCCACGGTATAAATGACCACGGCCAGAAGCGGAATGAGATAGATCCAGATGAACTTCAGGATGTTCTTTCTTTCCGAAAAAACATACAGCAGCATGAAGTAGAAAACACTTACGTAACAAAGCCTGGCAAGCGTGTACTTGATACTGACCAACGGCATGCTGCTTTGGGTGGTGGTGACGATGAACCAGGCGAGGTGGGCCAAAATGACCAATGAAACCGGATGAAGAAAAATTCGACGATCAAGACGTTTGTCGATGTAGAGTTTGAGCCAGAACAATAAAAAAAGCGCGAACATCAAGGGTTCTGATGGCAGGCTGACACCGATGCCCAACTTGGTTTCCGCCAGGTTGATGGAAAGTGGTGTGACGAAAACACCAAAAAATACCGCGATATCGAGACTAAAAATCATCCATAGGCCGATCAAAAGAAGGATGGGTGTACCTGCTACGAAGGTCCAGCCTTGCAGGAGGCTATAGGTTAGTAGTACGGTATAGATGGAAATGAGCAATAAGAACCATCGCTGACTGCTCTCCTTAAGAAAGCCGGCACCGTTGAGTAGTCCCTGGGTCTCACTTCGATCCCGCATCACCGAGCTCACGCTGGAAAATCTGCTTGTAGTGTTCCTGGTAAATGATGATCAGCACAGCCACAAACAAGGTGCTGAGCATGAACAGGATCATGATCAGGCTGCGCTTGGGGTAGTCTTTTTTCTCAGGAGGGGTGGCCTTGGTCACTACCGAATGGAAACTCTTGATTTTTCGGATTTCAGAAAGGGTATGGTCGTAGCGTAGCTTGGTGTC
>JBJOER010000270.1:0-7189 GCA_046049215.1 Bacteroidota bacterium | reverse complement strand
CGAACCCATGCTGCAGTTGCCGGTGAAGGTGGCACCTACTTCAACAATGAGTTTTCCTGTTTGGATGTCTCCGTTGATCTTGGCTTCCGACTTGAGGAAAAGCATTTCGGCAACGGTGGTCTTTCCTTTCACCGAGCCGGAGATGTCAGCGTTCTGACAAACCACATCGCCTTCCACCTGCCCACTTGCCCCAATCACCACTTTCGCTTTTGATGTAACCGAGCCGCGGATTTTACCGTCAATGCGTACATCGCCGTTGGAGCGAATCTCGCCTTCGATGGTGGTTCCGGCACCTATGATGTTGATAACCCCGTTGCCACCGGCATCGGCAGGGCGGGTGATTACCCCTTTGTTTTTCAGCTGATCGAACATGATTGTCAATGAGTTGGGTGAATGATTGAAAAGCGTGGGCAAATATAGATAAACTTGTTGAAAAATATCCAAATTTTAATGGCAAGGTACTTGAGAATTTACCGCCCCCTGTTTTAGCCATCGAGCCGGTCGAAGCCCTGCCATTCAGTAGATATCGGCGGTTGAGTATCGATTTCGGATTTCTTCCAATACCGAACGGATTTCCTCGTAGTCCGAACTGGTGACCAGGCGCGTCCGATACCCCTTGAAATGATCAAAGCCCTTGAAGTAATTGGTGTAATGCCGTCGCATTTCCAGGATTCCGGTGACAGGTCCTTTCCAGCGGATGGAGAAATCGAGGTGGGCGATGCAGGTGTCCACCCGCTGAGCTGAAGTAGGTGGGGCGGCCTTCAATCCGGTCTCCCTGAAGTGTTTGATCTCCTGGAAGATCCAGGGGTAGCCAATGCTGGCCCTGCCGATCATGATGCCGTCTACGCCGTAGCGCGACTTCATCAGCATTGCTTTTTCCGGAGAATCGACATCGCCGTTACCAAAGATGGGGATGTGGATCCGGGGATTGGCTTTCACTTTGCCAATGAGGGTCCAGTCCGCTTCCCCCTTATACAATTGGGCACGGGTTCTACCATGTACGGTGAGGGCTTCGATACCGACATCCTGCAGGCGCTCCGCCACCTCTTCGATATTCTTGGTGTGGTCGTTCCAGCCCAATCGGGTTTTGACCGTTACCGGCAGCTTGACGGCTTTCACTACCTGTTCCGTCAGCCGGGTCATCTTGTCCACGTCCTGCAAAAGACAGGCCCCTGCGCCCTTGCTGACTACTTTGTGTACCGGGCAGCCGTAATTGATGTCGATCAGGTCGGGTCCGGCCGCCTCGGCAATCCGCGCAGCTTCCACCATGGCGTCTTCGGATCCCCCGAAAAGCTGGATGCCGATGGGACGTTCGTAATCGTAAACATCGAGCTTCATGGTGCTTTTAGCGGCATGGCGAATGAGACCCTCGCTGGAAATGAACTCGGTGTACATGACGTCGGCGCCATGCTGCTTGCAAACCATGCGGAAAGGCGGATCGCTCACATCCTCCATAGGGGCAAGGAGGAGTGGGAAGTCGCCTAATTCTATATTGCGGATGCGTGCCATGGGATGAGCAAAGAGCCTTTCCGAAGTCTCCGTCGGACTATCTTTGGTCGCAAAAGTAAGCATCCATGCACCTGCGCGCCAGCCTTGCCGATCGGCCACCCTACCGGAAATTCCTGATCATCGTTGGATTGGTGATGGTCAGTTCTGTTATTTTCACTTCCATCGGATCCGGTTTGGTCATGACCTTGTTCGGAGTCGATCTGGCCCTTTGGACCGGCGGAAGCAATGCCGGACCACAAACGGTGCAGGCCTTGCGCCTGTTCCAGGCGTTGGCAGCTGTAGGGACATTCCTGGTTCCGGCATGGGCTGCAGCTTTCCTTTTCTCGGAGCGTACAGCAGAGTACACCGGATTGTCCATTAAGCCCGGCGGAATGCGCGGAGCAGGGATCTTATTCCTTTTGTTCCTTTCCGGAATTCCCTTCATCAACTGGATGGCTTTGGTGAATAGCCAGCTGCACTTGCCCGGATTTTTGGCTCAACTGGAAGAATGGATGGTCGCCACTGAACAGCAAGCAGCCAGGCTGACCGAACTTCTTCTTGGCGGAACATCTACGACTGATTTGTTCTGGAACATGCTGGTCATTGCGGTGCTGCCCGCCTTGGGCGAGGAGCTGCTTTTTCGGGGCATCATCCAAAGGCAGTTTGTTGAACTTGCCGGAAACAAACATGTAGGGGTCGTACTGACCGCGTTTCTGTTTTCTGCCCTCCACATGCAGTTTTTCGGATTCCTCCCGCGATTCGTGCTGGGTTTAGTGCTGGGCTATGTATTCCTTTGGAGTGGAAGCCTGTGGCTACCCATTCTGGCTCACTTCTTCAACAACGGCCTGGCCGTGTTTCTCACCTGGGCAGCCGCAAGTGGGGTGTTTAAAATCAATCCCGATGTGGTGGGAATTGCGGAAGGTCAAGAACCATTGCTCGCTGCAAGTGTTTTCCTGAGCTTTGCGGGGTTGTGGATGTTTCGCAGACTGTACTCCGCAGAACCTGGCGTGGAATGATTCTTTCTTTACGAAATTTTTCTCTTAAAAACAAGCACTTTCCGCGGCTTGTTTTATGATGAAATTGTCTCTAAATAGCGTATCTTTGCAGGGAATTACCTAAAACCTGTGAAGAAAGCCATGAGAAAAGCACGTGTACTTTTTATCTCAAGCGAGATTCACCCCTATCTTGAATTGACCGAGCAAAGCAAGATTGCTCGTTTTCTCCCGCAGGGCATTCAGGAAAGAGGGAAGGAGATCAGGACCTTCATGCCCCGGTTCGGGAACATCAACGAACGCCGGAACCAGCTCCACGAAGTGATCCGACTTTCCGGAATGAACCTGATCATCGACGATACCGACCATCCGTTGATCATCAAGGTGGCCTCCATCCAGGCAGCCCGCATGCAAGTGTATTTCATCGATAACGAAGAGTATTTCCAGCGGAAGACCACTTTGCGTGACGCCGATGGCAAATTCCATCCCGACAACGACGATCGCGCCATTTTCTTCGGTCGCGGTGTCCTGGAAACAGTAAAAAAATTGGGTTGGTCTCCCGACATCATCCATTGCCACGGCTGGATGACCGCACTTGTGCCCCTGTTCATCAAGACAGCCTACAAGGAGGATCCGATGTTTCACAACAGCAAGGTCGTTTACTCCCTGTACAATGATAATTTCTCCGAGCCTTTCAATCCCAAATTCCACTCCAAGGTGGTGATGGAAGGGTTGACTGCGGCCGATGTGAAGGAACTGAAGGATCCCAATTACGTGAGCCTCACCAAGCTGGCCATGAATTGGTCCGATGCCGTTATCAAGAGCTCTGCATCGATCGATGAACAGGTCGAAACCGTCTTCCGGAAATTGAACAAGCCCACGCTCGATTACAAATCCCCCGAGGAGTATATCGAAGCCTACGATTCGTTCTACGACGAGGCCGTGCTTGAGGATTCTGTTCTGGCCGACTAAGCCGTATTCCTCAGGTTACTTTTGTCACAGGGCTCATCTTCAATTTCTCTTACCTTCGCCTCGTGATACGCTCAGTTCCTGTACGCAGTTTCATCCTGCTTGCACCAGTCTTATTTTCTCTTCTCTTCTCCTGCAACGAGCCTGATGTGATCGGCATCGATTTGCAACCCGGTTCTGAACAGCCCGGGCTGAGGACCGATACGCTGGTTGTGGAAGCTTACACCGTACAGGAAGACTCACTGGTGGTGTGGAGTCCGCTCAAGAACCTCATTGAGCTGCCAACGCTGTTTCTGGGAAGTTTCAACAACGATCCTTATACGGGAACATCTCATGCAGGCTTTGTGACGCAGGTCCGCCTGGGCAATACCATCACATCGAGCACCTTCGGTGGAGTGACGAGTCCCGATTCGGTTGTGCTGAGTTTTCTCTACCGTGGTCTCGAGGGGGATTCGAATGCGGTCCATGCCATCAGCGTGTATGAACTGACGGAAAAGCTGATTCCAGACAGCACCTATTATAGTTCCCGCATCCTGGCCAAAGGAAATTTGCTGGGGCACACGCAGCTCATTCCGAATCTGAAGGACAGTGTAGTGGTTGATTCCGTCAAGCTGCCACCCATGATGCGTATACATCTGGACAATGCGCTCGGTTCGAAGTTCATGAATGACTACATTGCCAATCCCGCCACCTTTGCGTCCAACGCCGCTTTTTCGGATTATTTCCCCGGTTTGATCCTGGTAGATAGCACTGTCGGTACCGGTAGTATTCTCAATCTACCCACTACTTCCGGTTACCACCGGTTGACTTTATACTATGGCACGGGTAAGCAGTATGAGTTCGTGATCGATGCCAACGCCGTGCGCTTCAGCTTGTTTTCACATTCGCCGCCTCCCAATGCGCTCGATAATCTTCAGGATGATTCAATCGTGGTGCAGTCCATGGCCGGATTGAAAGACAGCCTTTTTATTCGGAATATGAATGCCCTGTTCGACGACGGTCCTGTAGCCATCAGTTCGGCCCGGTTGATTTTCAAGGTTCAGGATAATACCACCGGCAACAACATGAGTGCCCACAATAACCTCCTCATTTTTGGAAGCGACTCCGTCGGTCGGAACGTCACCACCGCCGATGCCATCGAAACCGGTTCCTACTATGGAGGTACGCTGAATACTACAACAAACGAGTACACTTTCAATATCGGCAGGTACATGCAGCAGACGCTCACCCGCCTCGCGAACGGAGGGACTCCCGATTACGGTCTTTTCCTCGTAGCAGGCGGTAGTACGTCCAATGCTCGCAGGACAGTGCTCAAAGGAAAAACATCCATCCGGCTGGTGGTCACCACCACCCAACTGAACCCCTGAACCATGTGTGGAATCGTCGCTTATATCGGCAAACGGGAGGCATACCCGATCATCATCAAAGGCCTGCACAGGCTGGAATACCGCGGTTACGACAGTGCCGGTGTCGCCATTCTCGACGGTAAATTGAAGGTGTACAAGAAAGCCGGCAAGGTGAGCGACCTGGAAGAGCACGTGAAAGACATGGACGTGGCCGGAACTGTGGGCATGGGTCACACCCGCTGGGCTACCCATGGTGAACCGAACGACAGGAACGCGCACCCCCACTTTTCACAGACGCGCGATTTTGCCATCATACACAACGGAATCATCGAGAATTACGCATCGCTCAAGGCCGAGCTGAGCAAGCAGGGTCATGTGTTTGAAAGCGATACGGATACGGAAGTGCTCATCCATCTTATCGAAGCGATCTGCACCAAGGCCGCCGTACCGCTCGAAGAGGCTGTGCGTCTTGCCCTCGGTGAGGTCGTAGGTGCCTATGCGATAGTCATCCTGTCCAAGAACGACCCTACCAAATTGATCGCTGCTCGAAAAGGCTCGCCGATCGTGGTCGGTATCGGAAAGGACGAATACTTCGTGGCCTCCGACGCCACACCGATAGTAGAATATACCAAGAATGTGGCTTACTTAAACGATGGTGAGCTCGCGGTGATCGACGGAACGGAGCTCACCGTGAAAACCATCGGCAATGAAATCAAGATCCCCTATATCCAGGAACTTGAACTGAAACTCGAGGCTCTGGAGAAAGGCGGTTACGATCACTTCATGCTGAAGGAGATTTACGAGCAACCCCGCTCCATCGCCGATAGCATGCGCGGCAGGATCGACAGCAACGGCGGTCGTATCAATCTGGGTGGATTGAAGGATTTTGAACAAAAATTACTGAATGCACAACGCATCGTCATCGCCGCTTGCGGAACTTCCTGGCATGCCGGATTGGTGGCTGAGTACCTCATCGAAGATCTCGCACGTATCCCCGTTGAAGTCGAGTACGCATCGGAGTTCCGTTATCGGAACCCCATCATACACGAAGACGATGTGATGATCGCCATTTCGCAGAGCGGTGAAACGGCGGATACATTGGCGGCTGTGGAGCTGGCGAAATCCAAGGGAGCCACGATTTTCGGCGTCTGCAATGTCGTAGGCTCCAGCATCCCCCGCGCCACGCATGCAGGTTCATATACGCATGCCGGTCCCGAAATCGGAGTGGCTTCCACCAAGGCTTTTACGGCTCAGGTCACCGTGCTTACGTTGATGGCTTTGCAACTTGCGCACAAACGCGGTACCCTTTCTGAGTCGCGCTTCCGCAGCATTCTCAGCGAGCTCGACAGCATCCCTCAGAAAGTGGAGGCCGCACTGAAGTCGAACGATGAGGTGATCGCATTAGCACATCGCTTCAAAGATGCTCGGAATTTTCTCTATCTGGGACGCGGATATGGTTTCCCGGTCGCGCTGGAAGGCGCCCTCAAGCTGAAAGAGATTTCGTACATCCATGCCGAGGGCTATCCCGCTGCGGAAATGAAGCACGGTCCGATAGCGCTCATCGATGAAGAAATGCCAGTGGTTGTCATCGCTACCAAGCACGGTTCCTACGAAAAGGTCGTCAGCAACATCCAAGAGGTGAAGGCGAGGAAAGGCAAGATCATTGCCATCGTCACAGAAGGGGATGAAACCGTTAGGGAGATCGCCGATTATGTGATCGAGATACCGGAAACCGATGAGATCCTTGTTCCCCTTGTCTCCGTTATTCCACTCCAGTTGTTGGCATATCACATCGCTGTCATGCGTGGTTGCAACGTTGATCAGCCCCGCAATTTGGCCAAGAGTGTCACCGTGGAATAGTTCGCCGTGGTCATGGGCAAGAACAAAGGGAAATCCTCACGTGAATCCTCCGCAAGTTCGTTGGTCGCCAACCGTGTCCCCGACCTTGCCGTAAGGATCCTCTTTTTTGTCTTCGCCGTTCTTTTATACGGTAAAACAACCGGATTCGAATATACGCTCGACGACGAACTTTTCATCTCCAAAAACGCCCTCGTTCAAAAAGGCCTGGGTGGTATCGGTGATGCGTTGACCAGTACGAGCGTGAAGGATATCGGTCACCAACCCTACAGGCCGGTGCCCATGCTGACTTATATTTTTGAAAAAGTGCTGACAGGTAATGCTCCGGGAGCCGCTCATGCAGTCAATCTCATCCTATATGCGGTTTTGTTGCAGGTGCTTTGGACGTTGTTGAACCGATTGTTTTCCGCATTCCATCCGCTGTTCAATGCTGCTATTGTTCTCCTTTTTGCAGCACATCCGCTACATGTGGAGGTGGTAGCCAGTGTGAAGAGCCGGGATGAATTGCTCGCTACGTTGTTCGGACTTCTCGCATGG
>JBJOER010000269.1:0-4718 GCA_046049215.1 Bacteroidota bacterium | reverse complement strand
GGACGCTGGTAGGTGTTGATCACATCCTCCATCTCCAACCGGTGGATTCCGAAGTGCAGACAGAAATCCTCCAACATTTTTCGGTCACCAAACCCTTTCAGTTCGACCCAGTGAATCAGATCAGGGTATCGGGACAAACGCTCCAACACCCCATCCATGGAATCAAAAGGGGCTTCGAAAAGCTGGTCGGAGTTGTAAGAAGTAACAAAAAGCCGCGGCTTGCGGGCATCATCTGAAGGCGTAATGATTCCGGGTGCGGCACCGGGGCTCGTCCGCTTGGGACGCCACACGCGCAAACGCAAACCCGACTGACTTTTGCCTTTCCCCGACATTCCGTCAAAATTAAGCTTAATCGAGGCATGACCGGATTTTGGCGGACCGTGATGAAAGCTGACCTTTGCAGCAGAACATCATGCCTCAGGAAAACCCGCCACACGAACATACAGACACCGATAGCCCCGCCTGGTACGAACCGTGGTTTGGAACTAAATACTATCACTTGCTTTACCGGCACAGGAACAGCGACGAGGCCGGCATACTGATCGACAACCTGGTACGGACCCTTCAGCTTCCACCCGGGAGCAAGACACTCGACTTGCCCTGCGGCAAAGGCCGGCATGCATTGGCACTGCACGGACACGGAATGGATGTGACCGCAGCCGACCTCTCGGAGGAGAACATCCTATACTGCAAACGCTTCGAAGCCGAAGGAATCCGATTTTTACGCCACGACATGCGCGATCCGCTTGCCATCGGCTATTTCGATGCGGTGTTCAATCTCTTCACCAGCTTTGGCTATTTCGACCGGGAGCACGAAAACCGTCGTGTGGTGATCGCCGCTGCCGCATCACTGCGAAAAGGAGGCGTTTACGTACTTGATTTCCTGAATGTCACGCGCGCACTTCAGCATCTGGTGAATGATGAAAAACTCGAGATCGAAGGAATTCGATTCCATATCCTCCGTACAGCTGAGGACGGAAAAATCGTAAAGAGGATCAACGTGATGGATGGCGACACGGAACACACTTTCAGAGAGGAAGTTCGGATTCTATCATGTGAAGTGCTCGAGTCCTATCTGCAGAATGCGGGATTTCAGGTTGAAAATATCCTCGGCGACTATTCGATGAACCCGTTTGATGTGGTAAACTCCCCACGGATTATCTTTATCGCACGCAAATCCTGATGCATATCTCCGATTACCTGCTGTTGTTCGGTTCTGTTCTTTTGAGCGGAAGCCTTTTTTTCCTGGTAAGGAAGCCCTCGGCGAATGCATTGAAACTGCTGCTGTCGTTCTCCGGTGCTTTCCTTCTCGCCATCACCGTGCTTCACCTGATGCCGGAGGTGTACCTGAGTAGCGGACCGGGAATCGGCATCTGGGTGATGATGGGCTTCCTCCTGCAGATCGTGCTTGAATTTTTTTCGGAAGGCATCGAACACGGACACGTTCATATTCATTCGCACAAGGACCACGGACGTTTTCCGTTGACCATGATGATCAGCCTCTCCCTACACAGTTTTCTGGAGGGAATGCCTCTGGGCGGAATAGGTCACACCGGTGATCACCACGGTCATACACACGGCTTACTCTACGGTATCGTTTTGCACCATGTACCGGTTGCCTTCGCGTTGACCAGCATGCTGGTTGGTTCGGGGATCACCCGTGCCAAGACTTGGTTTTTCCTGCTCATTTTCGCTGCAATGGCTCCATTGGGAGCGCTTCTGTCCGACCGCCTACACAACCAAGCGCTGGGTACGTTGTCCGATATTTACCCCGCTTTGATGGCAGTCGTTATCGGAATCTTCCTCCACATCAGCACCACTATTCTTTTCGAATCAAGCAGCGACCACCGTTTCCACATGAAGAAAATGCTGGCCATCCTGGCCGGGGGTTTTATCGGTTGGTTGGCTTTTAGTAGCTAACACTTCACGTGTAATCACCAGCTATTCAACCAGTTCTATTTCTAAAACAGCCCTATCCCCCGTTCCGGTTTGGTGCTAACTGGTTTTTGTTATTTTTAGTGCGAACAACGAAAAACCTGAACACCATGAAGAAACTTCTCCTGCTGACTGCTTTGGCTCTTTCCGGCTTTGGCGTATTTGCACAGACCGCCGGCGGCCCTGACCTTTACGGATACGTCTGGCGCGACAGCAACGACCCAAACGGCCCACTTTACAATTGGGTTGACGTAGCCGGGCAGCCCGAGACCGTAACCATCACCGGCCTGGCCGATGACAACATTACCGGTCCATACCTCCTCCCTGCCCCATTTCAGTATTACTGGTACACCGTCGACCGTTTCTGGGTCGGATCGAACGGATACATCTCTTTCCAGCCCGCTCAGATCTCACATCCTTTCCCCATCATCCCGACACCCAACACGCTCAACAACTTCCTGGCCGGGATGATGACCGACCTGAACTTCAGTGGAGCCGGAAATCCTGCCAATTGCTACTACTGGACAAGTCCCGCTCAGGACTCGGTTGTCATCACCTACGACAGCGTTCCATTCTGGACAAACGTCGGTCCACAATGGACAGGAGACAACACCTTCCAGATCATCCTGAACTACAACGACAGCAGCATCACTTACCAGTACAAGACCCAAACCGGAGCAAGCGCCAGCACCACAAGCTTCGTAACCGTGGGTATTGAGAACAACTCCGGAACCGACGGTCTGATGGTATTACAGGATCTCTACCCCCCCTCTCAGTACAGTATCCGCTTCGTGCCCCCTACATCCACCACTTTACAGATCAACGATGCGTCCACTGTTTACAATGACAACGACATTACGGGCGCGCGGTTCATCTCCAAAAACCCTACCGGTGCGTTTCTTCTGAATACACAGGTGAAGAACTCCGGTAACACCACGCTTAACCCCTTCTCGGTGACCGGAATCGTACGTGCTTCGAATAACTCCATCCAGGTATCCAATACCGTAACGACCAACACCCTGCTGCCCTCGCAAACCCAGGATATCGCCTACGTTAACCCGTTCGTTCCTGTCAATTCCGGAACGTTCCGTTTCATCAACACCACCACCCTTCCCGGTGATGCGACTCCCAGCAACGATGGCCTCACTATGGAACTTCAGGTGGTGGATACCACGCTCATCACCATCGAACTTGGGTACGACAACGGTGTTGCGGCCGCAGGCGGAATCAGCTGGAACGGAGGCGACGGTGGTTGTGCAAACTACTTCATTCCACCATTCTACCCATGCGATATCACCAAGGTATCGGCCTACATCGTAGCCGACCCGAACGTGGTTGGATACTACATGAAAGTCTATGACGACGACGGACTCAATGCAGCCGCCGGAACCCTGCTCGACTCCATATTTATCCCCGGTGGCACTTTCAATACGAATGCCTTCACTCAAACCACCCTCACCCAACCCTTGCGCATCGATAGCGGAGGTTATTATGTGGCCTGGGCGATGGCCGGAGACGGTGTTGCCCTCGGTCAGAACGCAGTGGCTCCTTATTCCAACCGCACATTCGAAATCCTGAGCGGTGTCATGGCGGACTACCGCTACCGTGAGATCGAGGACCTGATGATCCGCTCCTACATCTCCCGTGTTGGCGTCGGCATCGAGGAGAACGAAGCCGAAGGGGCCTTCGGACAGTTCTTCCCGAACCCGGCTACAGACCGCACCAGCATCCTGATCGACGCGACCCGTATCACCCAGTCGTCGATTCCGGTGCGTATCGTTGACCTGCAGGGTAAACTGGTCAGCAACAAGATCATGCCGGTTCAAAACAACATGCTTGAACTCTCATTGAGTGGATTGGCAGCCGGTCAGTACGCCGTGATCTTCAATGTCGGCGACCGCGAAATCGCCCGTAAGATTTCTATTGTGCGTTAATCCATAACGACGATTTCAAAAAGGAAGCCGCCACCGCAATGGCGGCTTCCTTTTTTTGGCCCGGGCACATCGAGCACAATACCACTATTTTTGAAAAATGGAACACATCCAGGGCAAGACCAGAACCGACAAGTACCTCTGGGCAGTGCGGATTTTCAAGACACGCGCACTGGCTGCCGAGGCTTGCGAAAAAGGACGCATCCGGGTTTTGGATGTCACGGTGAAGGCTAGCCGAAATGTCAAGCCGGGCGAGGTGATCGTCATCCACCGGGGTCCATGGCATCAGCACATCAGGGTGATCGCCCTATCCGAAAGGCGTATGTCCGCGGCACTGGTCAACGGCTACTATGAGGACATCACTCCCGCCGAGGAACTGGAACGATTCCGATTGCATCAGGCGGCACTTGCGGCTTTTCAACTGAAACGCGGCAGTGGCAGGCCGACCAAGCGAGACCGAAGGCAGATGGATGATTTTCTAGGTGACTGGTAATGCAAATGACCTCTTCTCCATTGGTGAGTATCTTACTGCCGTTTCACCGGGAAGGGATCTGGCTTCAGGAGGCGATCGATAGTATCCGAGGACAAACTTACCGCAACTGGGAGCTCATTCTCATCGCCAATTGTCCGGATCGGATCACGCTCGATTTGGCAAAACAGTTTGCATCGCAGGATGAACGCATACTGTTACTCCAGGAAGATCGACCCGGCATTGCCTTCGCCCTCAACACCGGGCTAGCCGCTGCAAGAGCACCGCTCATCGCGCGAATGGATGCAGACGATTTCAGCCTTCCGGAGCGGATCGAAAAGCAGATCCGTTATCTGGAATCACATCCCGAGGTCGATGTAATC
>JBJOER010000268.1:0-6437 GCA_046049215.1 Bacteroidota bacterium | reverse complement strand
TGAGGTCACTCACGTCGAAACGGAGTTGGTTGAAACCGGTTTCCACCGCTTGGATTTCGCTCTTTACTGATTTACCAAGCATGTCGATGATTTCGGCACGCAGGGTTGAGGCAGGAGATTCATTCTGGAAATTGACTTGCAGCTGAGTGGATGCAGGGTTGGGGAAAAGCTGAATGGTCTCTTCCATTCCACCTTTGAAGACATATTCGGTTTCACCCTCTTGTGAAGCCTCGGAAGAGGTACGGAAGGCGGTGCCACTGCTGTTGATCCGGAAACGGTAGCAAAGGGTGCTGTTGAATGCACTGTTATAACCGTAGATCTGGATGAAGTAGGTGGTCGCTGCAGTGGTGTTGCGGACAATAACCTCAGAGGTCGTTCCCGATTGTTGAGAGATGGCCAGTTGAGAGCCGGATGAATTGTAGAGTCGGATATCGTAATCGGCCGGCAATTGGTCAACGACTATGCGGAGGTTTGTTGATCCTGTAACAGTCGAGAATCGGAAATAATCCTTGTCTGTTGAAGTGCCGATGCGAGCGAATAAGTCGGTGTTGACGGCAACGGTTTTGGCCGCATTCCGTGAATTATTGCTCTCGTACGGATCTGAGCAGGTGGGTGCCGCAGAAGTCGTGAAGGTGAGGTTAGATGAGGCTGTTCCGTTGACCGTTCCGCAAACTGCCTGCACATTGTACTGGTAGGTGGTGGATGCGGCGAGTCCTGAAAGGCTTGTGGAAAGGTTGGAAGAGGTCACCACCGTGAAAGCAGCTGTGCTGCCGTTCACTCTGTAGGAAACGCGGTAGGATGTGGCACCGCTTACTGCCTGCCAGCTGATCGTTGCGGATGAAGAGGTGATGGCCGACGAACCGATTCCGCCGGGAGTTCCGCAGCTGACGGTTGCGCCTGGAACAAACGTAGATGATGCAGAGTAGGCGCTGAGGGTGGTGCCGCATGCCGCTTGTACCTGGTATTCGTAAGTAGAACCTGTGGTCAGACCACTCACAGGAAGTGTGGTTGATTGGGAGGTGCCGTTGGTCCAGGTTGTGCTTCCGACGATACGATAGCGTACATTGTATGAGTTAGCCCCCGAAACTGCGGTCCAGCCCAGAACGGCAGTGGTATCTGTGATATTGCTCGCGCTCAATCCTCCCGGTGTTCCGCAGGATACGGAAGGGGGTACACAGCCTTGTGAGGCGAGGAGGGCGGATCTGCTTCCGTTCAAAATACCCAGCATGACCGCTTTCTGACCCGGAGTGAACATGTACATGCACTGGTCATCGGTATAGTCCATGTAATTCATGAACATGTCGCCGTTTGAATTGGCACCGCTGCAGTTACTCAGCTTTGGAAAAGAGGGGCAGCCGTAATTCGCCGCCTGGTGCGGAGGGGTGTCTGAGATCTGGTCATTTCCGCAGGTGGCATCTCCCCAGATATGGCGAAGCCCCAGCCAGTGGCCGACTTCGTGTGTGGCAGTGCGACCCTTGTTGAAGGGGGCTTGAGCGGTACCTGTATTTCCGAAAGCCTGATAATCGATAACGACGCCATCAGTAGAGGCTGAACCTCCCGGGAACTGGGCATAGCCCAACAAGCCGCTTCCAAGGTCACATACCCAAACGTTGAGGTAAGAGGAGGTAGACCACGGCGCCAATCCGCTGGTACTTGTCTTCATGGCGTTATTCGTGGAGAAAGAGGTGGTGGATGTGAACTGTCGACGAATTCCGGTGGTGGCGAGTCCGCTTGGATCACGTTGAGCCAGGCAGAATTCGATTTCGCAATCGGCCGTCAGTGAGGTGAATGCGGAAGGGGTCAGGCTGATGTCCGAATTCAGCTTACGGAAATCCTGGTTAAGGATGGCAAGCTGTGAAAGGATCTGCGCATCCGATACGTTTTCGGCCGTGGTGTTGTACACGATGTTGAACACCACAGGGATGGTGATGACCACTCCTGCACGCTGGGAAGCGGCCGGATTCTGGCTGATCCATTGCTCGGTCTCGCGTTGGATGCGTTGCATACGCTGGACGACACCAGGGTCCTGGGCTTCCATCTCATGCAGATGCTGCATGGTTCCGCAGTTGCGGTGGTTGTTTTGGGCAGAGGCGGTGAGGCCTAAGAATACAAGCAGGAATAGGTTAAGTAGGGTAAACTGAATGCGCATGGTTCTTAACGTTTTTTCTGGATTTTAGTGAGGGGATGCACTTAGCATTTTCGTGGGTGCAATATAAGCAGATTCAGATTTTTCGTCAAAGGTTTTTTGGCGAAAATATCAACTTCAATCGCCAGTGAACTTATAACCGACACCACGAACCGATAGGAACCTGGTAGGATGGGAGGGATCCTTTTCGAAGTACTTCCGGAAGTTGACGATGAAGTTGTCGATGGTTCGGGTGGAGGGGAATATGTCGTATCCCCACACCGTTTGTAAAATATGCTCGCGGGAAACCACTTCGTTGCGTCGGTCGATGAGCAATTTGAGCAGTGTATTTTCCTTTTTAGTGAGCGGTATTTTCGAACCGTCGGGTGTGGTCACGCTCATTTCCTGAAATTGAACGGTGAACCCATCGAAGGTGTAGGAGCTGCCAATTGAAACAGGAGCCTGCTCTGCGGTCTGGCTTCGCTTCAGGAGATTCTGGACCCGAAGCAGCAATTCTTCGAGGTTGAACGGCTTGGTCAGGTAATCGTCTGCTCCGATCTTAAGCCCGGTGACGCGGTCAGAGGATGCATGCTTGGCGGTCAGGAACAAAACCGGCACCCGTGTGTTTTCCAGCCGGATGGCTTCGCAGACCGTGAACCCGTCCATTTCAGGCAACATCACATCAAGGATCACCAGGTCGAAGCGCTCGCCCCGGAAGGTTTTGAGGGCTTTCTTACCGTCGGGGGCGACCTGTACCTTGTAGCCCTCCAGTTCAAGATTCAATTTGATGGTATCGGAAAGGCTTTGTTCGTCCTCGGCCAAAAGGATGCGAGTGGTTTGCATAGCGATGGTCTCTGATCTCAAATGTAAGGAACGCAGAGGCCGGCCTGATTGTTCATACGGCCTGGCGTGGGGAATCGGTTTATTTTTACAAATGTGTGATGGAAAATAAAGGAAAATGGGAACGGTTCTCGGTGGCATTAGCTGCCGCAGTGGCTTTTGTGGCCTACAAGGGATATCAATTCAACGGTGGTGACCAGGAGGAGCATCTGCCTTTTGTGTACCGCCTGCTTGATTTATCACTATATCCTTCCGATTATATCGTTCCGGAGCAGACCATGGAATTTACGGTGCGATTTTACTATGCGCACCTGTTAGCCTCATTGGGCAAGTTCTTTCCGCTTCCAGGAACGGTCTTCATACTTTATCTGTCCACCCTGGTGGCCATCACTTCAGCATTGTCGGGACTGGCCCGGTTGTATGGCAATGGAATTGCACCGATTCTGGCACCCTGGGCCTTACTTTTTTTCGGTGGAATCACCGTTGGTGGAAACGACTGGACTGACGTTCAACTGACCTGTACAGCCATCGCCATGGCGTTTTGCTGTCAGGGGCTCCTTGCCAATGAAAAAGGCCATCCGCTATTATCCGCCGGACTTTGTGGCATAGGTTCACTGTTTCAGGTGCTGATCGGTCTGCAGCTTGTCGTTTTACTACTGGCGAGAAATTTCTTTTCATCTTCAACTGAGGGAAGGCTGAAAGGGATGTTAGCTCAGTGGGCAGTGTATCTGCTGTCCGCTGCCCCGATGCTTGTTCCGATCGTCCTTCAGCAGTCTGAACCGATGGATCCATCGTTGCGGACCGAGTTTACCCGTATCCTGTTTTACATTCGCAACGCTCATCATTATGTGCCGGCTGCATTTCCGTTGACCGATTATGTGCTCACCACCGCCTGGTGGGCAGTCTTGTGGTACCTCTCTTCAGGAATAAAGAACGATGCATTGAAAAGCCTGTTCAGGGTGATGATGCTGGCGGTACTTTCAGGAATCTTCGTGTACGTGGTCGGTTTCGGAATTTTTGATTCAGTAGCAGTGGGCAAGACGCAATGGTTCAAATCCACGGTTTGGCCGGGTATCGTGGGTGGGGTGGTGATTTCGGTATGGCTGGCCGATAGGTTCAAGTCTTTTTCGCCGCCGAACTGGTTGACCAAAGCATCCTTGAGCTTCACTATCCTGGTTCTCCTTTTCATCACCCAGTTCATTCCCATCCCCTTCGAACGCATGGCGCGTCGGTACGAGGTTGGAAGGTACCAGCCCCAGCCCCTGGAGAAAATGCATGTATGGATCAACGATTCCACCCCAACTGAAGCCGTGGTATTGGTTCCCCCTGATGATCCTTCGTTCCTGTGCGAGGCCCGGCGGAGCATGCCCGTGGGGTACAAAGCCATCATCCATACCCCGGCATTCATGCTGAATTGGTATCGGCTATTCTGTAATGTCTACGATGTGGAAGCCGATTCCAGCCTGACTGGAAATATCCTGCAACAGGCTGTTCAGCGTTACCGCGCCTTGCCCGATAGCCTGGTCAAAAGCCCAGTCACCATCCAATATCGGTTAATGGATACCACCGGAGTCGATCCGGCATTGTGGTCCGGTAAAAAGATCCTGCACGCCGAACCGCCCTACCTGCTGATGGGGTTCGGGGAGTGAGGTGAATGGTTCGCTCTGCTCTCACCGCAATTGACCATTCACCTTGTCATCAAATCACCTTGCTGAGTCCGCTGCTGATCCACCGACTCGCTATTCTTAAATTCCGGATATGACTTCTCCAATGTTAACATGATTCCCAACCGTTGGTATCCAATACACTACCCGGTCAGCAAATCAACAAATCCCCATCGCCCCTGAAATTCCTTAACTTTACTTCCTGACAACACTGCTACCCATTACCTTATGACCATCAAATCAAGCGTCAAGGCACTCTTTGTGATCGGTGCCGGATTATTATGCAATCTGGGCGTTAATGCTCAGTCTTCAAACCTCCATTCCGGCAGTCCTCAAAGGACATGCGGAACCGAGCATCCTGGTGAAGAGTATGAAGCCTGGCTACAACCGCTCATCAGGCAACACAATGAACAGGCCGCTAATAACCGTACCGGGTCTGTGGTGTATACCATCCCTGTGGTTTTTCACGTGATCCACACCGGTACCGGCGTTGGTGCCGGATACAACATCAGCGATGCACAGATCCAGTCGCAAATCACCGTATTGAACGAGGATTTTCGCAAACTGAACGCTGATTGGGCCACGGTTCCTTCGGTCTTCCAGGGTGTTTCCGCTGACTCAGAGATCGAGTTCTGTCTCGCCCAGCGTGATCCATTCGGTTTGCCTTCAACAGGCATTGAACGCATCAACCGGACAAGCCTCAATTTTACGGCACCTCCGTATCAAAAGACATACATCGACACAGCCATAAAACCCAGAACGATCTGGAACACGAACCAGTACCTGAACATCTGGGTTCTGCCCGATTTCAGCACCGGTGCTTCGCAATTGCTGGGCTACGCGACGTTTCCACCCTCAAGCGGTTTGCCCGGGCTTACAGGAGGTGTCGGTACTGCTACTACTGACGGTGTTGTCTTGTGGTACCGCTGCGTTGGCCGCACCGGCAACCTGGACCCTTCCTACAACAAAGGCCGCACAGCCACCCACGAGATCGGTCATTGGCTTGGTCTTCGCCACATCTGGGGTGATGCTACTTGCGGCAACGACTATTGCAGCGACACCCCTCCTCAGAATACCGCCAACTTCGGTAATCCGATTTTTCCAAGCCTGAGCAGTTGTACAGGAAATGCTCCGAACGGAGACATGTTCATGAACTACATGGATTACTGCAACGACCTCTCGTTGAAAATGTACACGGCCAACCAGAAAACCCGCATGCAAACCGCGTTGCAGGCCTCGCCGATGCGCATCGCCCAGCGGAATTCTCCGGCTTGTACACCTCCTGTAGCCGGAATGATCGAATCTGAAGGGCCCGGTAGGTTATTGATGTACCCCAATCCCGCCGGCGATATGGTCAGGATCGAACTTCCCGGTACAAGCGGCTTGGGAGAAGGAGTGTTGAGTGTTTATGATGTGAGAGGCGCTTTACTCTCAAGAGAGACAGTATTGAATGCCCAAACATCGATCACCCTCGATCTTCAGCATTTCGAGACCGGCTACTGTTTCGTGGAATGGAGAAGTGAAAAAGGACGCTTTACCGGATCCTTGCAGGTCATTCATTAATAAATCGACAAGGGAATTTTGATCACCCCGTTTTCACATCCTCCAATGAAATCCGTTTACAGAAGACGCTCCCTTCATGCTGGGTATGTCGTCTGTTCTTCTTTTCCCGGATTCACTTTTTTCATTTTTTCAGCCCTAACCTTTTTATCACTTCAGGTACAGGCTCAATCCCACCGATGTGCGAGCATGGGCCGTCATCGGTATCTGATGTCAACCGATCCGGCCTATGCAGCATCAAATCCCCT
>JBJOER010000267.1:0-8332 GCA_046049215.1 Bacteroidota bacterium | reverse complement strand
ATTTCGAAAAAACGGTTCCCTTCACAATTCTTCGCCCCCCGTAAGTCTCATCACTAAAAAGAGGATGACCAATGTGCTTCATGTGGGCACGGATCTGGTGAGTGCGACCCGTTTCTAATTTGCACTGTATCAGCGAAACGTAACCCATCCTCTCCAACACCTTGTAGTGGGTCACGGCATGTTTGCCTTGGGATGCGTCCGGAAATGCCACAATAACCTTCCTATCCGCCGGACTACGGCCGATGTGAACATCCACGATGCCTTCCTCTTCTTCAAAATCTCCCCAGACCAGAGCAAGATAAAGTCGTTGTATGCTTCTGTCATAGAATTGCTTTGCCAGATGTGTCAATGCATGCTCGGACTTCGCAACGACAATAATCCCAGTTGTATCCTTGTCAATCCGGTGGACCAGGCCCGGACGAACCGAATCCGACTCGATGGGCCTTCCATCGAGTTGGGGATACATTCGATGTACCAGACCATTCACGAGTGTACCCCTGTAGTGCCCGTAAGCTGGATGAACCACCAATCCGGCCTGTTTGTTGATGACAAACAATTCCTCGTCTTCGTAGAGGACATCAAGCGGGATGGGATCGGGATAAAGCTCAATCTCACGAGGAGGATGAGCAAGAACAACAGTTATGATATCGCCGGGCTTGACTTTATAGCTCGACTTGACTGCCCTGGCGTTCACCAAGACAGCAGCTACCTCCAGTGCCTGTTGTATCCTATTCCTGGATACATTTTGCAACCTATTCATCAGGAACTTATCAATCCTGAGAAGCGACTGGTATTTGTCGACGGTTATTCGATGATGCTCAAAAAGCTCATCCTGTTCCTGATCGGCATTTTCACTTAGTGGATCGAAAAACCCATCCTCGGGCGACTGGTTTTCCATAAATTAATCCTGAACAACGATCCGTACTGTCGATGATTTACCATCCTTGGTTTGAAGCAACAGCAGGTAAACGCCGTCATCCAAACCGGAAACATCCATCACAGGCTGAAATGTCCCGGACATCACTTGTCGACCATCGATTGAGAATATTCGGGCTGTGTTGAACTCTATGCCTTCTGCGACTCGAATGGTCAAGTTTGAACGAATTGGATTGGGATATACAGTAACTCCATTACCCCTTGAAGCCTCTGATACACCGACAAACAAATCGGAATTCCCAAACACTGGGCGAATCATAAAGGAACCGGGAGCCACGGTCGTGTTCGCCCATCCCGAACCAGCATTGAAAAACATTTTGCTGTTTGAAGCAGTGTTCTTGTCAAATCCAAGATGGATTCCATTCGGGAAATTCTGCTGCTGCTGGAAGCCAATGTAAACCGTGCCTGAGACTGGCAATGACTGTGCAAGCACATAGGTTGAAAAACCATTAATACTGTCCACGTAGGTGGCGCGCTTGTTCGTCTCCTGATACAACACAGATTCAGGGTTGATACTCGACCAGATCTTCAATGTAAACAAGTAATTAGTCACCGAATCGCCATATTGTGAGAAGTAAAACCGAACGGCACGCAGGGTATCAGGCTTCATCAGGTCAAACTGCATCGCCAACTTTCCCGTATTGGTACCGATGATGTCGTAGCCTCCCTCGGCGCTACCGTCATCATAGCTGTAGTAATTGAAGAAAGGTTGAACAAACGTAACCGTATCATTCGCCTTCAACCCCGGAAAAGAATTCCCATTGGAAAAGAAATTTTTGATAACGAAGTAGTTGCTGTCCGTGGGAAAGGGAGCAGTACCTGAAAAAACAGACCCTGAAACGGGAGCATTGTAATTCAAGAAAAGGTTGTTTGGGCGCCCAAGAAAAATGTTGCCATTGGTAGCGCCGAAAGCACCCACTTGGTTCCCTTGCCAATCGTAAATTCGATTATTAAAACCGACATCCGCAGAGAAAAGCCCGTTGACACGGTATTTCATAGAAACGGAATCGATCACCAGGTTTTCCTGTGCCGTTGTGGATAATGAGCTGAAATGGTTCCATGGTACGGAGGTAAATCCGGTGAGCAGGCTGGAACAAGGCAAGGTCATTGCAACATCGGACAATATGGTATCATTGGGATTCGCAGCCTGATAAAGTTTCACGTGATCCAGATGCCAATGATCCAGGCTCCCCGTTCTCGCTCCATGATTTCTGAATCGAAAACGGAATCCGTCTTGAAGATAGTCCTGATAGGCTCCTGTATTAAAACGAATAACCACTTGTGTGAACGACGTATCCTGACCGAGGGAAACCGGCCCTCTCACCCACCATTGCCGTCTCCATGCACCACCGTTGGTGTCCGGCTTGAAAAACTCCAAAACAAGTGAGTCGCCCAAGTCGGGTGCATCTCCATAGCCTTTCTTCTGGTAAAAAAAAGTCAATATCACGTTGCTGTTGCTGTCCAATACAGTTCCTCCCGGAGTCATATCGATTGGATAGGACAACAACGTATCGCAACTGCCCTGCGCCGTGGAGAAAGAATTATCGTATGGATTTCCAAATTCATCCATTCCATCAAACGTAGCCACACCGACTGTCAACATGTTTCGTGCGAAATGGCTATTGATGTATGCACTTCTCCCCTCCCATCTGCCAGGGTCGGGGTAAAGGCCAATCGGAGCAAAGTCGTCCAAAAAAGGAAGGTCAAGAGGATTCAAAGCAGACGCTCGACCAGCCCCAGAAGCATTCTGAGCATTTGACTCGGATTTCAGCGCCGAATTTGTTCTGAGTGGAAAAATGACTTCTTGCTGAGCAAAAAGAGAACCGCACCATACGATTAATAGGAACAGTAATTTTTGGCGAAGCGAATTCATATTTATAGAATTACTTTTTGATTTTATCCTTGATCTGGGTAAGAAAAAGCCCGACTGTCTCTCCCTGCAAAAGTACGACTGAATCACCCGGCATAGGCTCCTGCCTGAACACACGGGCGAGTGTGGTATCCCTTACAGATTCATCAAACTCAACTTCACCTGCAATCAAACCTGAGGCCTCCAACACGAAGCGGGCCTCATCAAGTGTTAATCCGATTAAAACGGGAATACCGGTTTCGGTATTGCCTTTGCCATCACCGAGCACCAAATCAATGGAAGACCCTTTAGGAACCTCATCGCCCAAACCGAGCTCACGGCCTTTGAACCGAAGACCGAGCACAACATCCTTGGCTACATCAGCCTCATAGATCACATCTCCGGATCGCAATCCATAAGACATTAAAATGGCCTCCGCCTGCCTCTTTGAAACATCGGTCAGGTGTGGGATTTTAACTTGGGGTGGAATTTTCCGGGTGACTGTCACATAAATCGTTCGACCTTCCTTGACCAACTGACCGGGAGCCGGATCCTGGTCAATGATGGTTCCGGGAGGCTTATCAATTAAAAAGACTGAAGAGTCGGCGATTTCATAATTGAATTGAGTCCCCTCGAGTAGATTTTCAATTCGTAAAAACGGGATGTTCCGCAACTCCGGAACAACCACTGTTTCACCATGCTTGGTGAATCTGTCCAACCAAAAGTAGATAGCTACCAGCACCAGAAAAGCAACGAGCGAACTAAGCAACAGTTGAATCAGGAATGCACGAGACCTAAGGAACAATACCAGGTTGGACATATTTGAAAACGATCAGGCCTTTTGAATGGATCTCCTTTTCATACCGAAATCAAGGATCTTATCGATGAAATCGTATGGCTTATAGTGAGCGATGGCCGCTTGATGGAAGATGCAAGTGGCAGGAGTCATTCCCGGCAAGGAATTCACCTCGATGAAAACAACTTCCACTTTCTTGGGACCAAAAACTCGGACAAAGGCATCAATTCGCGCATACCCGTCTATGTCTAGTATACGGGCTGCCTTTTCGAATTGCTGCTTGACATACGCTGATACAATCTTGTTGTCATCGGGGTTGGCAGCATAACGGGCCGGCGTTATATTCTGACCCTGTCCGGCTAAAAACTTCTCCTCCAGGCTCAACACATCTCCCTCGGTCAAGGCCTCTGACGCTTCAAACACTTCATAAGTACGTTGTCCCGTCTCATTCAAACTGGTCAGCATTCCTCCTGTGATTTCAATAAAACGAGGCGCATCATTGGCACCAATGAGTTCTTCGATGAGGATATTCGCCTTCATCGGAAACTCTTCTTTGGGCTTGATTCGTAAAACATCACACAAGCGGGCATCCATCTCCGCAGCACTGCGGAAGGTCAATCGTATATAAGCATCTAACTGCTCATTAGAGCGAATGATTTTGACGGCAGAACTGCATCCATCATCTACAGGCTTTGCAATGAAGGGGAAAGAGAACTCTTGCAGTATGGAATCCATGAAGTGGCTCGGATTACTAAGCCACTCCAACTCGGTCACGAGCTTGTGCCTGGCGACAAGCAACCCATTCTTCGCTAACAATTCATTCGTCGTGTACTTGTCAATCGTAATCTGTGACGAATCCGGACCGGAGCCATTGTATGAAATACCGACCTTATCCAACTGTTTTTGAAGATACCCGTCTTCTCCCGGACGACCATGTAGAGCGATGAAAACAACACCACAAATGCTCTTCAACTCATCAAAACTCAGTAAACGCGGTGATTCAACGTTTCGCGTAGAGCCGAAGCGGAGGGTCAGTTCGTGGCATCTTTGGATAATGCGGGTTATGATCGGATGCACGGTAAAATGCTCGATTTTTTCCTTGATATCGTCTGCATTGTCTTTCAAAAGAATGTTGATTGGAAGGCTATAAAGCCTCAAATCACTTGAACCACCGGTTAAAAAAATCGGTATCGGCTCGTATTTATCTGACGAAGACAACTTCTCAAATACATTCCGTCCACTCTCCACTGAAATGTGGCGTTCGGAGGAATAACCACCAAGAATAACACCTACAGGCAAGCGCTTCGAGTCCGATTTATGTGAGGCGTCAATGAATTGCTCCAACCTCTTCAGGATTTGACTTAGACCGGTATCCTGTCTGAAATCGCGGATCCTGTTACGCAAAGAGGCATGAATGATGTAGGTGATGAATTGAGAAGGATTCAATCCGATTTCTGCAGCCTGATGGAAGAAAAAAGAACTGGGCATCATACCCGATGTGGTGTTCGGATCGTTCAGGATGATTTTGCCATCATCAGTGTAAAATCCATCGATACGAGCATACACGTTGAAACGAAGTTCTTTGAACAACCTTTCACAATCCGACCGAATGGACTCGATCTCCTTTTCGGGAAGATCTATCGGCGTTATTTTTCGAGAAAGTCCCGGCAGATACTTTGACCTGTAGTCGAAGAGCTCCCGCCCTTTTTTGATTTCCGTGGGAGGCAAAGCAACCGGCACTCCGTCCAGATCTTCAACGACTATGCAAGAGAACTCCCTTCCACGGATAAAGGCCTCTACAAGAACGGTGCTTTCACTTTCCTTCGCAAAAAGAATCAGCTCATTGGTCTCATCCGAAAATAGGTCCAACATCACCGACAACAATTCTTCCGGATGGTAGAAAGTACGACTACCGATTTTGAGGGGCAAACCAATCCCTTCCCGGATATCGCAAGTCTCTCGCACCCACTGGACCTTTGACTCAAAGTCCATATTGTCCCAAGTAGTCCTGGAAACTCTACGAATAAACAGAGCTCTGTCAAAAGCTTCGGCCATTTGAATCGGATCCGACTCAACAACTACCGACACACCGATGGAAGACCCTTGATTGGCAGACTTCACCACCAAAGGCAAGCCGATCCGTTCGAGAACATCCTTAAAAACACCTTTTGGGTCCCCTGCCAACCAATCTTCCCGGGAAAACTCGAGTGAGTCCGGAACAGTAAATCCGGCGGAGCGCATGAATTGCCTCTGAACGGCCTTATTCATACCGATAGCAGAAGACAATATACCGGAACCGGAATAGGGAATTCGCAAATACTCCAGTAAACCTTGAATTCGACCATCCTCACCGTCGGTACCATGCAAACACAGGAAGGCGAAATCGATCAATCCGGCCAAAGCGGTAGGTTCTATTCTGGAGCCTACCTTGTTCATCAACTTCTGTTGTTCCTGACGATCAAGGTTCCCCAGGCTCTCAGCATAAACCTGAAACTGGTGAGGACTTGATGGAAGAGCATCAAAAGGAGGGTAGAAATCACGAATACTACCCTTATAGACGCATTCCCAACTCAACAACACAAGGTTGCCGAAGCTATCAACGAAAATGGGAATAGCTTCAAAAAATGACTTGTTGAGGTTATCGTAAACCGTTCTACCACCGGCAAACGAAACCTCCCTCTCTCGGGAGCCACCACCGAAAACCACCCCTACCCGGATTTTTTCCATTTAGAGCAAAGTTAGGCATTTCACCACCCTCTAAAAACGTCACTTGGTCCAGATATCAATACGCTTCTGTTAGTCGGCAGCTCCACCATGATGCATCGTCTCCAAAAATGACTTCACTTGGGCCAAAGCCTTTGCACGGTGCGAAATTTTATTTTTTTCTTCAATTGACATCTCCGCAAAAGTCCTACCCCCCCCTTCCGGCACGAACACCGGATCGTAACCGAAACCGCCTGTGCCCTGACAGCGGTTCGTAATTGTACCATTTATTCTTCCCTCGAACAGAAAAAGCTCCCCGTCAATCACCAATGCCATCACGGTAACGAAGGAGGCCGACCTGTCTACGACCCCTTCCATCTGGTCCAACAAGTAAACAATGTTTCTATCGTCATTTTGTGGATGTCCTGCGAAAAAAGCAGAATCAACGCCGGGTCTACCACCTAATGCATTGACTTCCAATCCACTATCATCCGCCAAACAGTTTATTCCCGTTAATTGCCAGCAGGCCATGGCTTTTTGGGCGGCGTTGCCGTGTATCGAACCCGATGTTTCTGGAAGTTCAATAGGTCCAGCAACGGTATTCAAGTCCTTTAAGTCAACCCAATTATCCAGCAAGCAACGAATTTCTTTTATCTTGCCGGGATTGGTAGATGCTACGAGCAATTCAAAATCACCAATTGAACCCATTATCCTTAATTTCGTAAAAAGCGAAAATAATGATAATGAAGCACCTCCGTGTTTTAGTATTTCTCTTACTCGCCAGCTCATCCGGTCTTTTTTCTCAATGCCCCAATCTTCCATTTTCATTGCCCGACAGTGTCTGCCCCGGACTGCCTGTGACGATCAACAACGGCAGCAGTATTTCGTCCTCATGGTCTTGGGATTTCAGCCTGGGCGACCTGAACCTAACTCCCACTATCAGCAGCATCTCAGGTGGTGGATCCTTAAATTATCCTGCGCAAATCAAGCTGATTGAAGAGGGCGGGGAATTCTTCGGGTTCGTTCCAAACAGTGGCACGAACTACATCACCCGGTACGATTTCGGAAACTCACCCGCCAACACACCTACCATAGTCAATCTCGCTGCAGACCCGATCTTTTCCGGATTCGCGTATTGTATAGAAATGGTAAAGGAGAACAACAAATGGATCGGATTCTTATCCCTTTTCACGAGCGGCAAAATTGTGCGCCTGGAGTTCGATTCCATCAAGCAAACGAATCCGCTCATCACTGACCTTGGAAGCACTAACCTTGCAGGTCCTTTTTCAATCAAGATCGTTAATGATTACCTTTTTGTAACAAATCAACTTACCGAAATAAGCAGGTTCACCTTCAATGGCAGTTATTTGAACTCCCCTACTCCATTATTGCCGAATATTCAAACCGGTAATTTTAACAATGCAGGAATTGAAATTGTATACGATTGCCAAAGCGGAAACTATACCGGCTTTGTTTCTTCTCTTGCATCCGACCGGATCGACAGAATCGATTTCGGTACAAGTCTTGCAAACACCCCAACAGTCACGCCATTGGTCAATATGACGGACCCCAACGGAATCAGCGTCATCCGGGAAGGAAACCAATGGCATTTATTCACCGTAACCGAAAACAACAGGTTGTTCCATTACACCTTTGCAGACGGGCCCGGATCAAGCCTTCAATACGACTACGATAGCGATTTCGGAGGTGCATTCAGTGGTCCAAAGAACTTACAGTTCACAAAACTGAATTCCGAATGGCACGGAATAATTTCGAACACTCTGCTTTTTGCTTTGAGACGACTGACCTTCCCCGCCGGAAATCCGAATGCCTCACCATTCTTCAGTTCTAGTCAGTCACCATCCACTTTACAATATTCATCAGGAACCAGCGGTGCGCAATATATTGAACTGACGGAACGATATGCCGATGGGTCAACTGCCACTTTCATCGACAGTACAGTAGTGGCCATACTACCACCGGCTGCGGATTTCACAAGTTCGTCCGGATGCCTGGGACGCAGCGTCGATTTCACCGACCAGAGCACC
>JBJOER010000266.1:0-3481 GCA_046049215.1 Bacteroidota bacterium | reverse complement strand
AAGATCCTATAGGAATTTCATCCTTGAACTTTGCTGTTGAGCCATCCTAAAACCATTGACATAAGCATATCATTAACCGAGCTAACCTTTGTCATACCCGAAGTGTAAACACCCAGATTAGTTTTGCCTTTACCCGATTCGCCTTGTAATCCGGTTTTGAATTCAATAAATTGCATCGTAGATGGGTATGTAGAGGAATAAAATACAAAACATTGACAATCAACCATTAAACCATGGATAAGCGAAATCCAAACTCAACACAGAAACTTCTAATGGCTTTTATTGCGCTGTTTTTCAGCGTTGGACTGCAAGCTCAAACTCCCGAACAAATCAGTGTATACACTGCTGAGTACGACAAAGGTCTTTTGGCCAAAATGGCGGCGGAGATCGGGGAGCGCGAGCAAGCAGACAAGGAAGCGGCCTGGGCATATGCGCGTCTGAAAAAAATTCCGGTGAAGGTTACCCTGAAAGACGGAGGCAAGGCCGAGCTTATGAAGAAGGAGGCCGATGGCACCCTGATCTATTTCCGAACCGATAACGCAGCGGCAGCCCGCTCCACAAGGGTCAATCACCTCAATACCGGGGGATCCACAGGCTTCAACCTCGACGGGCAGAACATGTTCGCCTGTGTATGGGACGAAGCCCATGCCCGCCTCACCCACCAGGAGTTCGATGGTGTAGGTGGAACAGACAGGGTATCTGTTATGGATGCTACGACTGCGACATTGAGTAGCCACGGCTGCCACGTGACGGGAACCATCGTCGCCTCGGGATTCACCGCCTCCGCTAAAGGCATGGCACCTCAAGGCAGAGTGAGGGGATACAATTGGACCAGTGATCTCTCAGAGGCCACAACTGCGGCCTCCAACGGTATGCTGCTTTCCAATCACAGCTACGGCTACTCGCAAAGCGGCCTGGCATCCTACTATTTCGGAGCGTACTTGACGGTTGCCCGCGATTGGGACAACCTCATGTACAATGCCCCGTATTACCTGATGGTGAAGTCGGCCGGAAACAATGGCACCACAACTTACAATACCGACCCCTTGGATCCGGTGCAGCCGCAATACGATAAGTTGACCGACAGGACAACATGTAAAAACAACCTGGCCATCGCCAGCGCCAACGACGCCACGATCGATGTCAACGGCAACCTGACTTCGGTCACCATCAGCAGCTTCAGCAGCCAGGGTCCGACCGATGATCTTCGCATCAAGCCCGATATCGCTGCCAACGGCGCATCACTTTATTCCACGGATATCAGTGCGGACAATTCATACAGTAGCAAGTCGGGTACATCGATGGCTTCACCGAATGCCACCGGCACATTGCTCCTGCTCCAGCAACATGCTTACCAGACTAACGGGGCGTACATGCGTGCCGCCACGCTCAAGGGCCTTGTACTTCACACAGCCGATGATGTCGGTATGGTGGGTCCTGATGCCATCTGGGGCTGGGGACTGATGAACGGATTGCGTGCAGCACGTACCATTTCAGCCAACGGAACCACTGCTCAGGTCAGCGAACTGATTTTATCCCAAGGACAAACCTATACGTTTACTGTCAACAGCGACGGAATCAACAAGCTGATGGCCTCTATTTCCTGGACGGATCCCGCAGGTGTGGCCACCACAGCCCTGAACAGCACCACACCGCGCCTTGTTAACGACCTGGATATCCGCATTTCGAAGAACGGAACCACCTACCTGCCTTGGTTGCTAACAGGTGTCAGCACTAACGCCTTAGGGGACAATATCCGCGATCCATTCGAGCGGGCCGAAGTAAGCGGAGCTTCCGGCACCTACACCATCACAGTTTCGCACAAGGGAACTCTCAGCTCCGGAAGTCAGCGTTTCAGCCTTATCATCACCGGAATTGTTCCTGCCGTATGCGCTGCGACCGTTCCCGATCCGGTCAATGTCGGCACCGTGCTTTATAACAGCGCGACACTGAGCTGGTCGTCTGTTCAATTGGCGACTTATACTTATCGCTACCGGTTGGTCGGTGATAGCATCTGGACTTCAGGAACCACTTCCGCCACGACACTTAACCTTACCGGACTGTCACAACTAAGTACATATGAATTTCAGGTACAGAGTGTTTGTCCTGATGCAAGCACTTCTGCATGGACAACTACTGTCCAATTCACTACGCCTGAATTTGTCATTACCTATTGCAACTCTTCCGGAATCAGTACACAGGATTGGATCCAATCCATTCAGCTCGGTCAGTCGGGGAACGTATC
Source organism: Bacteroidota bacterium (assembly GCA_046049215.1). Taxonomy (GTDB): domain Bacteria; phylum Bacteroidota; class Bacteroidia; order AKYH767-A; family OLB10; genus JAJTFW01. Next base: position 1,236 of record JBJOER010000266.1, on the reverse strand, counting down.
AGGCAACAACAGCGGATATGGTAATTTTACGTCCACTAGCATCGATGCCTATAAAGCCCAGGCGTATCCGATAACCATCCAACCGGGATGGGTATCCACAGCGCGAAGCGAAGGCTACAGCGTATGGATCGACTACAACAACAACGGCAGTTTCACCGATGCCGGCGAGCAGGTGTTTACCCGTTCCGCCACTACGCTCACGCCTATTTCCGGAACCATTACAATTCCGCTGACTGCATTCACCGGAAATGTCAGGATGCGCGTTTCCATGAAGAACAATGCCATTCCCACGGCTTGTGAGACCGGATTTGCAGGAGAGGTGGAAGATTACACCCTCAACATCCTGGAACCCATCGTCGATGTCGATGCCCCCACAGCACCCACGCAGCTTGCCGCCTCCGCCATCACGCACAACAGCCTGACATTGACTTGGAATCCATCGGTTGACAATGTATTGACGACCGGATACAAGGTTTACAGGAATGGAACGTTGCTGTCTACGGTCACATCGACCACGCTGAATGTCACCGGCCTCACTCCAAACACGCTGTATTCCTTCTATGTGACTGCCAACGATGCAGCGGGCAACACTTCTCTTGCAAGTAACCAGGTGGATGTCACCACTCTTCCATTCGTAGTCACCTACTGTACATCCAATGGGACCAGCACCAGCCGCGAATTCATCAGTCGGGTACGCGTTGGAACGATTGACAACACCTCGGGTAACAACAACGGCTACGGCAATTTCACCGCCTTGAGTACGATCATGGTCAGAGGAACCAGCCAGACCATTACCATCAATCCGGGTTGGACTTCAACTGCCCGCAGCGAAGCCTATCGCGTTTGGATCGATTATAACAGCGATGGAGATTTCGCAGATGCCGGTGAGCAGGTATTCAGCCGCAATAAGACCACGGCCACTTCCGTATTGGGAACATTTACAGTGCCCACAACTGCAGTTGTCGGAAGTACACGAATGCGCGTGTCCATGAAGTACAACTCAAATCCTACTTCGTGTGAGGTTTTCGCCAGCGGAGAAGTGGAGGATTATACGGTGCAGATTCAGGCTACTCCTGGTGCAAGGCTATCCACCGGATCGGATCATAAAGCCGGTTTTGAATTCGAGGTGTATCCTAATCCTGTTCATGAGATCGTATTCATCAATACAGACCAATTACCGGAAGCGTATGAGGTGATCATCCAGGATGTGAATGGACGTGTAGTCATGCAGGCAGG
>JBJOER010000265.1:0-2964 GCA_046049215.1 Bacteroidota bacterium | reverse complement strand
AGGCTGATCTTGATCCTGCGCATGGCTTCCCGCAAAATTTCGTCGGAAGTGGCGAAGGAGAGCCTGACGCAATTGTTGTCCCCGAAAGCCTCGCCCGTCACCAGCGATACTTTGGCATCTTTCAGCAGGTACATGCAGAGATCGGTAGCCGATTGGATGACCGTTTCTCCATCACTTTTTCCGAAGAAGTAGCGCACATCCGGAAATACATAAAACGCTCCCATGGGCTTGTTGAATTTCCAGCCGGGAATTTCACCCATTAGCGAAAGGACCAGATCCCTGCGGCGCAGGAACGACTCACGCATATATTCGTACGCGTTGTAATCGGTGGATATCGCCTTCAATGCCGCCTTCTGGGCGATGGTGTTTGCTCCACTGGTGAATTGCCCCTGCATCTTGTCGCAGGCCTGGGCGATGGTTTTGCAAGCTGCAATGTAACCGATCCTCCATCCCGTCATCGCGTATCCTTTCGATACCCCGTTCACGATGATCACCCGGTCGTGTATCCCATCGAACTGGGAGATGCTCTCGTGCTTCATTTCAAAGTGGATGTGCTCGTAGATCTCGTCCGACATGATCCAGATGCCCGGGTGGGGTTGCAACACATCCGCAAAAGCCTTCAGTTCATCACGGGTGTACATGGTGCCCGTGGGATTGCAGGGGGAACTGAAGATGAAAAGCCGTGTTTTCGGTGTAATGACCTCTGCGATCTGGCTTGGGCTGACCTTGAAATCAGTGTCAATTGTAGTGGAAAGGTAAACGGGAATTCCCCCGGCCAGCTCGATGATCTGTGCATAGCTCACCCAGAATGGTGCGGGGATGATCACTTCGTCGCCCGGATCGATCACACTGAAAACAACGTTTGCGATACTCTGCTTGGCTCCCGTGGATACGACGATTTGGTCGGGTGCGTAGTTCAATCCGTTTTCTTTGCGCAGCTTGTCGCTGATGGCCTTGCGGAGGTCGGCGAATCCGGAGATGGGAGGGTAGTGGGTGAATCCGTCGTCCATGGCCTTCTTGCCGGCATTGCGGATGTCCTCGGGCGTGATGAAATCGGGCTCTCCAAGACTGAGGCTGATGATGTCGTGACCCTGCTCCTGCAATTCACGGCTGAGACGGGCCATGGCAATGGTGGCCGATTCCTGGAGCTGGTTGACGCGCTGGGATAGGTGGTTCTTCACGTTGCTTCTGTATTGGGAGGGCAAAGCTAACCAAATCAACCTGAAACCTTTTTGCGTTGCACTGACCGGAAGGTTGATGCCCTCCCTTTTCCGATATTTGGGGGCAAATTCCACTTATGCAGACTCCGCAAGGCCTTCTCGATTTCTTGGTGTACCTGGCGCCCTCTTTGCTCGTTTTTTTCACCGCATGGTTCCTCGTGAAGAGGTTCCTGCAGCGTGAATCCGCTTTGAAAATGCTTGAGCTGAATGCCTCCCGGCAGAAAGAAATGATGCCATTGCGTCTTCAGGCCTACGAGAGACTGACACTTTACCTGGAGCGCATTTCCCCCAACATGATCCTGATCAGCCAGTACGAGCATGGGCTTACGGTTGAGCAGTTCCAGATCCGTCTGATCGAAATGATCCGTAGCGAATTCGAGCACAATCTTGTGCAGCAGATTTATATCTCATTGCCTTTGTGGACCATCATCCGCAACTCAAAAGAGGAATTGATCCGCCAGATCAACGTAGCCGCTGCCGACATCCCGCCGAACGCTCCCGCCCATGAACTCAGTAAAAGGCTGTTCGACAATCTGCTGAAGCTCGAAGATTTCCCAACCCAAAAGGCGCTGGCCATCCTTAAAAACGAAGTGGCGCAGTTGTTTTAAAAAATCCAATCATGGCCGATCACAAACCGGAAGATCGCCGTTTCGAAACTGACGCAGGGATCGAAATCGGCAAGTTGTATTCCGACCCCATACCTGCCGGAGGACTTCCGGGCGAATTCCCTTTCACCCGTGGTGTTCAACCCGACATGTACCGCGGTAAACTGTGGACCATGCGGCAGTACGCCGGTTTCTCCACTGCTGAGGACAGCAATGCGCGATACCATTACCTGTTGAAGCAGGGCACTACCGGACTGTCGGTAGCCTTCGATCTGCCTACCCAGATCGGTTACGATTCCGATCATGCGTTATCGGAAGGGGAAGTGGGCAAGGCCGGTGTGGCGATCGATTCGCTGGCCGACATGGAGATCCTATTCGATGGTATCAGCTTAGAGAAGATCACCACCTCCATGACCATCAATGCCACGGCATCCACCTTGTTGTGCATGTACATGGCATTGGCCAAAAAACAAGGAGCTGATCTGCGCAATATTTCCGGAACCATCCAAAACGATATCCTGAAGGAATATGCGGCCAGGGGAACATACATCTATCCTCCTAAGCCGAGCATGCGGATCATCACCGACATTTTCGAATATTGCTCGCGCGAGTTGCCCAAATGGAACACCATCTCTGTTTCGGGGTACCATATCCGTGAGGCCGGTGCGGACGCGGTGCAGGAGTTGGCCTTCACCCTGGCCGACGGTAAAGCCTATCTCAAGGCCGCGCTCGACAAAGGACTTGACATCAATGTTTTCGCCAAGCGCATTTCCTTCTTCTTCAATGCGCACAACAACCTGTTCGAGGAAGTGGCCAAATTCCGGGCTGCGCGCCGTATGTGGGCGCACCTGACCCGTGAGCTGGGTGCCACCGATCCCCGTGCGCAGATGCTTCGTTTTCACACCCAGACCGGTGGATCTACGCTGACGGCCCAGCAGCCCCAGAACAACATCGTGCGTGTCACCCTTCAGGCGCTTGCAGCCGTATTGGGAGGCACTCAATCGTTGCATACGAACGGCTTCGATGAGGCGTTGGCTCTCCCAACAGAGGATGCCGCACGCATCGCATTGCGTACCCAGCAGGTGATCGCCTTTGAGAGCGGAGTGACGCAGACTGTTGATCCGCTCGGTGGCAGTCAT
>JBJOER010000264.1:0-13168 GCA_046049215.1 Bacteroidota bacterium | reverse complement strand
AGGTATCGGCCCAAGCCATGGAGGACAAAGCCGGCCTTCATGACACTTTCTCTATCCAAATGACTTTCAACAACGGTAGCATTGCGGTTATTTCGTATTTCAGCAATGGCAATCCCTCTATCGGCAAAGAGCGTTTAGAAGTATTCAATGGCGGTGTCACCGGAATCATCGACGATTTCATGGAACTCCGATTAAACACCGGAGGAAAAGACCACCGATACCGAAGCAAGCAGGACAAAGGTCACCGTGGCTTGCTCAAGGCATGGAGCCACAGCCTGAACGCGGGCGAACCGAGTCCCATCCCTTTTGACGAAATATACAATAGCACATTGGCTACGATTCTTGCCAATGAATCGCTCCATACCACGGGCGACGCCATCTCCCTGATCCACCATGCTTGAAAATGCGCAGATAACCGAATCGGTCCTGCGTCTAAAATCAAGCATGGAGCAGGATGACTACAAAGGATTCGACCCTTATGACGGTCTTCAATCCCCCGTCTTTCGTTTGCCCATACTGTGTTCGAATCATACCGTTAGATTCCTGGCACAACAAGCCATCAAAAGAAGTCCGCTGAACCTTCGTTCTTTGCTTGGCATTTCCAAAGGTGAAAACCCTGTTACACTAGGACTGGTTATCCAATCCCATGTCCACCTGAAGAGAGCCGGACTGCTCGACGATTTCGCGCCTACCCGAGCACTTGTCCAGCGCCTGATCGCCATGCGTTCACCCGGTTACGCTTTTACCTGTTGGGGTTACGATTTCCCCTGGGCCTCGAAACATGCAGAAATCCCGGCTTACGGACCAACGGTCGTGGCTACGGGAATCATCGCTAACGCTTTGTTTCTCTTCTGGGAGGAGACAGGATGCGAACAATCGGCAGAGCTGGTTTGTGAGTCCTGCGACTTCGTCACCAATTCACTATTCAGAACAGTAGTGAAAACCGGAGGATTCGTTTTTTCTTACTCTCCTTTCGACCAAGAGGCCGTACTGAACGCCAGCATGAAAGCGGTTCGTCTGCTTTCGCAAGGACACACCCTTAAGCGAGAAAAGGGTTATCTCGACCTGGCCAAAGCAGCATTAAAACCAGTACTCGCTACGCAACGCTCTGACGGGTCTTGGCCTTATTCTTTCAGAAAACAAGGCACTTGGACAGACAATTACCACTCGGGATACATACTGGACTGCATCGACGAATACGTTAGACATTCCGGAGACGAACTCCCAAAACCCAGCTTGGAAAGAGGGTTATCATTCTATCAAACACACTTCATCGGCAGCAACGGTCGACCAAATTTTTACAGCAACCGGGCGGGGCAAGCTGACTGTACTGCAGGAGGTCAAACATTGCTGACGCTTTCACGGTTCGGAAAATTCGACAAAGCGAAACAGGTGGCGGGTTGGATGATACTGAATATGCAGGACAAAAAAGGTCATTTTCATTATAGAAAAAACAATTGCGTCACCAACGCTACGAATTTCATGCGATGGTCCAACGCCTGGATGCTTGCTGGGCTTTCCGCGCTTCTCGCAACTGATAAAAAAAAGGAGGACATGCCATGAGATTCCTCTTTTACCTTGCTCATCCGGCTCACTTTCATCTTTTCAAAAACACCATCCGGTCATTAAAAGCCATCGGGCACGATGTAAAAATCACCATCAAGTCGAAAGATGTACTTCAGCAGCTATTGGATGAGAGTAAAACCGATTACATCAACATCAGTCCAAAAGAAAAAAAGCCCGGACGACTAGGCACACTCCTCGCGTTTATAGGGCGAAACCGAGCACACTTTAGAATAGCACGACAATGGAAACCTGACATATTCGTTTCCACCTCTGCTGAATTCGCACCCATTGCCAAACTACTGCGAATCCGAACCGTTAGCTTCTTCGAAGACGACCTGGAGTTATTTCCCTGGTACTCCCGACTACTGGTACCTTTCCTCGACCTACAAGTTTGTCCTCAATCTTGTTCAGCCGGAAAGTGGAACGCGCATCCCAAGACCATCAAGTATAGCGGCAACCATGAACTCGCTTACCTGAGTCCGACTTACTTCAAACCGAACCTCCAAAAAACAGAACACCTTTTCAGCCAGGGACAAAAACATTTCCTTCTGCGTTTCTCAGGACTTAGCGCCTGGCATGACCAAGGGGTGCAAGGACTGAATGATCAACTCGCCAGAAAAGTCATTAACCGACTTCTGCCCTACGGGCGCATATTCATCACCAGTGAACGAAAGCTACCTGATGATCTTGACCACTACCGTATTCATTGTCCTGCAGAATTGATGCAGGATATCCTCGCACAATGCGACTTGGTCATCGGCGATAGCCAGACCATGACCGCAGAAGCTGCAGTACTCGGCACACCTGCCATCCGAATCAATGATTTTGTAGGCAAACTGGGATACTTGAAGGAACTTGAGGAAACCTACGGACTGTGCTTCGGATACAAACCCAACCAACAATCGGCATTTCTCGATAAAGTGTCAGAACTTGCCGAAGATTCCAATACCAAAACAAAATTCGGATTGCGTCGCCAAGAGTTGCTTAGAAATAGCATTGACCCCACTGTTTATTTCGTCAAATTATTGACAGAACCCATCACCGCAGTACACTCAAAAGATAAGCGCGACCACACCATCCACATCACTTCAGGCACTCATGCGTGATTTCACATTGAACAAATACGAACTTTTACTGAAGGTCATCCGGCGAAACGGATACACCATTCTCCCGTTCGTTGACTTTATAGAAGGAAACCGGCCCGAAAAGGTCGTGATCCTGCGCCACGATGTCGACAATAAGCCTAAGCAAAGCCTGGAAAAAGCCCGAATTGAATACGACGCCGGTATTCGATCCACTTACTATTTCAGAATTGTTGAAGAAAGCAATGACCCGGAAGTGATCGAAAAGATTGCATCGCTGGGACACGAGATCGGCTACCACTACGAAGACCTTTCACTGGCAAATGGCGAATTCGACAAGGCGATTGATTTGTTCGCTAAACATCTCCAGTATTTCCGTAAGTTTTATCCGGTCAAAACCATTTGCATGCATGGCAGCCCTGCTTCGGTTTGGGACAACCGGTTAATTTGGAGAAACTATAATTATCGGGATTTCGGTGTTATTGCTGAGCCCTACTTCGACATAGACTTCAGCCACACACTTTATCTAACCGATACAGGTCGACGATGGAATGGAAGCGCGGTCAGTGTACGCGACAAGATCAAAAACAGCTTCCAATCGCAGTATAATTTCCGGACAACACAACAAGTCCTTGAAGCATTCGATTCAGGAAAAACGCCCTATGTGATCATGATGACGACACATCCTCAACGATGGGACAACAACCTGGCACCCTGGATGAGCGAATTTGTGCTTCAGAACATCAAAAATGCCATCAAGAAGTACTTATACATTACTCCACCGATGACGGACTAAACTATCAACCATGCCACATCTCCTCCTCGACGATCCGATTCAACTGCTTCATGCGGGATGGGAGGAGTATGTACTTCAACATGCTGACGGTTGCTTTTTCCAAACACCTCAGGCCTATCGATTGTTCGCAGAAACTGGTGGGTACGAACCGCTGGTTGTAGGTCTCATTGATGAAAACACGAGGCGAATCAAGGGGGTTTTCGTAAGCGTCTTGCAACAGGAAAACACGATTTACAGAACCCTGACCAGAAGAAGCATCGCCTGGGGCGCCCCCTTGACCGAAAGCCCGGATGACAGCCTTGAATTATTGAAAGCTTACGACATCAGATTACGCCATAAAGCCATCTATTCACAAATCCGGAATTTGAGTAGCCAATCGGAAACGAAGACACCGTTCGAAGCCATCGGTTACCGGTACAAGTCGCATCTTAATTCGATCGTCAGCACAAAAGGACGAAACGAAAGCGAGCTTTTGACAGCGATGAGTAAAAGCAGGGCAAGACAGATCAGAAAGGGACTTGAAAAAGCAAGTATCGCAGAGGCGGTCACCGAACAGGAATTTCTTGCCTATCACTCCATTCTCAGCCGGCTGTATAAAAACAAGGTCGGGAAACCCTTGCCTCCGACCAGCTTTTTCAAGGCATTTCGTGAGACGATCATTCCCAATGGATACGGCAAACTCTTCCTTGTTAAGATTCAAAACGAAGTCATCGGCGGCATCCTGTGTGCAGTAATGCCCGGCAAAGCCATTTACGAATGGTATATCGCCGGACTGGATGACGAATACCGGGAAATCTATCCGAGTGTTTTGGCTACATGGGCGGCCATCCGCCATGCAGCGAACGCCGGGCTGGACCACTTCGATTTCCTCGGAGCAGGCTCACCCGACAGCGCCTACGGTGTCAGGGAGTTCAAGGAACGGTTCGGAGGCGAGACCGTGGAATACGGTCGCTTTGAGAAAGTACATCACCCTGTTTTGATGAAAATCGGGACATTTGGTATTCGCATGAAACAATGGATCCGATGAGGGAACAAAAGAAAAGCACTAAACGAAGCCTGGCCGGAAGAATATGGATCTGGTGTATGCTTCGTATAGCGTATTCATTCCCCTTGAACCGCATTCGGGTGAACGCACTCCGTGCATGTGGTTTCTCCATCGGAAAAAAGGTTTACATCGGCCCGGGTCTGATGCTATCGACCATGAACTCGGACAACTCTTGTGAACTCAGGATTCATGACCGGGTTTCGATCGGCCCTCGCGTCACACTCGTGCTTGCCTCCCATTGCAACCATTCGCGTCTTGGATCAGCGTTCCCGCATGTCAAGGGCAGCATCACCATCGAAGAAGATGCATGGATAGGCGCCGGCGTCATCATCCTGCCCAACGTCACTATTGGAATGATGACTGTGATAGCGGCAGGAAGCATTGTCAACCGGTCAATCGGCTCCGATCTGCTGGCAGGTGGAACACCAGCCAAAATCATTCGAAACCTGAAGTGAAAACGATCTAAGATTCATTCAAACCTCCTCGCCTATTTTTTTCTAAAATAAGGCGAGGATGGGTAAATATTTTCGGTCCATATGTAGTTTTTGACTCCTGAAGGAATGAAAACCGGATCTTTGCTCCATGTTTCCAAGGCGTTCCGATGACGCAACACCAGATAAACACTCTGTTGCCAAAGTGAAGAGGGGAAAGTGAACGATGCCCAACCCGCAGTATCGACCAAGCCGGACGCTTCATACATCAATGAATAAGGATAAGCAGACGACCTGACCTGTAACAACAGCGTATCGGTGAAGGACGCCGGCAAACCCGGCACAGAACGCATTGATCCCGACCCATTGTAAAAACCCTCGACAAACAAACGAACCGACACAATTACCTGGCAGGGATTTACAGGGTGGGACAAGACTGACACGCCATTGAAGTCGCAGCCATTGGCATCGGTGACAACCCAGGAATAGGAACCGGGAGAAAGACTATCCACTTCAATCGTATCAGTTGCAGTAAGGATCGCAGATGTATTTGCATGTCCGATAGCGCGTGACATGCTGCTGCTCTGAACGGAGGCTCCATTAAAAACCTGAAGAGTGTAGGGAGCGGTTCCTCCGGTCATCACCCAGGAAATAACACCATCGGAAGCCGTGCTGCAGGAGGAAAACTCAAGTGCAGTTTGAACATCCAATGGAGTCGGCTCAGTGACGAAGACAGAAACCTCCGAGGAACATCCGATCGCATCCACCACGGTAGCTAGATATGTACCTGCTGCTAAGCCGGAAATATCTTCAGATACCTGTCCACCCGACCATTGGTACTGAAAAGGCGGACTCGACCCCGTTACATTCAAATCGACAGCTCCATCGTTCAAACCGTTGCACGACACATCCGAAACGGAGGTCGAAGTGATAGCTACCGCCCCGACCGGCAACATGAAAACATCAAGCATGGTTAGTATCCCGTTTGATAAGACGACTTGGTTCATTGTCACAGTCTGGTAGCCGGCCTTCGAAAAAACAACATTGAAGGTGCCTGAAACCGCCGTTCCTGTCTTGTACTCACCGGTGATCTTCGACTGCTCCACCGTATGGGTACCGCCTACAATTTGCACCTGTACACCTGAAATTGGCAATCCGGAACAGGAGTCACGAATAACCCCTTCAAGATAACAGGCCCGCACATACGTCGGAGTCAATACGAACAAGCCGTTATCGATATCCGACACCAAGATATTTCCGGATGGTAAAAAAGGATATACACCCCAGGCTCCGTTGAATCCATTACCGCTGCCTTGTGTGTAGGTATCGTATCTTCCAACCGTGATCAGGTTATCCGGCCGGGCGACATCTACGATGGTGATACCATCCTTATAGTAGGAATTCACCGCAAAATTATTCTGGATGTAGGTATTGTGAATGATCGAACCGCTTCCGGGCGCCCCCTGTAGCCGATCCATCAGGGTAATGTTACCAACGGAAGTCACATCGTATGCTGCCAGATATGAACCGCTGACCTCATCGGTTGTGAACAACACCCTTCTCCCCTGATCGGACAACCAGGTGTTGTGGGTGAAATTCGAAGGTGTGTTTTGTGTGGCCAACAAGACCGGATTGGATTTGTTGGTCACGTTTATAGCCGCGAAGAATCCTCCGTAGATGTGCGCGGTCCACAACGTATCGTTCCGCAGGAAGCAATCATGCACATACCGCAAATTACCACTGAAACCGAGCTGGGTATTTGACACATAAACCGGATTCCAGGGGTCTGCCAGTGAGACGATCATGGTGGCGCCTCCAAACAACGTGGACCCGTTCAGGTACGCGAACCCGTTCTTGACATGCACCGTATGGATCCTACCCACCTGGCCTGCCACTGCACCTGTACCTGTCCAATACTTGGAAGTGACCGAACCGGGAAGATTTGACAAATTGATGATTTGAAGTCCAAGGCAGCAGCCTTCAGTGGCCACATAGGCGTACTTGCCCCACGTCTGAACTTCACGCCAGTAGGAATTGGTACCCGCAATAAAAAAGCGTTGAACGGGGTTATTCGGATTCGTCACATCTACAATACTCAATCCGGTTTGAGTACCAACCAATGCATACTCGTTACCGAGAGAATCAACATACCCCCATACATTGGCCAGATCCACAGATGAACCATAAGTCAGCTGCCCCCTGAACTGCACGTTTAAATTAGCCTGTGCCAAGCTCACCAATGGAAGAAAAAGAATCAGAAAAGGGATAAGTAACCTCCAGGGCATGGTCGTAACAATAGCAGACCCCAACTTACGATAAAATCTGCAAACTTCAAATGAACTGCCTGAATGATCAGACACTTACCAGGCAAAACTCCTTAAGCCTGGCCACTGCATAGTCCACCTCGTCTTTTGTATTGAACTTGCTGAAGGAAAAACGAATTGCGGGCCTGTTGGGATCGGCCTGGATGGCTTGCAATACATGCGAACCCACATTACTACCGGAGGAACAAGCACTACCTGCTGAACATGCAATACCGGCAATATCGAGATTGAAAAGAAGCATTTCACCATTATCAGAAGGCGGAAAACTGACATTAAGCACAGTATACAAACCGTTATCAGGAAGAATGTCGCCATTGAAAAGTAGACCGGGCACTGCCGATTGAAGAGAATCAGCCATGTATTGCTTCAAACCGGAAACTGATTGACGGTCCGCCTCCATGTGTTCGCAAGATAGCTCCAAAGCCCTTGCAAGTCCGACAATTCCATACACGTTCTCGGTGCCCCCACGCATGTTGCGTTCCTGGGGGCCGCCGGTGATCATGGGATGGATCTTGACCGAGTTGCGGATAAAGATGAAACCCACTCCCTTCGGACCATGGAATTTATGTGCAGCACCCGTGATGAAATCGACCGGTGTGACGGACAGATCGATGGGAAGGTGCCCCATGGTTTGAACGGTATCTGACTGAAATAGCGCATCGTATTTCTTGCAAAGAAGCGCCACATCGTGAAGAGAAATCAGCGTACCGATCTCATTGTTGGCGTGCATGAGCGACACCAACGTTTTCCGGCTACGATTGTTTTCTAGCAAACGCTCGAGATCCGCAAGATCGACATGCCCTTGGGTATCCACCTTGACCAGGCTCAACAGAATTTTGCCACGCTCCGCCAGCTCTTCCACCGTATGAAGAATCGCATGATGCTCGAGGGGTGAGGTGATGATGTGCTCTACGCCAAGATCGCTGACAGAGGAACGGATGGCCATATTATCGGCTTCGGTACCACCGGAAGTGAAAAAGATTTCAGCAGGAGACGCTTTCAACAGATTAGCGACTTTCTTTCGCGAGGCCTCGATCAGTGCACGCACTTCCCTGCCGTGTGAGTGTATCGACGAAGGATTACCGTAAAGGTCTTTCAACACAGGGACCATGGCGTCAACCACCTCGGGATGTACCGGTGTTGTCGCAGCGTTATCGAAATAGACTTTCATGAAGTTACCTATCAGGATTTAGCCAACATGGAGGAAAGGATATCCTTGATGTCGGCTATGAGTTTTGATGCAAGGGCCTCAGCCGTTGTTTGCGAACTGCTTTCGGAATAGATGCGGATGATGGGTTCGGTGTTTGAACGGCGCAAGTGCACCCACTCTTTATCGAACTCGATCTTGACACCGTCAACCGTATTCATGGGCTGGCGGCTGTATTTGTCCATCACACTACGCAGAATATGATCCACATCCGCCTCAGGCGTAAGCTCGATCTTGTTTTTGGAAATGTGATAATCGGGATAGGCAGACCGCAGCATGGAGCAGGATTTACCGAACCGGGCAAGGTGTGTAAGGAAAAGAGCGATCCCGACCAGGGCATCACGGCCATAGTGCAACTCGGGATAGATGATTCCGCCGTTGCCTTCGCCTCCGATCACTGCACCGGTCGCCTTCATCATTTCGACCACGTTCACTTCGCCCACAGCCGAGGCCGCATATTGACAGCCGTGCTTTTCGGTGACATCCCTGAGCGCCCGGGTGGAAGACAAATTGGAAACCGTGTTGCCGGGAGTGTTCTTCAATACGTAGTCTGATACAGCAACGAGAGTATACTCTTCTCCGAACATTTCTCCGTCTTCACAAACAATTGCAAGTCGATCCACATCGGGATCCACCACGAATCCAAGGTGCGCGTGCTTTTTCAGGACTTCGCGTGAAAGATCGGTCAGGTGTTCCGGTAACGGTTCGGGGTTGTGTGGAAAATGACCATCGGGGGTGCAGTACAACTCATGAATCTCCTTCACACCGAGCTCTCGCAACAATAGCGGAACAGCGACTCCACCCGAAGAATTCACAGCATCGATTACAATACTGAATCCGGCTTTAGAGATCGCGTCCCGGTCGACAAGCGGAAGAGCAAGGATGAAATCGATATGGCGACTGATCGCATTTTCATCTAGTGTAACAGTCCCTAACGCATTCACATCGGCATAGGAGAAAGCATCGTTATCCGCCAGTTGAAGCACCTGTTCGCCGTCGGAGCCGGAAATGAACTCCCCTTTCTCATTCAGCAGCTTCAGCGCGTTCCATTGCTTGGGGTTATGGCTGGCCGTTAGGATGATGCCGCCTTGCGCACCATGGTGCACTACCGCCATTTCGACCGTAGGGGTTGTTGACAGCCCGGTATCGACCACGTCGATACCCAAACCACACAGTGTTGAGCATACAATGCCGGAAACCATAGGACCGGAGATACGGGCATCCCTGCCGATCACCACTTTGCAGCGCGTGCCGGGGTGCCGTGAGATCACCCATGTGCCGTAAGCCGAAGCAAAACGGACAATGTCCAAAGGCGTTAGTCCCATTCCCGGACTTCCGCCCAATGTTCCGCGGATACCGGAGATGGATTTGATCAGCGTCATAGATTAAAGGAGGAATTATGAACTTGCATTAACAAAGATAGGATTTGGATTTCAGCGATACCAACCTGAAATTCAATCACGCTTTGATCTGGTGGCCCATCTTGTCGCGTTTCGTCTCGAGGTAGACCCGGTTGTGCGGATTCGGAGCAACTTCAATCGGAATGCGGTCGACGATCTCAAGCCCATAACCGATGAGTCCGGCCCGTTTGGTTGGGTTATTGGTGAGAAGATTCATCTTCCCGACGCCCAGATCGCGCAGAATCTGTGCCCCTACACCATAGTCGCGTTCATCCATTTTGAAGCCAAGCTCCAGGTTGGCTTCCACCGTATCCTTTCCCTGCTCCTGCAACTTGTAGGCCTTAAGCTTATTCAGCAAACCGATACCACGCCCCTCCTGGTTCATGTAGAGCAGAACGCCTTTGCCGGCTTCTTCAATCATCTCCAGGGCTTTATGAAGTTGAGGACCGCAGTCGCAACGGCATGAACCGAAGATATCGCCGGTCATGCATGATGAATGCACGCGCACCAGGACAGCCTCGTCTTTTGTCCATTCCCCTTTCACCATGGCCAGGTGCTCCTGACCGGTAGAGCTGTGCTTGTAGGCGAGCAAACTAAAATCACCATATACTGTAGGCATCTGTACAGAAACCACACGCTCGATGTCGGATTCGATCTCCAGCCGGTACTTGATCAGGTCCTCTATGGAAATGATCCGCATTTGGAAGCGGGCGGCGATGGCCCTCAATTCCGGCAAACGAGCCATGGATCCGTCTTCGTTCATGATCTCGACAATCACACCACTCGGTTCGAAACCGGCCATGCGGGAAAGATCGGCAGCGGCCTCGGTATGACCGGCCCGGCGTAGCACACCACCATCCTTGGCTCTGAGCGGAAAAATATGACCCGGCCTGCCCAGGTCATCCGGACGAGTTTCGGGGTCGATCAATGCCTGAATGGTTTTGGAGCGATCAGATGCTGAGATGCCGGTAGTACACCCTTTGCCAAGCAAGTCGACGGAAACGGTGAAAGCCGTTTCATGCGAGGATGTATTGTTGCTGACCATGCTGGGCAATTCCAACTCCTTGCAGCGCTGGTCGGTGAGCGAAATGCAGATCAATCCTCTGCCGTGCGTAGCCATGAAATTGACCACTTCGGGAGTCGCGTGCCGGCTGGCTACGAGGAAATCGCCTTCATTTTCGCGGTCTGCATCATCCACTACTATCACCACCTTTCCGTTGCGTATATCTGTCAGGGCATCCTCTATCCTATCCAGTCTAAATTCCATATTCATCATTCCAGCTGCAAAGGTAGGGAATGGCAGCAGGTCTGAAGGCGAAAACAGAGGTACATTTCCCCTCCATCAGAACCATATTAATCAAATTTTAAATGCTGAATAACAGCACCTTACAAAATATTCAGGGATTCTCTTTGAAAAACTGCAACCCTGTACAAATCGATGCGTTCAAGACCCCAGTAAGCAGTTCAGTTCACTGCACGTTCTAACAAAGGTTTAAGATAGGGTTTTGTTTGGTTTAGGTTGATGTCAGAAATCGGGTAGCCCCGTAAGGCTACCCGACCTGACAGAACAAGACGACAGCCCGAAGAAAATAAGGTGTTCCGCCGCGTTAAACGGCAGACCCGAAGATTTGGTTTTGGTGTTTTAGGTTGATTGTCAGTATAAGGGACAGCCCCGTAAGGCTGTCCTGAACTGACATTTTATGCAGTCGTCAAAATCGCAGTAGCCTCAGGAAACCCCTTCCGGCTTCTTTTTCAGTGCGAGGATCGAAAAATCGGTTTCGACCCGTCGAATGGTGTTCGACAATCTGCCCAAGCCGGAAACGGTCATCTCCACCACATCTCCATCCTTCAGCCATTGCGGCTGGTAGTCAGAATCATTCAACAGACCGGTACCATTGAGTTCAAGAAAACAACCTGTCCCCACAGTACCTGAACCAATCACATCACCGGGCAGGATATCCGTTCCGTACGCGCATCGCTCGATGATTTCGGCAAAGGTCCAATCCATCTGGGCCACGTTGCCATGGCTAACCTGTACCCCGTTCACAAAACACTTCATTTCGAGGTCGTAGCGATCACCCGTGTGTCCGGCTTTTGCAGCAACCTTGCTGGATTGCAGTTCATCGGGTGTCACCAGCCATGGACCGATCACCGTAGAGAAGTCCTTTCCCTTGGCGGGCCCCAGGTTGAGCTTCATCTCTTCCATCTGAAGTGTGCGGGCGCTCATATCGTTCATGATCATGTAACCGGCTACATAATTGTCAGCGTCAGCAGCTTTGATGTTTTTGCCTCGTTTTCCGATCACCACAGCCACTTCCAGTTCGAAATCGAGCTGACGGAAATGATCGGGCATGCACCAGATGTCGCCGGGTCCCTGGATGGCATTGTGGTTGGTGAAATAGAAAATGGGGTATTCATCGAATTCCGGAATCATTTCCACCTTACGGTTTCTTCGGGCGGCTGCAACGTGTTGACGAAATGCGTATCCATCGCGACAGGAGGTCGGTTCCGGTACCGGAGCCAGAAGGCAGGCCTGATCTTGGACTAAAAACGACCCCTCGATCTTGCCTTCCAGGATCAACCGTTCAACCTCGCGGGCGGTTTCCATGGCCTTTTCCTCCCCCATCAGCAGTTCACGCATGGTCTCTGCGGCATCGATACCGGCTAAAGCTGCGGTTTGTTTCAGAGGATATATTCGGTTTTCAATCAGTATTCCGACTGGTTTCGCCGAACCGGAAGCATAGGAGACAAGTTTCATGATCAGTGGATTATTCGGGCAAAAGTAACCAATGGCTAAATTTGCAGAGCCTGAATCCGCTGGTCGGAACAAACCGACCAGGGATATCAGTAAAAACCGATGCCCCAATACCACTCACAGGGAAACATTCCCCACAAAAGACACACCCAGTTCCGCAAGCCGGATGGAAGTCTTTACTCCGAAGAACTCGTATCCACACACGGGTTTTCCAACGTTTACTCCCTGATCTATCACTGCCACGCACCGACCCTGGTAAAATCGGTTGGCGAACCATTTTCCAGAGAACCCAAAATCGCCTTCCAGCGTTTCCTTCGCCACCAGAGCTTTGAAGGATTTCACGTCAAGCCTGAAGACGACTACATCGAAAGCAAAAAGGCTGTTTTAGTCAACAATGATCTGCACATCGCCCTGGCAGCTCCCCGGAAATCCATCAGCGACTATTTCCTCAAAAATGCGGACGCTGATGAAATGATCTTTGTCCATCAGGGCAGCGGCATTTTGAAAACCATCTACGGATCGATCGAGTTCGGTTATGGCGACTACCTGATCATACCCCGCG
>JBJOER010000263.1:0-2788 GCA_046049215.1 Bacteroidota bacterium | reverse complement strand
GGTTGATCCCGGCTTCACAGGAGGTGATGTCATTGTAACTGCAGTCAATGCCTGCGGAGCAAGTCCCGCTCGTACGCGCACCATCGGACTGAATATACCTATGACCAGTACATCCATTAGTGGAATGTCCACCGGATTGTGTGGTGCCATCGGTGCTCAGTTTACCGCGGCAACGGTAAGCAATGCCAATTCATACAACTGGAATGTTCCGGCCGGTGCCAGCATTACGGCCGGCCAGGGAAGCAGTACGGTAACCGTTGATTTCACAGGAGCATTCACGGGTGGAAATATCACTGTTCAGGCGGTGAATTCATGTGGTAACGGTGGAACGCGCAGCTTGTCATTGAGCGGTGCTCCGGGATTAGCCGGTGCCATCAGCGGTGATCAAACCGTATGTCCTCTGCAAGCCGGAGTGGCTTATTCGGTCAATACGGTCTCCGGTGCGAACTCCTACAACTGGACGGTACCTACTTCCACAACCATCACATCCGGTCAGGGAACAAAGAACATCCTCGTTACCTGGGGATCCAATCAGGGTACAGGCCAGCAGATCTCATTGGTTACGACCAACGCTTGCGGATCAAGTCCGGCAAAATACCTCAGTGGTATTTCGGTTGCCTTCACGAATTGTTACAGGATAGAAAATGCCTCTAACGGTACGTTGTCGCTCAACGTCTATCCGAATCCTGCAGTTGACTTTGCCCGACTGAATTTCCTGAGTCCTGTTGCAGGGAAAGCAAGTGTGTCCCTCCTCGACTTGGCCGGTAAGTCGGTGATGAATACGGAGTACATGGCGAAAGAGGGTGAGAATGCTCTGGACATTTATACTGAAGGCATTTCTTCCGGTGTGTACATGATCGTCATCGAAATGGAAGGAATCCGGGCACAAACCAGACTCACGGTTCAATAAGCGTCAAGCGATAGAGCCCACCTTTGGGTACAAAAAAAGTAGTCCCGGCCACTTCTGGTGACCGGGACTACTTTTTTTCAAGGTGAACTGGAATTATGCTTTTTGTAAACTAATCCACAACCAATACCAGTCCCTTCAGGTATTCGGCCTCGGGATGATAGATACTGACCGGATGATCAGGAGGCTGGCTTAGCCGATGAAGGATCCTGGCGTTGCGCCCGGCCTGAAGTGCGGACTGAAATACGAGTTTGCGGAACAACTCGCTGTCAACAGCCTGTGAGCAACTGAAAGTGAAAAGTAAACCTCCTTTGCTTACGTGTTTGAATCCTTCGGTATTGAGGTTCCGGTAGCCGATCATCGCCTGACCTACCTGACTCAGGTGTTTGGCGTAGGCTGGGGGGTCAAGGACCACGATATCATACGATTCTGTACAGGCTTTCATGTAGCGCATTACGTCGGAAGTGAATCCTTCATGCCTGTCATGGCCTCCGGCAATGGATACATTCTTTTCCAATGCTTCCATAGCGCGCGCCGAACTGTCAACGGAGTGCACCAGGCGGGCTCCTCCGGCAAGAGCAGCAATGGTGAAGCCACCGGTGTAACAAAAGGTGTTCAATACGGATTTCCCCATTGAATAATGGCGAAGCAGTGACCTGTTGTCTCGTTGGTCCAGAAAGAAACCCGTTTTCTGTCCACGAATGATATCCACTTCGAGCTCCATTTCGTTTTCGCGAACATGCAGAATGCCCGTGTTGGTTTCTGATGCGTTTTTAAGGAATCCGTCTTCAAGGGCAACGATTCCATGCTTGCCCAGAGTTTCCTTACTCTTGTTGTACACATGGTGGATAAAGGGCAGTTCCTGAGGTAGGAGTTCTGCAAGCGATGGCAGAAGGGCGAACATGCCGGCTGTGTAGGCTTGTAGTACAACTGTGTTTCCATATACATCGGCTACCAATCCCGGAAAACCATCTCCTTCTCCATGGATCAGACGGAAACAGTCGGTGCGCTCGTTCGGAAAACCAAGCAGTTCCCTCAACGCGTATGCTGCTCTGATCTTTTCCCT
The DNA here is from genome assembly GCA_046049215.1 of Bacteroidota bacterium. GTDB lineage: Bacteria > Bacteroidota > Bacteroidia > AKYH767-A > OLB10 > JAJTFW01. The sequence goes on along the minus strand of JBJOER010000263.1, from coordinate 815 downwards.
GAATAGCGAATCGTCAGCCGGCACTTCTTCGAAATGAAAACACCTGACAGTGATGTTTCCTTTGTGGAAATGCCCGAGCGCAAGGAAGTCGCCTTCGGAAGAAACTACGTGAACAATTTCGCCCTCTTTCAATCCTTCGGGTTCGGTGGCGATGGCTCCGCTGAATACCCAAGGGTGGCGCTGAAGCAGCGACCTCTCTTTGCCTTTTTTAAGGCGTATTTGGGGATATGATTTCGTCATAGTGGCTTTCAGCGAATGACTTGAACGGATTTCGAGGAAAGGATCCTGTCGCTATCGCTTAAACGGAATAGATAATTGCCTGCCGATGTAGCTGTCCAGTCCCAGGACTGGGATGACTTCAGTCGGGTGTTCATTACGTTCCTGCCATTCGTATCGAAAACACCCAGGTCGTAATAGTGTTCCGGTAATCCTTCAATGCGGATTTTCACCTGACCGGTAGTGGGGTTGGGCCATATTTTCAACGGGTCGTTTGGTAAGGGAAAGGATTCCGGACTTAACCCCGTACTGAAGTCACGGTAGCCCAAAGCATATTCACCTTTCAGTAAAGTATCGACTGTAAAACTTCCCATCTTGTCGAATTTATTGGCGGCATTCAAGGTGCATGCCGTGACTATCTGCCAATCTTCAGCGACTGAAGGACGGTATAGCAGTACCAGGCTATCCTCGGTTCCGGTGATCAGGTTTTGATCGATGAAACCCGAGTTGAGGCTGTTGCTTCCGTTGTAAATGAAATTGGCTTTGGTGCGGAATCCGCTCGCCCACAGTCCGTCGGCTTTCCAGTAATGGTAATCGCT
>JBJOER010000262.1:0-2804 GCA_046049215.1 Bacteroidota bacterium | reverse complement strand
CGCTCACGTGGGTGTCGGGGAAGACGCCCTGTTGCACCAAAAAGACATAGGCTTTCGGGTCGGCCATGAAGGCGACTCCCCGTCTGCTACAGTAGCTCTGCAATGCCCTGATAGCATCCAGATAGGCGTTGAGCAGGTCGCGTTGGTCAAGGGTGCAACCGGTATTGTAGATCTCCTGCGGATGATATTGGCCAAGAAGTCCGATGAATCGTTCGTAAGGTGCCGCCACTTCGGCGTACACCTCGGGGTAGTTCCGTTTAAAGAGTTCGTGGTGGGTGAATTTCAGGTCGTAATTCAGTACGACAAGGTCCTTGCGGAAGTTCTGCGTGATGCGTACATTGAGGGCGTTGATGCTGGCGGTCCAGTCGGCGATGAGCACCACGCTTCCTTTCGGTGCACTGCGGTCGAGGTCGCGGAGGATGGCTGTGCTGAGGTCGAAGTCGCGGAGGTCGGTTTTCGAAAAGTTGATCCACGTTTGTGCAAGGAGGAGCAATGGCAGGGCTACCCACGTGTATGGTCTGAACCGTGCGAAGAGGAGAATACCGGGTGCGGCAAGCAAGGTCATAAGGAAAAATGCCGTGCATAGGTAGGCGTCTGTGTCCGCAGTTTGGTCGATGCGCAACTGATAGATGAAAATGACCACCAAGTAACCGGTGATGGCCATCCACAATCGATTGTGTCCCGATTTACATAGGGCGATCAGGCCATACACCAGGAATCCGCTGAACAGGAAGAACTGCTCCCAGGTGATGCGCAGGAAGTAGGGTAGCCGCATGCCGACTATCCCTTTGACGACCGACTGGGTGTTCTTCATCCAAGCTCCTCCGCTGAGGTGATAGATCAGCCTGTCTAACGTATCCGGATTACCGAAAGCAAAGGGAAGGTTCACTGTGCTGCGGACCATGAGCCAGCTGTAAGCCAATACAACGATGCCCGCAACGATCCCGGCAAACAGCTTGGCGTCAGATCCTGTCAGTTCGTTCCATAAGATCCCCTTTCTCACGGTTTTTTTCTTGCCTTGTGGCTGGTTCAGCTTCAGCCATCCGGTAGGCCAAAGCATGATCAGGAAGGGGAAAAGGAATACAGCTGTGAGGTGATGATTGGCCAGTCCCAGACCAAAGCCGAGAGCAGCAAGCAGGGTGCCGCGTCTTGGATGTCCGTCTTCCCGCAGGATCAGGCCATGAAGCACCAGGGTTACAAACAGGGTTTGCAAGGTGTACACTTCAACCGAGTGCGACCAATGCCACAAGGTGGTTCCAGTTACGGGAATGGCCGCCGTGATCGCTGCGGCTATCCGGCGTTGCAGTTCGCTTGCTTCCGGTTTCAAGTGGCTGAGCAGGCGAAGGGCGCTGAAGAAAAGGATCAGGGCGGCAGCAGCTAGGCACAGAGCACTGAAAAATACAAGCGAGTTGACTGTGCCGGCAAAAGCCGAAGCAGGAACGAGAAATAGTGAGGACAAGATGGTGTAGGCCGGGAATCCCGGTGCATGAGCCACTCCCGACAGGTGACTCACCAGGTTGAATTCGGCCGCATCGGCGAAGCCAAGAACCCCGGGGGCCTGGTTTGTCAAAGGCAGGATCAGTGTGAAGAGGAAAACAGCGGCGGCAAAGAGCAGAGTCGAATTTCTCATTGGTCAATGGTCACATCGCTAATTTAGTTCAATTGCGGCAAGTCAGTCCGGGATGAAGAAGGGGTGAGGGAATATGGATCGTTTGACTTTGAGAGGTCAAACTGAAAAAGATCAGTTTCTCGTCCCACAAAGGTTGTTTACATTTGCAGACAATAGATCATGAGGTCCATCCTTTCCATATTGATCGTTTTGGTGTTTCACCTGAACCTGCTTCAACCCGTATTGGCGGATCAGATGGGCATTGACCTCTCGTCTTTTTACTCACGCTTCAGCAGTATGGCCGAAGAGAAGGAGGAGGAGCCGCATTCGGTTAAATCGGTTTCTGAAGTATTCAAATCCGCTCAGCCTCGTTTTTATGCTGTCCCCGAAATCTGCCTGGGTTGGCGATTCCTCAAGTCCTTTTCCGACGAAACCCTCAGCGAGGACCATGGTTTTTCCATAGACAATCCTCCCGAAGCCTGAACCTTCGGGCCTAGTGCCTGTTTACTCTGGTTCGTATCGATTTAGCAAGGGTCATGCTCGGTTAAATCCATCGGTTGTATTCTTGAAAATATTCATCTTTATCCGCCGCAGGTCGGTTCCCTGTATACTATTATGAAAATTACATTAGATACCCTCAAAACGGATATCCAGTCCGGACTGGTGGTCTTCCTGGTAGCTTTGCCTTTGTGTCTGGGGATCGCTCTGGCCAGTGGTGCTCCGCTGTTTGCCGGGATCATTTCCGGTATGATCGGTGGGATCATCGTGGGAGTGCTTAGCAATTCGCAGTTGAGCGTCACGGGTCCGGCAGCCGGACTCACTGCTATCGTCCTGGCGGCTATTACAAGCCTGGGCAGCTACGAGGCTTTCCTTGCTGCAGTGGTGCTGGGGGGCATACTGCAGATCCTGTTGGGCATGGCCAAAGCGGGAACCATTTCGAACTACTTTCCTTCGAATGTGATTGAGGGGATGCTGACCGCGATCGGGATCATCATCATACTCAAGCAGCTGCCACACGCCATCGGCTACGATGTGGACAACGAAGGCGATTTCTTTTTCATCGAGCAAAATACCGGCCACAATACCTTTTCCGCTCTGATCGATGCGGTGAATTACTCTCATCCCGGTGCGATCATCATCACTCTCCTTTCGTTGTTGATCCTTTTCGCTTTCAACAAATCCGCGTTTTTGAAAA
>JBJOER010000261.1:0-3802 GCA_046049215.1 Bacteroidota bacterium | reverse complement strand
CGCCAAAGGGTTCGCAACTGTTTTCCAGTAGTTCCGGAGTATCCATTCCTGACAACTCCTGCACCGGTGCGACCAGTTCCATCACCGTTAGTGGATACAATTTCCCGGTGCGGACTTCCGGAATGTATGTCAAGATCAACAGCCTCACGCACACCTGGGTGGGGGATCTGGATATGTACGTAGAATCACCTTCAGGTCAACGATTGGGCCTGAGCGACCAGACGGGCAATGTGAATAACAGCGGTGACAATTTCACCAATACGGTTTTTGCAGACTCGGGAACGGCCATTCTGCCAACAACAGGTGCCCCTTACAGTGCATTGTATAAACCCTGGAACCAGGTCTTCACAGTGAGTAGCTGTACCGGGAACAGTACATCCCTGACCACTTTTTCCGGATTGGGTGGTGGTAGCCTGAACCCGAACGGCACATGGAGCCTGAAAGCCTATGACCGTGCATCGACAGATACGGGTAGGGTGGTGAGCTGGTCGATTTTCTTTCCTTATCAAACTTACACCTGCACCACTGTATCCAACCCGGTGAGTCTCACCTTTCAGGCACCTCCTGCGGTTACTTCCTTCAGCCCCTCTTCCGGAAATTCCGGCACCCTTGTAACGGTGAATGGTACCGGATTCTCCACCGCTACGTCCGTTCAGCTAAATGGTGCTGCTGTTTCGTTCACCTTGTTGAGTTCAAGTCAGTTGACGTTTACCGTCCCGGCCGGCGCTTCCTCTGGAGTTGTAACGGTGGTCAACCCCTGCGGTACGGGATCATCCTCCTCTTCATTCACCTTCATCTCCCAGCTTAGTCTCCAGGTCACCTTACTTGTCGAAGGGTTGCATTCAGGTTCCGCAGGAAGCATGGTTCCGGTCGCCTCACCTTCCCTGGCCGATACGGTGCGGATCGAGCTACACAATACCATTGCTCCATACGGTCTGGTTCAAACGTTTACGGGTATCCCCAACCTGGGCGGACAAATGTCACTCACCCTTCCCGGTAGCCTTCTGGGTCAATCATACTACCTGGTAGTCAGGCACCGGAACTCGCTCGAGACGTGGAGTAAGTTGCCGGTCACCTTGGGCAACTCAACGAGCTACACTTTCAAGTAGAGATTTACAAAGTCTTTCCCGGAACTAAAAAGGCGAACCGTTGTGGTTCGCCTTTCCATAAATTGTTGAGCCGATCAGCTTTCTTTCATGTTGTGGAAAACGTTCTGCACGTCATCGTCCTCCTCCAGCCGCTCAATGAGGGAGTGCACTTCTTTTTGCTGTTCCTCGCTGAGTTCGGTGGTGTTGGTTGGAATCCGGTCAAGTTCCGCACTTGAAATGGCAATGCCTTTTTCTTCCAGACCCTTCTGCATTTTTCCGAAGTCGGTAAAGGATGTGGTGATGTAAACTCCGTCTTCCTCTTCGACCACCTCCTCCGCACCAAAATCGATCAGCTCCAGCTCCAGGTCCTCAAGACTGTGATTTCCTTTGTCGATCTTGAAAATCCCTTTTCGCTCAAACAGGAAATCCAATGATCCGGTCTTGCCAAGCGCTCCATTACCACGATTGAAGTGCATACGGATGTTGGCGACGGTACGTGTATTGTTATCCGTAGCAGTTTCCACGACAATGGCGATCCCGTGAGGACCATACCCTTCAAAGATCACTTCTTCCAGATCTTTTTCATCCTTGTTGGCAGCGCGAGCGATGGCGGCCTCAACCCGGTCCTTGGGCATGTTGAAGCTCTTTGCATTTTGCAACACCATGCGCAATCGGGGATTCCCATCCGGATTGGGTCCTCCCAGTTTTACTGCAATGGCGATTTCCTTGCCGATACGTGTAAATGCCTTGGAGGCTTTGGCATTGTTTGCAAACATCTTGTGTTTGCGTTTTTCGAATGCACGACCCATAAGATCTTTAGTGATTGAGGTTGAAATTAGTAATTATCCTTTCGTAATCCTGCTATAAATCAGGATAGGCTTTTTACTGGCAATTTGGTTTTTGTAGTGGATGCATCAATTTCCCGGCCGGTATCAAACATTGAAACGGAAATGCATGATGTCGCCATCCAACACGATGTATTCTTTTCCTTCCACACTCAGCTTGCCGGCTTCCTTGCAGGCATGCTCCGAGCCGAGTTTGACGTAATCGTCGTAATGGATCACTTCGGCACGGATGAACCCTTTTTCGAAGTCGGTATGGATCACACCAGCGGCCTGTGGGGCCGTGTCGCCTTCGTGGATGGTCCAGGCACGGACTTCCTTCTCACCTGCAGTGAAGTAGGTGCGCAGGTTGAGCAGGCGGTAAGCGGCTTTGATGAGTTTACTTACACCCGATTCGGTGAGTCCCAGGTCGGCGAGGAATGCAGCACGGTCTTCGTAGCTGTCAAGCCCCGCGATGTCGGCTTCGATGGCAGCAGCGATGACCAGGATCTCAGCGTTTTCATTTTTCACGGCTTCACGCACGGCATCTACATGCTTGTTCCCATTGACCACCGAGCCTTCATCCACATTGCATACATAGAGAACAGGCTTCGCAGTCAGTAACCAAAGGTCGGCCGCGATTTTCCAATCGTCTTCACTGAGTGGAGCGGAACGGGCCGATTGACCTTTCTCAAGTGTCTGTTTCAGCACCTGATACACCTCATAGGTCTTCTTGGCGTCCTTGTCTGCACCCACCTTGGCGATCTTCTCGATGCGCTGCATCCGCTTTTCAAGGGTTTCCAGATCCTTGAGCTGCAATTCGAAGTCGATGGTTTCCTTGTCGCGTACGGGATTCACCTGACCGTCTACGTGGACGACGTTCGGATCGTCGAAGCAACGCAACACGTGGAGGATGGCATCCGTTTCGCGGATATTGGCCAGGAACTGGTTCCCCAGCCCTTCGCCCTTGGATGCCCCTTTCACCAATCCGGCGATATCGACAATCTCCACCGTGGTGGGTACCGTTTTCTGAGGCTTCACCAACTTTTCCAGCGTGTTCAGGCGCTCGTCGGGAACAGTGATCACACCCAGGTTGGGCTCGATGGTGCAAAACGGGAAATTGGCGGCCTGGGCCTTGGCATTCGACAGGCAATTGAACAGGGTGGACTTTCCCACGTTAGGCAATCCGACAATTCCGCACTTGAGACCCATAGTCTATGTTTTAAGCGTGCAAAAATAGCGAGTATTTCTTCGCCCGGGAGCAGTCGGGCAGGGCAGGGGAGTGCTATTTTCGTATCTGAATGGAACAGGCAGGTTCGTTTCAATTAAGTTATTGGGAGAAAAGCACCCATTTCGGCTCCTGCGATGTACTGATCATCGGGGGAGGCCTGGTCGGGCTTTTTTCAGCCCTGGAACTGAAGCAAAAAGAACCAGGACTTCGGATCACAGTCCTTGATCGCGGTCCGTTCCTGCCTTATGGTGCAAGTACCCGCAATGCAGGATTCGCTTGTTTCGGCAGCATCTCAGAACTGCTTGATGATTTGCAAAGCTTGTCCGAAGAACAAGTGTTCTCCCTGGTCGAGAGGCGCTACAAGGGCCTGTTGAAGATGCGTTCCTTGCTTGGAGATGAGGCCATCGACTACGAGCCTCTTGGCGGATATGAGGTGTTTACAAACGAGCAGTACGAATTGTCCGAAAAGTGTTTTGCGTCACTCGAGAGGTTCAATGCAGCCATGAAGCCAATCACCGGATTGGATCAGACCTATGTGAATGCATCGCATGAGGCGGCATCATTTGGACTTGGTGGTGTTTCCAGAATTATTCGTAACCAGGGCGAGGGCCAGATCGATACTGGCAAAATGATGAAGAGGCTCCTGCAGAATGTGCGGGAAA
>JBJOER010000260.1:0-6401 GCA_046049215.1 Bacteroidota bacterium | reverse complement strand
TACCTCCCGGACTCAATACATACGTGATAGTGCCGGTGCCTCCCGTGCTTGAGCAGCTGATACTTCCATTGTTCACTCCCGTACACGAGGCGTCTGTTTTAGCCGCTGAAACGGCAAGGGAGCAGGCGCTGGTTCCGTTGACCTGTATATTGTCGATGTAAAGGTTGTTGCCGTACCTGCCAATGTTCCGGAACGACACGATGATGGATTGGCCGATGTAGCTGCTCAGGTTGATGGCTTCTGTCCGCCATTGCGTGGATGTGGGTACGAATGAACTGGTGTTCGTGCCTGTCACGGTGGACAATGTGCTCCCCCACTTGGTGTAGACTGGCGTGAATGTAGTGCCGCAATTGGTGGAGATCAATACCTGAAGGCTGTCTACATAGCTCGTGGTGGAATAAGGCTGGTAGGCGACATCAAATTTCAATACAGGTGAAGCGATGTTGCTTAGATCCAAATTGCCTGACCAGAACTCATCCCTGGCGCCTAGTGCATCGACCGAGTAATTGGGATAGGTCATGCAACGGCTGCTTTGTCCGAATCCACCCGTTCCAGTATATTGTTGCCACGCTTTTCCGTCATTTCCGGCATCGACATTCGTCCAGGATGCGGGTGGAAAGTTGATTCCCTCGAAATTCTCAATTACAGGCAAGGTTTGCCCGCTTGTAGTGATGTAATTGGTTTTCGTGATGCTCGAGCTGGTTGTGCCGTTGGAAACCGTCAGGCTGGCCGAGTAGGTGCCGGGAGCGGAATACACTACGGTCGGGTTTTGGGCTGTTGAGGTGGAAGGCGTACCTCCCGGAAAGGACCAGCTGCGTGTAGAAACGGAACCTGTAGATAGATCCGAGTAGGTAATGGACTCACCTACACAGGGCATTGTTTTACTGGCTTCGAAATTGGCTGTGAGGGTTCGTAGATTACTGATGGGAGTTTCAAATACCCCGCGTCCGTAGGTGAAAGCACGAAGCAGGGTGTTTGAAGTGCTGTCGTTGTAAATGGACATGTCGACGATCGTGGTGCGGGTAGGCAGTCCGGTCGAGAAGGAGGACCAGGTAGTTGCACCTCCCGTCTTGTAATAGACCGAGCCTCCGGTAGCGACAAACACCAGTTCATTGGCGGAGAAGAATTCATCGGCGATGATGGCGGCGTGGTTGGTGGTGGGAAGGTTATATTCCACACTGGTCCAGGTCGCTCCGTTGTTGGATGAACGGTACGTATTCGAATTGATGGTGATGTAAACTACATCCGGGTTCGTTTTGATGCTGGTGATGCTGGCCGCAGAGCTGCTTGTGGCAGGCAAGGTGTATGTGGTGAATGTGGGCGTTGTGCTCAGTGCATTCGTTGACACATGGATCTTGGCATCGTTCGTCACCACGTAAAGTCGGTTGGCATCGGCAAAATTCACGTGCATGGCCATGATTTTCACACCGGTGTTGAAGATCGATGTCCAGGTTGGGGTAGTGACGGTCAGGTTGGTGGTACGCAATACGACAGTGTCTCCCACAAAACCAAGGTCAGGGTTGCTGCGGTGGTATGCGATGTCGGTGAAGTCGGTTACATAGGAAGGTAGTCCGTACGTCACTGCACTTCCGTTCACAAGCCTTCTTTTGGGCACCTGAACGGTTCCCCAGTCGGGGAGGAAGTAGTACACCATGGAACTGTTCGGGCGGTAGTCGAAGACACAGTGCGACTGCCAGTCTCCACCGCGGTTGGTGTACCATCCGGCACTCGTAGCATACAATTCTCCATTGTCCTGGGTTCCGATGCTTACAACATCCCGTCGAGTGGGACTTGTACCCCCATGGTAGATCTCGTAACCGTAGATCCCGTCGCTCTTGGGTACCCAATTGTTACCACCGTCCGTGCTGAGCCATACACCACCGTCATTGATATTCCACAATTGCCCGTTGTTGTACGGGTTGTTCACACTTTGATGCATGTCGGTGTGCACCTTCTGGTACCAGACGGTAAGTTGGGTCCATGTAACACCACCGTCGGTCGACTTCCAAACGTTGTGTGCAACGAAATAGACGATGTTCGCATTGGTGCGATCCACGCCTAAACCGGTATTGTAATCACCTTGGCCGGGATCGGCTGAGTTATTCGAGTAACCGGTAAGGAATGGACTAAGGTTATCCTTGACGGCGATAAAGCTGTTACCCCCATCGTTCGATTTGAAAACCGTTCCACCTTTGGCGTTCATAAAAAAGTACACCACGTTAGTGTCGGCAGGGGTAACGGCCACGCGAGTACCACCACCGGATGTATAACCAGTAGGGATATAGATGCCACTGGTGATTTGAGTCCAGGTTTCGCCATAGTCCAATGACCGGTACAGTTCTGCGCCACGGCTGGAAGCGAACAGGACGCGGTTGCCGGTACTTTCCTTCGCTTTCAGATCGTCTAAAGCGATACTGGTTGTTTTGAGTGTCCAGGTGACTCCGGCATCGGTGGTTTTGTAAATGCCGGTATTAGTGGCGGCGACTATTTCATTTCGGTTTGAGGGATTCATCAGCATGTCAACGATGATCTTGCCGCTGAGCCCGCTGGCTGTGAATGTCTGTCCCCCGTTTGTCGATTTCCATACGCCCGATCCGCTCGAGTAGTAATTGTGGTCACCTCCTCCCAGGTAAATCACCTGGTCATCGACGTGGTCGATGCAAACCGAAGCGAAACGGGTGCCCAATGGCAGATTATCGCATCCGGGTGCAACAGACCAATTGTTACCTCCGTTGGTGGAAATGAACAGCCCGCCACGCGCACTCACTGCATAAAACTTCTGCGAGTTGCTGGGGTGGAACTTCATTTGTGAAACACGACTGATGCCGTGGATCTGTCCTGATGCGTTGGTTGGAAAGAAATCGGGTTTATAGGCTGTCCAAGACGCCGATTGTCCGAACGCCGTTCCGCACAAAATGACAAGAGAAGCCCAAAGGCAGGCTTTGGTGGATTGGATGAATCTGTTTTTCATGGTCTTATTTCTTCTCTTGTTGACGGATTTCTTCTTGTTGTTTGTTCCAAAGGGCCTGACGCTCCTCGTAGGTCAGAATATGACCGTTGTCCTGTACCCAGGGTTTCACTTCGATCACCCATTTGTCAAACCGCTTGCTTTGGTATTTCAGGTACTCGGCTAATTCAAGATCCCGTCCACTAAGAGGAGGACCGAGGCGTTCGACACGTTTGCGTTCTTCTTCAGTTCGGCGCTCCTCGGCCGCTTTCCCGTCCAGTGCCTGTGTTTCGAAAGTTTCCGCCTCACTGCTGGGTTTCTTGTGGGTGAGCCAATAAGCATCGTATTCCTTGAGTGCCTCAAAGAAATTGACGTTGGGATCCTCCATCATCAGCACCCATTTGGGTGTTTCAATAGAAGCCGATTGCTGGGCAGCCAAAGGTGATTGCAGTCCAAGCAATGTGATGAACGCAATTAACACATTGATTTTCTTCATATTATGGTTAGTTATTTGGCGGTAGTAACGGGTTTTCACTTGCGCAGAAAACCGGCATTTTGATGTTGCAAGTATACGCCTATGGATGCCCCTGTGCAACACCCAAAAGGGTGAAATTCTAAATCTACCCGATTGATTTTTATCAGTTGCTTACCGAGCCATGCAGTAACGATAGTTATATAGAAAGCGACATGGCTATTCCTGCAAGCTTCGTAGGAGCGGCATGTGTATGGAAGCGTATAATGTCTATTCCAGCCCAGCTCCGTTGGAGCGTTTACCAGCTCAATAGGAGCGATAGGTGTATGGAACGCACGATTCGTATTCCAGCCCAGCTCCGTAGGAGCGTTAGAGGTGTAGAATACAGCGGAAAGTCTAACCCGAAGCTCCGTGGGAGCGGCAGGTGTATAGAGTGTATAATGTCTATTCCAGCCCAGCTCCGTTGGAGCATTTACCAGCTCAATAGGAGCGATAGGTGTATGGAACGCACGATTCGTATTCCGGCCCAGCTCCGTAGGAGCGTTAGAGGTGTAGAATACAGCGGAAAGTCTAACCCGAAGCTCCGTAGGAGCGGCAGGTATGGGAATTTATTTTTCGTCGAGAAATCAATCCAATACCAGCTCCATAGGAGCGATAGCTTTATGGAACGCACAATTTGTATTCCAGCCGAGCTCCGTAGGAGCGGCCGATGTGAGGGGGGCTGGGGATTACCGTGAAGCGTGCCCCGCTCCGCTTCACGGTGATCCCTTTGGGGGAGGCTTCAACAGAAAACCAATGCCGGCACTTCGTGCCGTTCATTTTTCATTTCAGAGATTTCGCTCGAGCAAGCTCGGCCTGGCCTTCGGAATTCTGGATTCAGGGATTACGCGCTTCGCGCGTGATCCTTTTGGGGGGAGGCTTCAACAGAAAACCAATGCCGGCACTTCGTGCCGTTCATTTTTCATTTCAGGGATTTCGCTCGAGCAAGCTCGGCTAATCCCTGAAATGAAAAATGCCCCCTGTGGGGGCATTGGTTTTTTGTTGGCGGTGAGGGAGGGATTCGAACCCTCGGTACGGTTTCCCGTACGACAGTTTAGCAAACTGTTCCTTTCGGCCTCTCAGGCACCTCACCGGCGGCTGCAAAATTAGTGAAACGGACGATTTGGGCAAAGGTTACGGATCTCACTTTGCCTGTTTTTAATTTATAGGGGCAGGCGGATCGCCGATTCCAGAGCTAAACGGATCATGGGACGCAGAGCTTGTTCACGTTCAGTGGCAGAAATTTCTTCACCGGTTGGGATGACATCGGAAACCGTCAGCAGTGTGCCGGCCATCTTGTTCAGGTATCGGGCGGTCGCGAAAAGGGCGAAAGATTCCATTTCCACCACCTTGCAGTCGTTTTCGAGTGCGAGGGAGGGGGTTCCCTTTTTTGCCCGGTAAAAGACATCACTCGAATGCACGTTGACATCGTGGAGAGGTTGGTTCAACTCCGCCGCGGTGACGCGGATAGTGTCGCAACAGGGACCCTGGTGATCCTGGTAACGCTCACCGTAGCCGAAAGCCTCTGCTGCAAAAGTGGATTCGCTGAACGCTTTCGATGTATTGATCAGGTCGAAAACACTAAGGTCGGTACTGTAAGCACCGGCGGTGCCGATGCGGATGATGCAAGCTGTTTTGTAGAATTCGTAGAGCTCGTAAGAATAGATCCCGATCGATGGGCATCCCATACCGCTGCCACCGACAGTGATCCTTTTCCCCTCGTAAGTGCCGGTGAAAAAGAACATGTTCCGGGTGTGAGCCACCTGACGGACATCGCTCAGGAAATTTTCAGCGATGTACTTTGCCCGGAGGGGGTCGCCCGGCATCAGGACAACCGGTGCTATATCGTCCGGACCGGCATTGATGTGAATGCTCATGAAAGCGTGGGGGTAAGGCAATAGTTTAGCGATTCCGGGGCGATTCGAACGCCCGACCGTCTGCTTAGAAGGCAGATGCTCTATCCAGCTGAGCTACGGAATCAAAATGAACGAGATGCAAAAGTAGCCTATTTTTTTAGCTGTCCGTTTTTTACCTATCTTCGCAACCCGTTCAAAAGAAGTCTTTTTGAATGTTTTTCGGGGTGTAGCGTAGCCCGGTATCGCGCCTGCTTTGGGAGCAGGAGGTCGTAGGTTCGAATCCTGCCACCCCGACAAGACAAGAAAGGTCCGACATAGTCGGACTTTTTTCGTTTTCGGCGGCGGTGAACGCAAGCGTTCGACCGCAGTCCAAAACGAAAAATCGGGGCATAGCCCCGGCCTTTCTTGTCTTAGTTTCCCACCCCAACAGGATCAGCCGTGATGCATGTCTGCGAAGCGGACTCTGCTTCACGGCCAATCCTGGTTTCAATAAACTAAGCAGCGGCGAACGCTCGCGTTCAACCGCACTCCGAATTCCTGATGTCTTTAACCGTGAAGCATATCTGCGAAGCGGACTCTGCTTCACGGCCAATCCTGGTTTTAATAAACTAAGCAGCGGCGAATGCTCGCGTTCAACCGCACTCCGAATTCCTGATGTCTTTAACCGTGAAGCATGTCTGCGAAGCGGACTCTGCTTCACGGCCAATCCTGGTTTTTAAGAAAAAGATAGCGGTGAACGCTTGCGTTCGACCACAGACCGAATTCCTGATGTCTTTAACCGTGAAGCGTGTCTGCGAAGCGGACTCTGCATCACGGCCAATCCTGCCACCCCGACAGTAATAAGTCAGTCACTAGCGAAGAAATTGCCAAGTGGCTTTTTTACGCGGTTTACATTTGGTTTACATTCCAGCGTATTCGTTGTAATTAAAATCAAGATTGATTCCTCCATACTTCATTCGGGCTTGCTTTGGAAATTCGCTGGAAGTGTTTATACTTATATCCGCAAGCAAAAGAAAGTAGTCCCGGACTGGACTATGCTTGACCCGAATCCTCAAGATCCTTGGGGCGTCGGTTTATCTTTGGAATT
>JBJOER010000259.1:0-48958 GCA_046049215.1 Bacteroidota bacterium | reverse complement strand
CAATATGGCTCCGATTTTTCGCACCAGCGGCGTGCGCGACCATGGCCGCGGAAAAGTTGTTGGAAACAACCATCTGAAGTTGAGTCTGACGCAGGAAGAGATTCATGCCGGTATGTATGATGGTATCGCTTTCCAGCTCGGTCATCACCATCCCAAAGTGGAGCAGCAGGAGGTTTTCGACGTGGTGTACCATGTGGAAGAGAATACCTACAACGGTCGTACAACACTTCAGCTGAACATCAAGGATATCAAGTTCCTGGGCTCGGATGCGGTGCATGAAGAAGTCGCTGCCGCCGACGCGGAGCAATAGTTCCTCAGCTCATAATTCCTGTTTACTGAACCGGTCGTCCAGGTGTAAGCGCCAGACGAGCGAGAGACGGAAAAAGAGGCCGTCCGATGGTCTGGTTTCCATTTCTTCCGATAAGGACGGGTCATAAGCCCGCAGTGTCCGGTTAACAGTGTGCCCCACATCCATTGTGAATACCATGGGCGTTTTTGGGAGGTAGAATTCCTGGCCCAGCCGCAATTGCCCCTCCCGAAGGGCTAGCCAGCCTTGTCCTCTATCCGCTCGCTCTGCGAAAAGATAGGATTCATTGATGCCACGGAAATGCAGGCAAACGTGCCACCAGCTGTTGATACGGTAATCAGCCACGGCAAAACGCGGAAGCAATCCCCAGCACCAGAGCCTGTCCGAAGCCTTCCAGTTTAACCCGACCAAAGGAAGCCAGAGGTTTCCGAAATACTCGCGACTAAGGGATAAACCCGCTCTCAATGCGAAATCACGGCTGAACCTGCGCTCGAAAAACGCTGCACCTGCCGGTATGATGCTCCCCTTGCCGGGCGAAAGGCCCCGCTCACCGTAATGCTTTGCTGAAAACGCGGTGAATAGCCTCCAGCTGGTATCGGCAAAGGTGTGGCGTCCGGTGAGGATGAATGCATAGCAGGAGAAATCGGCAGGCATGAAAGGGTAGGATGGTTGTTCACTTGAGATTCTCGGGTATGCGAAGGACTTCTGTTCGAAGTAGGGCAAAACGAGGAGGGTGGTTCGGGGAGAAAGGTCAAGCGGTAAATGAAGGAATGCATGCACATTGCGGATTTGTGGCTTGAGCGAATCGGCGTTACCGGAGCCACTTCCCTGAACCGGCATTTCGATTCCGTTCAGGTGGGCCACATCAAAAACGGGCTGTGCAGAACCTGTGCATGCAAACAGGATGCAGACCGGCACGATCAAATTGCGGAATCGCATCCTCAAACATAAGCAATGAAACAAGTTGATGGCGATGGAACCTCTGCAGTGGTGATTCCTTGTGTTCTCGGTACATTTGCAGTGCATGAGCATACGCTGGATCAATTTGCTTCCCTTGCTTCTGTTGGTTTCAGGCATCCATTCCGGACCTTCCTCGCTTGATGCCTGGAAGGCCATTCCCACCGATACGATTCGCATCGGTGACCAGGTGTGGATGCGGAACAACCTGAGCATTCCTGTTACCAACAGTTTTTGGTACGAGCGCGATTCCATTGCCAATCAATCCAACGGTCGATTGTATTTCTTCAGCGCAGCACTCGCAGCATGTCCTGCGGGTTGGCATCTGCCCACGGACGAGGAATGGCAATTGCTGATCGATCACTTTGGTGGCGATTCACTGGCAGCCCGTGAATTGCTTCAAGGTGGCACTTCCGGCATGGAACTCACTTTGTCGGGTTATCGTAGCGCGAACAGTTCCAACGATCTTTTCGGCAAGAAGGGTGAGCAGGGCTTCTATTGGACATCCACAGTTCGGGCTGAACAAACCGCCTATGCGAGGCAGTTCAATGCCGGTTCACCGGTTGTCGTCGACCAGTTTTACAGGCGGGCAAATGCCTTCTCGGTCCGTTATATCAAAGACAAAAAAGAGGTTGACTGATCCGGCCGTTTCCGGTTTATGAGCGTCATCCACCTTACACCGGGGGTCAGGCACATGTTGCTGGCCACGTTCTGGTTCGCTTTGATGAACCTTGCCGTTAAGAAGCTGGCGCATTTGCCAACCATGGAGCTGGTGTTCTTCCGCTGCGGAATTGCATCTGTCATCGGACTGGTCAGTTTGAGAAATGAGGGTGTGGAGTGGTGGGGAGTGAACCGCAAATTGCTGTTTCTCCGGGGAGCATTCGGAACCATCGCCCTGTTTTCATTTTTCTACACCCTGCAGCGTATGCCCATGGGTACAGCAGTGACCATCCAGTACCTTTCTCCGGTGTTTACGTCCATCTTCGCCATCTTCATTTTGCGGGAGCGGGTAAGGCCGTTGCAGTGGTTCTGGTTCATGCTTTCATTTGTCGGTGTTCTTTTGATCAAGGGCTTTTCCGATGGTGTTTCCTGGTCGCTGCTCGGCATAGGTATCGCTTCGGCAGTCTTTTCGGCCCTGGCCTACAATATGGTTCGCGTTCTCAAACAATGGGAGCACCCCCTTGTCGTGGTATTGCATTTCCAGCTCATCGGTGCACTTGCCGGTGCCGTCAGCCTCTTCTGGCTGTGGACCACACCCTCCTGGTCCGACTTACCATACATCTTCCTGATGGGATTGTTCACCCAGTGGGGCCAGGATAACCTGACACGTTCGCTTCAGAGCGAACGGATCGCGAGGGTCTCGGTGCTGAATTACCTGGGTGTGGTTTATGCCCTATTCCTTGGATTTCTCTTTTTTGGGGAAGCCCCCGACTGGAAAGACCTGGCGGGCATCCTGCTCGTCTTGGCCGGGGTGATTTTGAATATCCTGTTCAGCTCCGGGCCAGCGGTTCCCACAGTTAAATAGTACTGACGGTTATCTTGAGGATCACAATTCCCGGGTTGACCGGATCGATGAGGGGGGTGAACCCGAGGTAGCGCTTTCCCCCTAATTTGCGTAGATTTGCCCCCCTATTATGGCAGGGTATCCCGAATACAATTCATTGCAGCTCCCGGGGCTGGCCGAACAGGTCCTCGCTCATTGGCAGGAAAGACGTGTGTTCGAACGTTCGCTGGAAGAGCGATCCGGCAGGCCTCCGTTCATTTTTTATGAAGGCCCTCCTTCTGCCAACGGGTTGCCGGGTATTCATCACGTCATGGCCCGCACAATCAAGGATATTTTCTGCCGTTACAAGACCCAGAAAGGCTTCCTGGTTGAACGCAAAGGAGGCTGGGATACGCACGGGTTGCCCATCGAGATCAGTGTCGAGAAGACCCTGGGTATCACCAAGGAAGACATCGGTGACAAGATTTCCATTGAAGACTACAACCGCGCCTGCCGAAAGGAGGTGATGAAATACAAGTCGGTTTGGGACGACCTGACCCGCAAGATGGGCTACTGGGTTGACCTGGACCATCCTTACATCACATTCGATAATTCCTACATTGAAACGTGCTGGTACCTTCTTCAGTCGTTATACAAGAAGGGCCTGTTGTACAAGGGATATACCATACAGCCTTTTTCTCCTGCGGCAGGCACAGGATTGAGTTCCCACGAACTCAATCAGCCGGGCACTTACAAGCTGGTAAAGGATACCTCTGTCGTTGCTCAGTTCATGGTGCTCCGCGACGAAAAGAGCGAAAAGCTGTTTGCTGCAGTAGGAAACATGTCGGTTTTCCTGCTGGCCTGGACGACTACGCCCTGGACCCTGCCCTCCAACTCAGGACTGGCGGTGGGTGAATCGATCCGCTATGTGCTGGTAAGGACGTTCAATCCTTACACCTTCGAGCCTGTTTCCGTGGTATTGGCAAAGGACCTCATGGGCAAGTATTTCACCGAGAAGCAAGCCGCTTTGAGCCTGGAGGAATACCAGCCTGGCAACAAGACCATTCCGTTCAAGGTTCTCGCCGAATTCGGAGGAGGTGAACTGTCCGGCATCCGCTACGAGCAATTGCTGCCTTATGTCAAGCCCGAGGGTGATGCTTTTCGGGTGGTTGTCGGTGATTTCGTAAGCACGGAAGACGGTACGGGTATTGTCCACCTTGCACCTACTTTCGGCGCCGATGACTTCCGCGTATGTAAACAACATGAAATTCCTGCGATCCTGGTCAAGGACGAGAACGGCAAGCCCGCTCCACTCGTTGACCGTACAGGACGTTTTGTAGCGGAAGTCACCGACTTCGCACTCGAGCATGTAAAAGAGGATTACCTCTCCGAGACGATGAAGGAGGAAGAGCGCATGCGCCAGGGCAGGGACAAGTACCTCAATGTCGACGAGCGTATTGCCATCAAGCTGAAGCAGGAGAATAAGGCCTTCAAAGTCGAGAAATACGAGCACACCTACCCACATTGCTGGAGGACCGATAAGCCGGTGTTGTACTATCCGCTCGATTCGTGGTTTATACGCACAACCGCCTCCAAAGACCGCCTCATCGAACTCAACAAGACCATCAACTGGAAGCCGGAAAGCACCGGCACCGGCCGTTTCGGAAACTGGCTCGAAAATCTGGTTGACTGGAACTTGAGCCGTTCCCGATACTGGGGTATACCATTGCCTATCTGGCGCAGTGAGGACGGGGAGGAGAAGTGCATCGGATCTTCGGAAGAGCTTTACCACGAGATCTGCAAAGCGGTAGATGCCGGTCTGATGCCGCAGGAGGCTCTTCAGCACCTGAATCCGAAGTCAGACAGTTTCGACCTGCATCGTCCCTATGTAGACCATGCCGTTCTGGTCTCCTCGACCGGCAAGCCCATGCTTCGCGAACCCGATCTGATCGATGTGTGGTTCGATTCCGGAGCGATGCCTTATGCGCAGTGGCACTATCCTTTCGGCTTGCAAGACCTCAGCGCCGTGCATCCTGCCGATTTCATCGCGGAAGGTGTCGATCAGACCCGGGGTTGGTTCTTTACGCTGCATGCCATTTCCGTCATGCTTTTCGACAAGGTGGCTTTCAAAAATGTGGTTTCGAACGGACTGGTTCTGGACAAGAACGGCAACAAGATGTCGAAGCGACTGGGGAATGCCGTTGATCCCTTCACCACCCTCGAAGCGTATGGTCCCGATGCGACGCGCTGGTACATGATCAGCAATGCGCAACCCTGGGACAACCTCAAGTTCAACGTGGAGGGTATCGCGGAAGTGCAACGAAAATTCTTCGGTACGCTTTATAATACCTATGGGTTCTTTGCGTTGTATGCCAACATCGATGGCTTCCGCTACGAAGATTCCGATATCCCGGTAGCGCAACGTACCGAACTCGATCGGTGGATACTATCTCTGCTCAACTCACTCATTCGCGAAGTGGATGCCTGCTATGCCGAATACGAGCCTACCAGGGCCGCGAGGCTTATTCAGGATTTTGTCAACGAACACCTCAGCAACTGGTATGTGCGTTTAAGTCGACGCCGTTTCTGGAAAGGCGAATACACCGACGATAAAAAGGCAGCCTATCAGACTCTTTATACCTGCCTCGATACCATCGCCCGATTGATCGCACCAGTTTCACCTTTCTTCGCCGACAGGTTGTACATGGACCTTAACGGGGTCACCCATAAAGATTCCAACGAATCGGTGCACCTCGCCACCTTTCCGGTTACTGACAGCAGCCTGATCGATAAGGAGCTGGAGGAGAGGATGCAGCTGGCGCAGGACATCAGTTCGATGACTTTAAGCCTTCGAAAGAAGGTCAACATCCGCGTTCGTCAACCCTTGCGTAAAATACTCTTACCGGTTTCTCGTCCCCATTTTCGTCAGACTGTGGAAGCTGTCGCTCCATTGATCCTGTCTGAAGTCAACGTGGAGGAAATCGATTTTCTTGACGATGCCGGCAATATGCTGGTAAAAAAGGTGAAACCCAATTTCAAGGCCCTGGGACCCAAGGCCGGGGGGCTCATGAAACAGCTTTCTGCCCGAATTGCCGAAATCAAGCCTGAGGAGGTGTCTTACCTCGAGCAAAACGGAATTCTGCCTTTGCGGTTTGGAGAAGCGATTTTCGATCTGATGCTGGAGGATGTGGAGATTCTGAACGAAGATATTCCGGGCTGGCAGGTAGCTTCACAAGGCGCCCTTACTGTAGCACTGGATACCACCATCACCGAGGACCTCCGAGAGAAAGGTATTGCAAGGGAGCTGGTTAACCGGATTCAGAACATCCGCAAGGACAAGGGACTTGAAGTGACCGACCGGATTGCAGTACGGATCAAAGGACCTGACATTCTCCAAAACACCGTAAAGCGGAATTTCGACTATATTCGCGGCGAAATTTTAGCAACCGAGCTCGAATTCTCAGATGCACTTGAAGGTGCTGAATGTATTGCAGTTGAGCTTGACGAAAACCTGAACATTGTTTTAACAGTTAACAAATATCCCCATGGCCACTAAGAAAACCGTTTCAAAGCCCAAGAAGGCTGCTTCCAAGAAGCCGGTTGCCAAAAAGCCTGCAGCTAAGAAGCCTGCAGCTAAAAAACCTGCTGCGAAGAAGCCCGCGGCTAAGAAACCTGCTGCGAAGAAGCCAGCGGCTAAGAAACCTGCTGCGAAGAAGCCTGCGCCGAAGAAACCTGCGCCGAAGAAACCTGCGGCCAAGAAGCCCGCTGCAAAGAAGCCTGAGGTCAAGAAACCGGCTACCAAAAAGTCGGTGGTCGGCAAGTCGGTAGCAAAGCCGGTTGTGATAACAAAAGCAGCTTCTTCGAAAGGGTCAAATAGCAAGCTCGGGGTCAACAAAGTAACTTCCAAAGTTGCTCCTGCCAAGGCAGTGCCGACCAAGGTAGTTGCAAAAAAAGCAGCCCCTGCTAAGCCGGCTGTGAAGCAGGTGAAGCCTGCGCCGAAGCCTGCTGTTGCGCCGAAGGTTGCTGCCAAACCTGTGGTCAAATCTGCTGCCCCTGCAAGCAAGACCAAATCCGCTGCTCCAGTTCAAAACAAACCGGCCCCTGCGGTGACACCCCCGGTTGTGAAACCCACTCCCCCGGCTCCTTCACCGGCGAAGTCCGTCACTTTCACTACCCAGCGTTACAGCGAAGCGGAACTGAAGGAGTTCAAGGGACTTATTCTCAACAAACTCGAGGATGCCCGCGAAGAACTTGTTAACCTCCAGGCCCAGATCATCAATGCCAACGAAAATGGTACCGACGATACCGGGGCATCTTTCAAGATGCTGGAAGACGGCTCCGAGACCCTGGCCAAAGAAGAGGCCGCGAACCTGGCTGCGCGTCAAAAGAAGTTCATAGAGCAGTTGGAAGCAGCCTTGATACGAATCGAAAATAAGACCTATGGGATCTGCCGCATCACGGGTAAGTTGATTCCCAAGGAACGTTTACGCGCTGTTCCGCATACCACCCAAAGTATGGAAGCCAAATTGCAACAATACCGCGATTGACCGGCTCGCCACTTCAATCCATTTAAAACCAATTTAATGATCCATAGCCGGAAGCTTGCGGGAATTTCGCAGGCTTCTTTGGCATAAGCACTTTCCCACTTGAAGCGTCCCGCCCTAATCATTCTAATCATCCTACTGCTGGACCAGGCGTTGAAGGTCTGGGTAAAAACCCATATGTACCTCGGCGAGGAGTTTGTTATCGCCGATTGGTTCATCATTCATTTCACGGAGAACAACGGGATGGCGTTCGGCATGGAGCTGGGAGGTGATTACGGTAAACTGTTCCTTAGTGTTTTCCGGATCCTGTTTGTCAGTGGAATGGTTTGGTACTTGTTTAAGATGATAAAAGAGCAGGCAGGCAGTTTGTTTGTGTTCATCCTCAGTCTGATCATCGCAGGAGCCATCGGCAATATCATTGATTCTGTTTTTTATGGATGGATCTTCAGCTCCAGCGATTATGGGGTCGTATCAACCCTTTTTCCGCAGGAAGGCGGATATGCATCACTGTTACACGGCAAGGTTGTCGACATGTTTTATTTCCCGCTGTTCGAAGGACACTTCCCCGACTGGATGCCGGTCTGGGGTGGAGAGCATTTCCTTTTTTTCAGACCTGTTTTCAACCTGGCAGATGCAGCCATTTCCTGTGGAGTGATCTTGTGGATCCTCTTTCAAAAGAGGCTTTATCCGGTTGTTGAGTCTCCTTTTCAGGAATCCGTTTCCGGCGATGAGCTTGTCTCTTCCAACAGTGGGCCGGAAGACAAGACCACCTGATTTTTTCAAACCGGAATAAGTTCCATGACCTTGTTCATCACCTCATCGGTTGTGATCCTCCGGATACAAGGGTTGTCGGCATGTTTGCAATGAACCTGGTCGCAGGGATTGCATTCAAGGAGATGATGGATGTATCGTGAATGCTTTGCGACGGGATGGAAAATCGGATCACCCGGTCCGAACAGGCCGAGCGAAGGCACTCCTACGGCTACGGCTATGTGAAGCGGTCCACTGTCGTTACCGATGAAGAGTGAGGCGCGGGCGCACAGGGCGGCAAATGCCCGAAGAGGCAAGACGCCGGCAGCGACTGTCAAAGGGAAGTTCAAGTGAGGCTGTAATGCTGAAGCATCCTCTGCATCCGTGCGATCGCCGGCCAAAACGGGTGTCAGTCCGTGATCTGCGTACAGCCTGTTCATGACCATGGCGACCCGCTCGAGCGGCCACTTTTTCAAAGCTCTCCTCGCCCCGGTGTGAAACACCACGAAACGGGACAACCCATGGCTTGAAATGAAAGTGTCTGAAGCCTGGAAATCCTCTTGCTGAAGATAGATCACGGCCTCCTTTACCTTGTTTTTTTCATCGACAAGCGGGGAAACGATTTCCCAGGCTGTTTCCGATTCATGCGGATGCCTGCCTGTCCTGCGTTGTTGAATGCGAATGGTCCCGCGGTCCAGACGAATGACCGGTCGGTTGCGGAATGCGTACCATGTGCTTCTTGGAGTACCTCGCAAATCGACCTGGATGTGGTAAGGGCCATTGAGCTCACGGTAATCCGAAATCGCCCGTTGCACGAATGGATTTCCCTTCAATAGTTCCACTCCGAAAGGCCGACAAAGGACCTCGATTTCTGCCTCAGGGAATTGCCGCTTCAGCATTTCGTAAACCGGAATGGAGTAGATGAAATCTCCGATTTCGTCCTCTTTTATACAAAGTATCTTTTTGACTATCAGTGTTTTATTTTTTTTCCTGAGTCGAATGAATCGGGAAAGAAGGGCAGAGGCGGCATACACCCCCCTGTCAAGCCATTGCTTTGTCCGCATGGAACGTTCCATCCGGCAATGTTAGCGATTCGCAACATAGCTGCCTTTTGCCTGAAAATACCTATATTTGCAACGTGTTGTTTGAGGGGACCTGAGTCCCCTCTTTCTTTTGATATGACTAGCAAAGACGAAATAAGCGGACTTGTGAAAGAGCACCTGTCGGGAACGGACTGCTTCCTGGTGGATGTCAAACTCAGTCCCGGAAAATTGATGGTGGCTATCGATAAACCGACCGGAATCACCATTGAGGAATGCTCGTCACTCAGTCGGTATTTGTTGGATCGATTCGAAGGCACCGGTTTTCTCGAAACCCATGAGGTGGAGGTAGGGAGTCCGGGGATGGATGCCCCGCTGCTGGTCCCTCAGCAATACAGACGACGGATCGGCCGTGAATTGAGGGTGTTCGACACCGTTGGTCATGAGCTCAACGGAATTCTGAAGCAGGTCAATGAAGAAGGAATCGAACTTCTCGAATCGAAATCGCGCAAGGAAAACAAGAAAAAAATCATCACGGAAACGCTGCACTGCATACCGTTCAGCGAAATCCGCGAAGCCAAACTGATACTCAACTTCAAACTAAAATAAGTCCAATGGACCATCAGGTATTGATTGAATCCTTCTCGGAGTTCAAAGAAGTCAAAAACATCGACCGGGCCACCATGATGAGCATCCTCGAGGATGTGATCCGAACCACGCTTCGCAAAAGGTACGGTACCGCCGACAATTTCGACGTGATCATCAACATTGACAAGGGTGACTTGGAGATCTATCGTAACCGAACCATTGTTGAGGACGGTATGGTGGAAGACGAGGCCACCCAGATCGCTTATAGCGACGCTGTGAGAATCGAACCCGACTTTGAAGTGGGAGAGGAGCTGACCGAGACCGTGAGGCTGGGTGATTTCGGCCGTCGCGCCGTACTCTCTTTGCGGCAAAATCTCGTTTCTCGGATCACTGAACTCGAAAAAGACAGCATCTACCGCAAGTACAAGGACCGTGTCGGTGAGATCATCGCCGGCGAGGTCTATCAGATCTGGAAGAAGGAAATCTTGCTGCTCGATGACGAGGGCAACGAGCTCATCCTACCCAAGGGAGAAACCATTCCGGCTGACTTCTTCAAGAAAGGGGATTCCGTTCGCGCAGTAGTGCTCCGCGTGGAAATGCTGAATGCCACTCCCAAGATCATCCTCTCCCGTACATCACCGGTGTTCCTCGAGCGCCTCTTCGAACAGGAAGTGCCCGAAGTGTTCGACGGACTGATCACCATCAAGAACATTGTCCGCGAACCGGGTGAACGCGCCAAGGTTGCCGTAGAAAGCTACGACGACCGCATTGATCCGGTAGGTGCATGTGTCGGTATGAAGGGTTCGCGTATTCATGGCATCGTTCGCGAACTCCGCAAAGAGAATATCGATGTGATCAACTTCACCAACAACATACAACTCTACATCACCCGTGCTCTCAGCCCTGCTAAAATCACCAGCATTAAGCTTGACGATGAGACACGCCGTGCTGCGGTCTACATGAAGCCCGACCAGGTGTCGCTGGCCATCGGTAAAGGTGGACACAACATCAAGCTCGCCGGACGCTTGACCGGTTATGAGATCGATGTTTATCGCGACAGTGAAGACGAGGATGAAGATGTCGACCTTGACGAATTCACCGACGAAATCGACGAGTGGATCATCGAGGAGCTCAAGGCCATTGGTTGCGACACAGCCAAGTCGGTTCTTGTAATTCCTGTCGAAGATCTGGTGAAAAGAACCGATCTCGAGGAAGAAACCATCCGTGAGGTGGTACGCATCCTGCGCTCAGAATTCGAATGATGAGCACAACCTGAAATTCGGTGGAAGGCATGGATGTTGCCTGAAGCCGCCCCGGCCGGCCCCCAACCGGCGCATCCATGAACCAGAACATTCCGGACAGGAAATAACAAGTACCCATTGATGACAGAAGAAAAAACATTACGTCTCATCAAAGTAGCCAAGGAGTTCAACGTAGGACTCCAGCACGTGGTGGAATACCTCGAATCAAAAGGCGTCAAGGTTGAAAGCAGCCCGAACGCCAAGATTTCGATGGAAGTCTACACCCTGCTCCAGGAGAAGTATCAGCCGGATAAATTGGCGAAGCTTGATGCACAGGAGGTGACGCGTGAAAAGCTCAAACGCGATACTGTTTCCATCGAGACCAAGGCCGGTCCCACTGATACGCGCGAGGCATTTCCCGAAGGAGAAAGTGAACTCGATTTGAAGAAGAGCCTTGAGGAGATCAAGCTCTCAGCAACCGCTGCTACGAAGAAAAAGACGCCTGCTAAAAAGGCTGAGCCAGCT
The DNA here is from genome assembly GCA_046049215.1 of Bacteroidota bacterium. Taxonomy (GTDB): domain Bacteria; phylum Bacteroidota; class Bacteroidia; order AKYH767-A; family OLB10; genus JAJTFW01. The sequence goes on along the minus strand of JBJOER010000259.1, from coordinate 37,523 downwards.
CCTGAGCCGGAGGTGATCAAAGCCAAGGCCGAGGTGGAGGCTCCCATTATCCTTGGTAAAATTGATTTGGAGGCGACGGAAAAAAAGAAGTCTTCCAAGAAGAAGGCAGAAGCTGCTCCGGAGGAGTTGGATAAAAAGTCAACTTCGAAGAAAAAAGCCGACGAACAACCCGGAGAAGAAAAGAAAAAAGTATCACCGAAGATCGCGAAAGCGGAGGAGCCCTCCGCGCCAATAGCTCAGGCCGACGATCAGGCATCACCTGCAGCAGAAGCACCGATAGCGCCCGCTGCCCCCGCTGCTCCAAGCGTGCCTGCTGCGGAAACTCCGTCGGTTCCCGAACACATCAGTGTGAAGGTCGACAAATTGAGCGGCTTGAATATTCTTGGCAAAATTGAACTGCCCGTTGAGCAGCCGAAGAAAAAGCCGGTTGCTTCCTCCTCGGATTTTGAAGGAGACAAGCGAAAGCGTAAACGAAAAGATTCCGGTAAGCCTGCAACAGGACAAGCTCCTGCAGCTCGTCCGGGTGCAGGTCCCGGTCAACGACCCGGTGGCGGCCCCGGTCAACGCAGGGATGGGCGACCAGGTGCACCCGGACGAGGTCCTTCGACCGGGCCTAAGCCGGAGCCCACCGATAAGGAAATTCAAGATCAAATCAAGGCCACACTCGCCCGACTCAGTGGTGGAGGTAAGTCAAAGTCAGCCAAACTTCGCCGCGAGAAGCGCGATCTGCATGCGCAAAGGCAAGAGGCACTCGCTGAGCAGCAGTCGGAGAAGGTCATCAAAGTGACCGAGTTCGTTTCTGCCAACGAGCTGGCCAAGTTGATGAATGCTCAGGTGAACCAGGTCATCAGCACCTGTATGAGCCTCGGTTTATTCGTTTCTATCAACCAGCGACTCGATGCAGAAACGATTTCCGTCGTTGCCGAAGAGTTCGGTTACAAGGTTGAGTTTGTTTCTGCGGATGTCCAGGAAGCCATTCAGGACGATACGGACTCGCCCGATGATCTTCGCTCCCGTGCACCGATTGTTACCGTCATGGGTCACGTTGACCACGGAAAGACGTCTTTGCTGGATTATGTCCGCAAGGCAAATGTGATCGCAGGGGAGGCGGGTGGAATCACCCAGCACATCGGCGCCTATGAGGTTACCCTCGAAGGTGGCCGAAAAATCACTTTCCTCGATACGCCGGGTCACGAAGCATTTACGGCTATGCGTGCCCGTGGTGCCAAGGTGACCGACGTAGCCATCATCGTGATCGCTGCCGACGACGCCATCATGCCGCAGACCAAGGAAGCGATCAACCACGCTCAAGCAGCGGGTGTTCCGATTGTATTCGCCATCAATAAGATTGACAAGCCGGATGCGAACCCCGAGAAGATCAAGGAGCAGCTTGCTTCGATGAACTTCCTCGTTGAAGACTGGGGTGGTAAATACCAGAGCCAGGAGATTTCAGCCAAAAAAGGCCTCAATGTGGACAAACTCCTTGAGAAGGTGTTGCTTGAATCCGAATTGCTCGACCTGAAAGCCAATCCGGAACGTCTCGCCAAGGGAACTGTTATTGAATCCTCCCTCGACAAAGGCCGCGGCTATGTCACTACGGTGTTGGTTCAAAACGGAACGCTGAGAATGGGTGATGTCGTGTTGGCCGGCTGCCACAGTGGCCGTATCAAAGCGATGTTCAATGAGCGCGGAAATCGCATCAAGGAAGCCGGACCTGCAACTCCGGCCATGATTCTGGGTATGACCGGTGCCGTTCAGGCCGGTGACCAGTTCAATGTAATGGAGGACGAGCGTGAAGCACGCGATATCGCCAACAAGCGTCTGCAGCTTCAGCGCGAGCAGGGTATCCGGACTCACAAACACATCACGCTGGATGAGATCGGTCGTCGTTTGGCAATCGGTAATTTCAAAGAGCTCAACGTCATTGTCAAAGGTGACGTGGATGGTTCAGTCGAGGCTTTGTCCGATTCTTTGTTGAAGCTTTCGACAGGGGAGATCCAGGTCAATGTGATCCTCAAAGGTGTGGGACAGATTTCGGAATCGGATGTGATGCTTGCGAGTGCATCGAATGCCATCATCATCGGCTTCCAGGTACGCCCCAGCGGCGGTGCGCGTAAGCTCGCCGAGCAGGAGGAAATCGACATCCGTCTGTATTCCATCATCTACGATGCCATCAACGAAGTCAAGGCTGCGATGGAAGGCATGCTTGCTCCCGAATTTGAAGAGAAGATCGTTTGCAATGTCGAAGTGCGCGAGACCTTCAAGATCCCGAAAGTCGGAACGGTCGCAGGTTGCATGGTCACCGACGGCAAGATCAACCGCAATACGAAGATCCGCCTCATCCGTGACGGAATCGTTGTGTTCAGCGGAGAGCTCTCCTCGCTCAAACGCTTCAAGGATGATGCGAAGGATGTTCAGGCCGGAATGGAATGTGGTCTGAGTATTCACAACTACAACGATGTCCATATTGGTGATGTCATCGAAGGATACGAGCAGGTCGCGGTGAAGCGTACGTTGGCTTGATTCGGTTCATACAATTATTGAAAAAGGGCGGATGGGATTCTGCCCTTTTTTGTTGGGATTTATGGCTATAGTTGGAGCCTTTTGTCTATTTTTCCCACTACTAATTCGACCTGACCTATGGAAAGATTTACCGGACTGATCGGTGTGATCCTGATACTTTGCTTGGCGGTCCTCGCCAGCAACAACCGCAAAGCCATCAACATCCGTCTTGTAGTGAGCGGTTTGCTGCTTCAACTTGTGATCGCTGTATTAGTGTTGAAGGTCCCGCCGGTCACTGCTTTCTTTCAGCAACTCGGGTACGGAATGGAGAAAATAGAGTTCTTCGCACGGCAGGGGGCTTCGTTCGTGTATGGTGGCTTGGCTTCCATGCAATTTGACGGGTCCGTCGCCAATTACGCGGCAGGTGGTTTCGTTTTTGCTTTCAATGTGACCGCGACTATCATCCTGGTGTGCGTGTTGGTTGCTATTTTGTACCACGTCGGTCTAATGCAAAAGGTGATTTCAGCAGTTGCTAAGGCGATGAATTTCATCATGAAGGTGAGTGGGGCAGAAGCCCTGAGTAACGTGGCGAGCGCCTTTGTAGGGCAGGTGGAGGCACAGGTCATGATCCGACCATACCTGGCCGGAATGACCAAGAGTGAACTTCTTGCAAGCATGAGCGGAAGCCTCGCCTGCATCGCCGGAAGCGTTCTGGTGGTGTATGTGAACATGGGTGCCGCTGCCGGATTCGATCTGGCGCCGAAACTGATTGCAGCCAGCCTCATGGCTGCTCCGGGAGCCCTGGTGATCTCTAAAATCGTATTTCCCGAAACCATGGAAAGTGAGACCATGGGCAATGTGAAGCTCGAAGTCAAAAGTCCATATATCAATCTGGTGGATGCGATTTCACACGGCGCAGGCGAAGGCTTTAAGATAGCGATGAACGTGATCGCCATGCTGATTGGTTTCATCGCCCTCATCAGCATGGTCGATTGGACCTTGATGAAGGCCGCTCACCTGTTCAACCCGGATTTTGATCTTTCGCTGAATTGGATCTTTTCCAAAATTTTCTATCCAATGGCTTGGGCTATGGGCGTACCTTCTGTGGATGTCAATAGTGTTGCCACGTTGTTGGGGCAGAAGTTGACCATCAACGAATTTGTGGCCTTCAAGAATCTGGCCAGTAAAGAGGTGCCTATCCTCACGGAAAAAGGACTGCTGGTCGTGTCCATCGCCATTTGTGGTTTCGCCAATTTTGCCAGTGTCGGCATGCAGATCGGTGGAATTGGAGAACTTGCTCCGGGCAGGAAAGGAGATCTGGCACGTTTGGGCCTGAAGGCACTTTTCTGCGGAACACTTGCCTCTTATCTTTCGGCAACACTGGCTGGAATTATCGTCTGAAGGGGCTCATTATCACGGGGTTTTGAGATCCGTATGAGGAGATTCTCCGGGCGGTCTTTAACCGTCGGGAGCAGGAGGTTGTTTCCTTCTGATTTCCTTACTTTGCATCGCTTAAGAAAACCATCTACTTATGAAGAAAATCGTTTTAGGTCTGGCATTGGTGCTGGGCTTGTTTACGGGAAAGAAGGCACAAGCCGATGAAGGCATGTGGCCCATGTTCCTGATCTCCCAACTCCAGGATTCTATGCAGGCCCGTGGATTGAAGCTGACTGCCGAAGACATCTACAGCATTAACAAAGCCAGCATCAAGGATGCCGTTGTGCGTTTGATGACCAAGCAGAACAGGATGTTTTGCACAGGCGAGATCATTTCCGGTCAGGGCCTTTTCCTGACCAATCACCATTGCGGTTATGGTGCTATCCAGGAATTGAGCTCGAATGAAGACAATATCCTTGCGAATGGTTTCTGGGCGAAGTCACTGGATGAAGAGCGTCCGGCGAACTTCAACATCGGTCTGCTTAGTAAAGTGGAGGATGTGACCGGCATGGTCATCGACAGCCTTCCTGCAGGCGAGGATGAGGCCGCGCGCGCCAAAGCCCTGTCCGGCATTCTCAAGTCGGTGAATACCAAACTCAAGGACGCTTTGGGTGACGATAAAGATTCGTACGTGATCGATATCGTTCCGTTCTGGGCCGGCAACCGTTATCTTGCCATGTATTATCGTGTGTTTTCGGATATCCGCCTCGTTGGAACTCCTCCGGAAAACATCGGCAAGTTCGGAGGGGAGACCGATAACTGGAGCTGGCCCCGCCACACCTGCGATATCAGCATGTTCCGCATTTATGCCGATGCCTCCAACAAGCCTGCCAAATACAGCAAGGACAACAAGCCCTACGTTCCTGCTCACTCTTTCCCGATCAGTATGAACGGTGCCGAAGAAGGTGGTTATGCGATGATCCTGGGCTATCCCGGCAGAACACAACGTTATACCTACAGCGAGGGTATTAAGTATTACTCGGACAATGAGCGCCCCAAGCGTGTGAAGGTTCGTCGCGACGTCCTGGACGTATATGAGGAGTACATGCACAAGGATCCGAAGATCAAACTCATGTATGCCGATAAGTACGCAGGACTTAGCAACTACTGGAAAAAATTCATGGGTGAAGCCGATGCACTGAAGAAACTGGAGATCTACGAGCGTCGCAAGGACGAGGAAAATCGTTTTTCTGCATGGGTCAAGGCGAATAACAAGACACAATACGCTGGAGTGATCGGCATGTACGAATCCGCATATGCCAAAGTGAAAAACCTGGGTCTGTATAGTGTTTACATGCAGGATGGAATCAGCAACTCTCAACCGATGGTCTTTGCCATGGGCATGGGTAAGCTGGAGGAACTGCTGAAAGATAAAACGAAGAAGGAGGAAGCGAAGAAGCTGGCCGCCGAAATGGCCAAGGACCTGGATGCGGATTTCAAGGAGTTCTACGAACCGATCGAGCGCAAAGTGATGGCCTCGGTGTTGATGCATTTGGTCGAGGATCTGGACAACAGCAGGCTCCCGGTTACATTGATCGCTATGGCCGACAAGCACAAGCGCGATTACACTGCAATGACCGATGCCATGTGGAAGAAGTCCATCTTCGTCAGCAAGGAGAAGCTGTCTAAATTCCTTTCATCACCCTCCTTGTCGACCCTTCAAAAGGATCCTGTTTACATAGTGACAAACGGCTTTATGAAGGACGTGATCGGAAAGATCCAACCTGAAATGATGGCCGTCAATTCCGACCTCGGAAAGGCGAACCGTCTCTTCCAGGCTGCCTTGATGGAAATGAAGGCCGGGCAGTTATTCAACCCGGATGCGAACGGTACCATGCGCATGACCTACGGTCGTGTGTTGCCGTATAATGCTAAAGACGCTACGATCTACAAGTCGTTCACCACTTCAAAAGGAATCGTCGAAAAGTACACCCCCGGTGACATTGAATTCGATGCTCCTGCACGTCTTATCGACATGCTGAAGAAGAAGGATTTCGGCCCTTACGCTGGTCCGGACGGTGAACTGCATGCCTGCTTCCTCAGCGATAACGACATCACCGGTGGTAACTCAGGCAGCCCCGTCATCAATGGCAAAGGAGAGTTGATCGGAACGGCTTTCGATGGCAACTGGGAAGCGATTGCCAGCGATTTTGCATTCGAGCCCGAACTGCAGCGTACCATTTCGGTTGATATCCGTTATACCCTTTTCATCATCGATAAATTCGGAGGTGCTGGTCACCTGTTGAAGGAGATGAAATTGGTTCGTTGATCTTTGTCCGAACTATAAAGAAAGAGGCGTCCTTGATGATTCAAGGGCGCCTCTTTGATTTTATGGCTTGAGTGTGAGGGTTGGAAATTCGTCAAGTACCAGGAAATAATGTGTTTGACTTCAACTCCGGTAGCCAGTGTTTTTTATAATCCGGTTGTTTGTGTCGGACTACTGTGCCGGTTTTTCTGAAGAGTGTTTAAAGCTGATTTGTTTCGCTGTTCAATTGAAATCGTTTCTTTCGATAGAATAAACCGGATAAATCGATTGAGTAAGATGGTTGGTATTGTTTTGCTATAGCTGAGTTCGTCTGCTATTTTACAATTGAATAAGAGTTCGGATTGTTTTGAACTGTTTTTACTTTTTATCGATAGTGTGCTTCTGTCTTTTGCTGGTGTTATCGATAAAAAAAGAGGCTGCCCGGTTTGGGCAGCCTCTTTTGAATTGAATTCGGATTGGGTTAACGAACGATGCTGAATCGTTCAGTCATCACGCCATCATCAGTCATGATGTTGAGCATGTACATTCCGGCGGCAAGTTCATTTACATCACAACGGATGGTTTGTCCGTTGAATTGCAGTGTTGGAGTGGCGACGATTTTTCCGCTGAGGTCAACGATGTTCATGGAACGGATGTCGCTTGTGGACGCCATCGAAATGTTTAATCCATCGTTAGTCGGGTTAGGATAGATGCGGATGTTGTTCAAAGCTTCATTTTCTTCAATTCCGGTCACATTTTGGAAGGGGATTACAGTGCCGTTGGGCAAGGCTGCAAACAGTCCGAAGGCCGGTCCGTTCTGGTTCGTCGAGGGATCAAGGAATCCGGATGCAAATACAAGTCCTGCCGAACCACCTAGTGTACTGATGTCGGCAACATATGCCGCTACCACCACAGAATTGTTATTTCCTGGTGTGATCAACAGGGTGTAAGAGGCCGCAGGTGCACTCAGGTAGGGTGTAACGTCGGTATAGGCTGCGTCGTCGACGAGAATGCCGGATCCGGTTTCGATAATGTCAACCGTGGGAGCATCCGTAGAACCATGAAGAACCCTGAAGTCGACATTGCCCGGACTTTGTGCCGTTTCCTGCATCTGGTTTTGAAGGATGAGGCTGAATCCGGTCGGACGGCCGTCAGGATTCACGGCAAAATTCGACGGTGTCAATACTCCGCTGGCGACGGCCACATAGGTTTCGCCGCCTGTCAGTTGAATGTCGTAGCTGATCAACGTGTCGTTCACACTGGTTGAGTTCTTGGGCGCTACGCCAACAGTGAAGGTCTGGCCTGCAGGTACGTCGGCGAACGGTGTTGCAGTGCGGAAGGCGAAGTTGTCAACGGCAAGGATTGAACCTACATAAATGTCCACGCTGTCGGCCAGCGGGTCTGCGCAGTTGTGGATGACCTGAAGGCGCGCGGTACTTGGTGCGCTGACAGGAGGGAAAGGTACGACAGTCCCGTTAGAGAGTGCGGCGAACAATCCGAACGGTTGTCCCGACTGGTTTTGAGCAGGATTCAGGAAGCCCGAAGCGAATACCACACCGGAAACACCCGGCACTCCGCTCAGAGGTGCATTGAAGCTGGCGACAGTCGTTGATGTTCCTGCTGCGTTCACATCCAACACGTAGTTACCGGCCGGAACATTGATGTAAGAAGTGAAATCGGTATACTGTGCTCCGCTGACCAGCGCACCTACGTTTTGTGCGATGATGTCGACTGCAGGGGCGTCGGTAACACCATGCAATGCGCGGAAGTCAACTTCAAGCGGGTTGATGGCAGCTTCCCGCATGCCGTTGAAGAGCAGCAATTGGAATCCGGTCGATACGCCGTTCGGGTTGGAAACGAAACTTGCAGGGTTAAGCACTCCGCTGGCGATGGCAACGTAGGTTTCGCCGTTATTCAAGGTGACATTGTAGCTTACCAGGGTGTCGTTCACGCCGTTCGATGTTTTAGGAGCGATACCGATGTTCATTGCAGTATCGGCAGTGACGTCGATGTAGGGCGTGGCGGAACGGAAGGGGAAGTTGTCGAGCGCAAGGCTTCCGTTGATATAGATATCGACGCTGTCTGCAGCGGGATCCGCGCAGTTGTGGATGATCTGAGCGCGGGCGACGCTGGTCTTGGTGAATGGAACTACGGTTCCGTCAGGCAGTGCAGCGAAGAGTCCGAAGGCTTCACCATTGTTGTTTTGAGAAGGATCCAAAAAGCCTGAAGCGAATACGACGGCCGACAAGTCTGGAATTGCAGTCAATGGAGCGGTGTAGCTGGCCACGATGGTGGATGTTCCTGATGCACAAATGTCAAGCAGGTAGTCGTTGGACGGAACCGATATATAGGCGGTGAAGTCGGTGTATTGTGCTCCGTTCACCAATGTGGCGCCGTTGCGGACTTTCACGTCAACTGCCGGAGCATCGGTTGCACCGTGTAGTACACGGAAATCGACATCGCCGGTCGTAAGCGCAGCTTCACGCATACCGTCGTGTAAGAGCAATTGAAATCCGGTAGAAACACCATTGGGGTTCGAAGCGAATGATGAAGGTGCCAGGACACCGTTGGCGATGGCGACGTAGGTTCCATTATTGGACAATACGACAGGAATATTCACAAGGGTGTCATTTGCCGACGTACTGTTGCCCGGAGCGATGCCGATGTCAAGTGTAGTCTCTGCAGGCACGTCGATATAGGATGTGGCGCTGCGAAAGGCGAAATCGTCGATCAGGATGCTGCCGTTGACATAGATATCCACTTGGGCTGCGGCCGGATCGGCTGAATTGTGGATGATTTGGAGGCGTGCTGTTGCAGTGTCTTCAAGCGGTATGACGGTTCCGTCTGCAAGTGCTGCATACAGTCCAAAAGAAGGTCCGTTGTTGTTTTGGGCAGGGTCGAGGAATCCGGAAGCGAAGGCAACAAATGCCTGTCCCGCGAGCGAACTTAAAGGTGCGGAATAGCTGACCAGGATAGGGCTTCCTGCTGCAGGAGTGATATCGAGGATATAATCGGAGGCCGGAACGGACAGATAAGAAGTAATGGTTCCGTAAGCAGCATCGTCAACAAGCTGTGCGACGTTACGTGCATACACATCTACTGCCGGTGCATCCGTAGCACCATGCAATACCGCGAACTCCGTGTTTGCGGGGTTCAGTGCCGATTCCTGCATGTTGTCGAATAAGTTGAGCTGGAAGCCGGTGTTTATTCCGTCCGGATTGGCTGCAAAAAGGCTTGGATCCAATACTCCGCTTGCGATGGCGACATAGGTTCCGTTGCTGTTCAGTGTAATGGGTATATTCACGAGCGTATCGGCTGCCGAAAGACTGTTTCCGGGAGCTATACCGATATTCTGTACGATGTTGGAGGTAACGTCGATGTATGGAGTGGCAGTGCGGAATCCAAAGTCGTTAAGCAGTAATGATCCGTTCAAATAAACGTCAACTTGTGCTGCGGCAGGATCGGCGCAGTTGTGGATGACCTGCAATCGCGCTAAGCCGACAGGAGTAAGCGGAACTACAAGACCGGAAGGCAATGCTGCAAAAAGACCGAAGGCCGCCCCATTGTTGTTCGCAGCGGGATCAAGGAATCCGGATGCGAATACAATGGCAGCACTGTCAGCAAGGATGCTGAGAGGAGCAGCATAGGTGCCCACAACAATGGTATTGTTATTGGCGGGGGTGATGTCCAGCAATACATCAACAGGAGCTACACTGATATAACCGGTGACATCGGTGTATGCTGCATCGTTAACCAAAGTGCCTACACCCTGGGCGATCACATCCACTGCCGGAGCATCGGTGGAACCGTGCAAAACACGCAAGTCAACCTGTCCTGCTGTTGCGGATGACGTACGCATTCCGTCGGAAATCAGCAATTGGAATCCGGTACCTATTCCGTCGGGATTCGCTGCGAATGAAGCAGGCGACAATACACCGCTTGCGACAGCCACATACTTTTCATTGGCTATCAATTGAACCGGGAAGTTGACCAAAGTATCGTTGGCGTTACTGCTGTTGGCAGGAGCAATGCCGATATCGATGGTGACTCCGGAGGGTAGGGTAAGAAACGGTGTGGCCTCGCGGAAGTTGAAATCGTCAAGAGCAAGAGTTCCGTTGACATAGACATCAACAATAGCAGCTGCAGGGTCAGCGCAGTTGTGGATCACCTGCAATTGAGCCTGGCCAAGGGCGGCCGAAGAAATGCCCAGCCATGTGGCCAGTGTGGCAAGAAAATGTTTGTTCATGGTTTTTGATGTTGGTTTGCCATGAAGAAACAAGCCGGAGTTGAATTAGTTAAAGCAGCTGTTTGATTTCTTTCAAAAGCATGACAAATCATTTTGAGCAGAACACATGGATTCTTAAACCGGCGTATTCATCCCGGACATCAATCCATGGTTCGATTCTCAGGCGCGAATGATTTTTTTTTCGCGGAGCAATCCGGTGGTCAATAAATCCGTATCACGCAGATTGGCATAGGACACCACATCACAAATTGCAAGCATGTGGTCACCGGCATCAATCCATTCGATGATATCGCAAGCCATGCGTGCTGCCGCGTTATTCAGGCAGGTGAATCCCCGGTAATCACCGACGGAATCCTTAAGCTTTGAAAGCTTGTCTATGGTCCGGCCACTTTTTTGTCCGAGAAGACGCACCAGTTTGTACTGGTCTGACGCCAGCAGTTGCAGGATGAAATGAGGATGATGCTGCACGTTTTGGAGGGACATTGTTCCTTTGTAAAAAGCGACTGCCATCCGTTTGGGCGTCATCGACACCGCAATGACGTAAGTGCAAATGTTCATGTTGCCGCCTTGCTTGCCGGTGGTAGCGGCACTGTAGACCGGCAGATCGGGGCGGTTCCAGGGCTTACGCATGATCGCCGTTCAGTGATTGCAGATAGTCTTCTGCAGTTTTCATCAAATGCGTGAAACGCTTTTTGTCCATTTTCTCCACTTGTCTGACCATCATGCTCATGCGGGGGTTGCGAAGGAAAAAGTCCTTGTGCAAATGAATGAACCGCCAGTACAAGGCATCCCAGGTTTCGCACCAATCGCCCTTGTCAAAGTCGCTCATCTTAAGGATGTAATTGGATCCTGAGATGTAGGGCTTGGTGCTCATCAAGCCACCATCGGCATATTGGCTCATGCCGTATACATTGGGCACCATCACCCAGTCGTAAGCGTCCAGGTACATCTCCATGAACCAGCGGTAGACTTCGTCGGGGTCGAACTCGCATAAGACCATGAAGTTCCCGATCACCATCAGCCTTTCGATGTGGTGAGCATATCCGGTCTTCAAAGTGCGTTTGATGACCGTGTCGATGGGTTCGATCCCTGTGGTACCTGTATAGAATGAAGAAGGGATCTTCCGTGAGAAAGACCAGAAGTTTCTTGTTCTTTCTTCGGTACCTCGCAACCGATAGACAATACGGACGAACTCTCTCCAGCCCATCACCTGACGCACGAACCCTTCCAGCGCATTCATCGGCACATCGCCTTTTGCGGCCACATCAATGGCTCGCTCCAGAATGTCCTCCGGGGCCAGCAGTCCGGTGTTCAGCAGTGGAGAGATTAGGCTGTGGAAGAGGTATGATTCTTCTTTGGTGATCGCATCCTGATAGTCTCCGTATTTTGAAAATCGTTGTTCCAGAAATGCATCAAGCCATTTTTCGGAATCTTCATGGGTTAAGGGAAGTACAAGTTGACCCGTCTGACCCGGATTGTCTTGAAATTTCGAATTCACATACACATCGGCTTCCAGGTGTACTTTGGTCGCTTTCAAACGGGGTAGGGGAGGGATGCGTGTGCCCTTGGGTAGTTTTTTTCTGTTCTCGGTATCGTAAGTCCACTTGCCGCCGAGCGGATTTCCCTGGGGGTCAAGCAGAATGCCCAGGCGCTTGCGTTGATCGGTATAGAAGCTGGTGAGGTGATACTTTTTGGCGTTCTTGAAATAAGAATCGGCATAAGTCCGGTCGCAAAGGAATTGAGGACTCTCATGCAGAATAATTTTGATACCCTGAAGCCGTGCATTTCGCCATAGTCTTCGCTCCAGTAGGTAATCCACCGGATCGTAACATACGACAGTGTCAATCTCCGATTCCTTCAAAGTTCGAAACCATGCTTCGGTTTTTGCATCCTCGGTATTGGCTTCGATGTATAGGGTCCGGCACCCTTTCTTTTTCAACAATGCTTCGTAGGCTTTCAGTGAAGCCCTGTGGAAAGCGAGCTTGGCTTTGTGAAAGGCGTACTGATTGAAAAACAAAGGATCCTCGATCAGCAAAACAAGTCGTGCTTGCTGTACTTCGGTTCCTGGCTTGAACAGTTGATGCGGGAAAACCGCGAATGCGTATGACACACCCGAATAACAATCCAAACGGTCGATTGTTGTCGCCTCTGTTTTATTTTTCGAACGAATAAAAAAGCCGAAGGCCCTGGACGGGGCCTTCGGCGGAAATGCAATGACCGGATGAATTCGTCAGCGGTTTAGGATCAATCGTTGCGGTACAGGACGATGCGCTGAACACTGCTGCGCTTGCCGGTGCGGACTTTGCACAGGTAAACACCTTCCGGCAGCTGCTGGCTGTCGAAACGGAATTCCTGAACACCGCTCTCAGTGGCATCTCCATCATAAACAGTGGCCACATGGCTACCGGAAATGGTCATGATTTCGATACTCAACGGCTTGTTTTCAGAAGTCTCCACACGAATATTCAATTCATTCTTGAAAGGATTCGGGAAGACGGTTACAGCCTGATCTTTTTCCTCGATCGAACCATTCCTTAGTGAAGTGTTGGAAACACTGACCAGCACACGGCAGCCATCGAAAGCATTGTTGATGGCATCCACTGCACTGCTGATGTCGGAATAGCCGGGGTTGCTTCCGCTGGGTACGTAAACACCGCCCAGTGCATTGTTGGCCAGCTGGAGAAGATCACTCACGCGGTTGTTGGCGCCGAGGTAAGCGACTACCGAAGCAGGGAGGCTGAAGGTGCTGCCTGCTCCTGTTGCTGTGCCGGCGGCTCCGCATCCGCTACCACTTCCGGGGGCTGTGGTAATAAAACGGCCGCTCAGACGAAGGTCGGCGAGGTTGTTTCCGGGGATACGCAGGTTCAACCCGAGTACGATGGTCTGGCCGAGCAGGATATTGTAGATCTTTCCGTTGTTGATCGGCTGGATAGTGGCGCAAGTGTAGGAGGCGTTCAGGGGCGCTGCATTACCTCCTGAAGGCAGTTTCGCGATAAGGCAGCTGACATCAGCGCTGGTGAAGGTGATGGTCTTGGTTGCTGCACCGACCGTCAACGGGGTGGAAAGAAGTGTGGTGACAAAGGCGGGTGTAGTCTGGCCGTTGCAGTGTACACCGCCTGCATTGCCATAAGCGCCCTGTGTGTAGGTGCAAAGCTGGTTGCAAGGCTCTACGGTAACGGTCTTATTGCAGGAGCTCTCACAGTATGTGCCGGCTGTGCAACCGTTGTTCTTTACGGTCAGGTTGAGGGTATACGTGCCACAGTTGGGACTTGCGGCCACTTGAACGCTTTGTTGATTGGCAGCACCAATTATCGTTCCTGCACCGCTGATCGTCCATTCGTAAAAATCAGCAGTTGCCTGTGAGCTGTAGGTGTTGGTGGTGTTGGGTTGAACCGATACAGGTCCGTTGATGTTGCATACAGGGGTTGGCTTTACCGTGACGCTGGTGAAGCAGGTATCGTAGCAGCCGTTGTCCTCAGCGATCAAACGCAAGTTCACCACACCGTGTCCTGTGGTATTGATAGCCGTGCTGCAGCTGCTTGGACTTGCGATGTTTGCCGTGATCGGACCGGTTGTTGAAACGATACTCCAGGTGTAGATCCAGGTCGGATTGCAGACTGATGGACTTACATTGAAAGTATTTCCGGCAGGAAGTTGGCAAACGCATTGGGGGTCGGGACAGGTGACTTCAGGTTTGCCTCCGAAGGAGAAAAACACGAAATCCTTGAGTTCCGCCGTGAAGGATGTCGAAGACCTCGTTTTGACGGTAACGGTAGCAGCCGGATTGCAAATATTGTTCAGCAAGGTGGTCAACACGCTTGATTTTACACCGAATTCGACGAATTGAAGCTGCTCTGTTGTGTTTGAAGGCAATCCTGCCGTAGTCACGCCGAACCCGGGTGAAACAGCAGTGATCGGTGCAGCACCGACGTTTGCAGCGAAGAAATAGTCGCCTGGATTGAGTGTGACCAGATTCCATCGGCCCTGGGACGACCAGACACGGATGGAGAATTGAGGACAGGTTCCACCCAGTTCGTAATCTACAGAGACGATGAAATCACCAACGGTGCGGCCTTTCAACGGGCCGTTGCCTTTGATGAAACCGGAAGTCTGTGATCCGGTAAGGTATACGCCCGCCTGGTTGTATTCAAAATCAAGGTGAGAATCACCGTTCACTGCACGGGTTTCCGCACCACCGATCAGCCAGGTTTCAGTGCCTTGCCTTTTGAAGAACACCATGGTGTTGGTGATGTCATTCTTCTGGGGTGCCTGACCGTTACTGCTATAAGTCCAATTGTTGGTAGTGAGTCCGATATCGTCACCGTTTTTGTTGGATGAACCGTTGAATTGACTGTAGTCAATGCAGCCGGCACAGCCCCAGTTCTGGTCCTGGGTCCAGCTCGAAAGCTGACTGTCTCCCAGCCTTCTTACACCCGGAACTGCATTGCCGGTGCCGGAATTTTCTGAAAGCACGCTGCGTCCGGTTACACCTACGTCGGACCAGTCTTGCGTGGCAGCTGACGGGTCGATGAAGTAATTTCCGTCAATCTCAAATCCTACAGGGTTGCCGGGCACTCCGGGGTTGAACCGAAGGCTTGGCGGGCATTGCCCCATTGCAGTGTTATACGTCGC
The DNA here is from genome assembly GCA_046049215.1 of Bacteroidota bacterium. Lineage (GTDB taxonomy): Bacteria > Bacteroidota > Bacteroidia > AKYH767-A > OLB10 > JAJTFW01. Next base: position 22,461 of record JBJOER010000259.1, on the reverse strand, counting down.
GAAAAAAAATGAAAGAAATAGTACAACGGAAGCAAATCCGTTCCAAGGAGCCAGACAAAGCGTTTTTGAAGAGGTTTGTTTGGTTTTCATAATTGGTTTGATTGAAATGAATACGATATTTTGGTAAGGCAATTATTTGATATCCGGATCTTGATTTATTTTAAAACACAACAGAGGTCAATTCAATAAACCTCATAATTCTTGCGCAATGTTAGCGGTATGTAGTTGTACTGTGTTTTATGATTTTCAACAGTACGGCCGGCTTTATTAACAAATCGGACAATTTGAAAAAGAGTGTAAATTGTGAATTAGGCCAACACGCATCATGTGTTGGCAAGCTCTCTGATATGCTTGGCAAAAAAATCTAAAAAAGGCTCTTTTTGGCAATAACGAAGCCTGAGTGTTTGTTGATAATAAACAAAGTCAACAGCAAAGGCAGCCTCTAAATCATGTCCAATGGATCATCTTTACACGCAATCGTGGGTGAATTTCGGCTTTGCGGACAAATTCACTTCACCACATATGAACATTTCTGTCTGAGGTTTGTTTAAACGCCATGGATAAGATCAAAGGCAAACACATATTGATCACAGGAGCCAGTGGCGACATCGGCCGTACGCTTGCAGTTCAATTGCATTCAAGTGGTGCGATTCTCTACCTCACCGCACGGGATTCACAACGTTTGAAGGATGTTGCGGCTACTTGTGCAGTTCCATCTGAACGTATTTTTCCGGCCGATTTAAGATCGGTCGGAGCTGTTAAAACCATGGCGGAACAGGTGCACAAGCTTACGCCCCGGCTCGACATTATCATTCACGCGGCCGGAATTGGAATCATCAAGCCTTTGGAGCAATTGACAGAAGAGGACCTTCGGACCTCCATGGAGACCAATTTCTACAGTTTCTTCTACCTGATGAAGGAGTTTCTACCCCCAATGAAAAATTCGGGCAAAGGGTTGGTGATCAATATACCCGGTGTCCTTGGCAAAACACCGATGGCAGGCGCATCGGTTTACGCTGCCTCCAAATATGCATTGAACGGTTTCATCAAATCCGTCAGGGAAGAATTGAAGCGTACTGAAATTCGTATTTCCGAGGTGTTTTTGGGTGGGGTCGATTCCGCATTCTGGGACACTATCGATATGCGTGTGCAGCGTGATAAGATGATCAAGCCTGAAGATGCAGCCAGGGCTATCTGGTACCTTTGTCAACAACCGTCATCCGGTGTGGTCAGTGAACTGGTTTTGCAACCGTTCAATCACCAGGCCATTTAAAGAGGCGATTCGTGTGCCTGCTCAAAGGTCAGGAAGCTTCACTTCGTCAGGCACGATGAATGCCTGACTGAATTCACCTTTCATCCTGGAGAGAAATCCTGTCGCTTCCAGTCGTGTCTTGAAATCCCCAACCCTCACTTTGAAATGCGGTTGCTGGTACACCACGTAAGCTGCGGTGCCCGGATGTGTGGACTGAAAAGTTGATTTCATATCCATCGCCTGTTGTCGCTGGTCACCAAAATAGATCTGGATCCGGTAGCCAGGCATGGTTCGCTTCAGCACGTTGATTTTCTTGTGCTTCTCGACCAGCAGGTTTGCTTTCAATGTGGTTGAGTCGGTTTGAGCCCAACAGGTTTCTACAAACAAAACACTTACGAAAATGGCAATTGTGAAAGCTATCCTCGAGCACATACCGACAAAGTTCGTGAATTCCATGCGGAAGAGGCAGTGTATTGGTTCAACTCACGGCTATGCACCACCGGTTAGTAATGTAAACCCTTAAAGACCTTACACTGTATTTTATGAATTGAAATTCAGATGGATAGAAGACTATCTTCTGCTTTCCAAGCCCCAAGGAATTGCTGTTTTTACTCAAAACATTGATTGTCTGAGTTTTGCTAAATAAAAGATCCTTTCCTGATTTTTTCGGCACTTAGGGGAACGAAATACAGTTTCCGCTAAATTTGGCCGCGGGAAAAATAACCTCATTGTCACCTTTTGGTAAAATGATGAGGTCCAAACCGTAACGATCAACCTCTAAGCACTATGCGTTCAAACCGAAACAGGCCATTGATTACCAGGCTTTTGGTCTTTTCCTTGTTCTGGATGGCATCCTCTATTGTCACGGCTCAGCCCAACGGCGAGGCGCTGTTCAAGGCGAATTGTACAGCCTGTCACGTCGTCGGCGAAGATGTGGTTGTGGGTCCCGGACTGAAGAATGTCCATACCAAGTACAAAGAGGACTGGCTGATCAAGTGGATCAAGAATTCACAATCGCTGGTCAAGGCTGGCGACGCCCAGGCCGTGAAAGTCTATGAGCAGTACAATAAAGTACTGATGCCGGCCTTCAACCTGACCGACGATGAGGTCAAATCCGTAATCGCATACATCAAGGCCGAGAGTGAAGCCGCGCCGGCAGCTCCAGCCGCGGCCGGAGGAGGTGATACCGCCACCGCTGCGGAAGAAAAGGACAACTTTCCGCTCACATTGACTTTGGTACTGGTTCTGCTTGTCGCTCTTTTCGCCATTCTGAACCGGGTACAAAAGGGGCTGCAGCGCGTGGTCAACCAACGCGACGGAGTGCCGGAGCCGGTGATCCTTGAGGGCAAAGCGGGTGTGAAGCAGTGGGTTCGCGGCAACAAGAAGCTGATAGCTGTGCTCGTGCTGATCGCGGGTGTCTGGGGAAGTGTCGAAGGTTGGAACACGTTGGCCGGAATTGGCATCCAGCAGGACTACGCTCCCGATCAACCCATCAAGTTCTCTCACAAGCTGCATGTCGGTCAAAATAAAATCGATTGCCGCTATTGTCACAGCGGTGCCGAGAAGTCGAAGAATGCTGGAATTCCTTCGCCCAATGTTTGTATGAATTGCCATAAGTATGTGAAGAAAGGTCCACAGTATGGTACCGAAGAGATTGGAAAAATATACGCTGCAGTGGGTTGGGACGTGGACAAGCAGCAGTACACCGGCAAACAAAAGGCCATTGAGTGGACACGGATCCACAACCTGCCTGATCACGCGTATTTTAATCACTCACAGCATACCAAGGTGGGTGGCATCGAATGCCAGACCTGCCACGGTCCCGTAGAAGAGATGGAGACCATGAAGCAGTTCGCCCCCCTGACCATGGGCTGGTGTATCCAATGTCACCGTGATACTCCCGTCAAGATGGATGGCAACGGTTATTATTCGAAAGAATACCACGAAAAACTCAAGGAGCAGTATGGCGGCGATGTCAAACTGACCGTGGAGAAACTCGGAGGTACGGAGTGTGCACGTTGTCACTATTGATTACTGAATCTGAAAGGACCCAATTACAAAAACCGGTATAATCACCCAGACCGTTATGGAGAAACGTTATTGGAAAGGTGTTGAAGAGCTCAACAATGATCCCGAATTCGCGCGGTTGCGCGACAATGAGTTCTTCGAGCATTTGCCCCTGGACGAGGCGCTTGGAAAAAAAGCCGACTCCGGTGATTCCACCTCCCGCAGGGATTTCCTGAAGTTTTTAGGCTTTAGTGTGGCGGCTGCCTCTCTTGCCGCTTGCGAAGCTCCGGTAAAGAAGGCAATTCCTTACGTCGTTAAGCCGGAGGAAATCACCCTTGGCGTGCCGAATTACTACGCATCCACTTTTGCCGATGGAAACGATTATTGCAGTGTACTCGTCAAAACCCGTGAAGGACGTCCGATCAAGATCGAAGGGAACGATCTTTCAGGTATAACCAAAGGCGCCACCAACGCTCGTGTTCAGGCTTCCGTACTCAGTCTTTACGATAGTGCACGTCTTCGCCAGCCATCAGCAGGTGGCAAAACCAGTGACTGGAATACGGTCGATTCCAAAATCACCGCAGGACTCCAGGCACAGGCCGCCGCAGGAAAGCAGATCGCTGTGATCTCTTCTTCTTTGGTGAGTCCTACCGCCAAGAAAGCTTTAGCCGATCTTATTGCCAAGTATCCAACTGCAACGCATGTAGTTTACGACCCCGTATCCTACTCGGGCCTCATCCGTGGCAATCAACTTTCTTTCGGTCGTTCAGCGATTCCCACTTATCATTTTGATAAAGCCGAAGTCATCGTCAGCTTCAATGCTGACTTTTTGGCCAACTGGCTTTCACCGATCGAGTTCACCAGGCAATATGGTGAAACCCGAAAACTGCGCAACGGTAAGCGTACGCTTTCCAAGCACCATCAATTCGAGGCTATGCTTTCGCTTTCCGGTGCCAATGCCGATGAGCGTCACAAGATCAAGCCCAGCCAACAATCCGCCGTCGTAGCATCTTTGTACAATAAGGTGGCTTCGAGGCTCGGAGCTTCCTCCGTACAAGCTGCTGCAACACCTTTCGATAAGAAATTGGACACCGTAGCCGATCAGCTTGTTGCTGCCAAGGGTAAATCCCTCGTAGTGAGCGGCTCCAACGATTCCAACGAACAGGTGATGGTGAATGCCATCAATCACCTGCTGGGCAACTACGGTGCAACGATCGACCTGGAGCGTGCTTGTCTGTTGAAATCCAGCGACGACGCCTCAGTTGTAAAATTGCTCAGCGACATGCGCGATGGAAAGGTCGGAGCCGTAATCCTTTGGAACTCGAATCCGGTGTATTCCATGCCCGCCGCTGCCGGGTTCAAAGAGCTACTTTCCAAAGTGGCATTGAAGGTATCTCTCTCAGACCGCGAAGACGAGTCGGCCGCCCTTTGTGATTATGTCTGTCCGGATCATCATTATCTCGAATCATGGGGAGATGCTGAGCCTTACAAAGGGCATTTCAGTTTGCAACAGCCTACCATTCGTCCTTTGTTCGATACACGTCAGGCCGCTGAAAGCATTGCCCGCTGGGCAGGTGCCACTCAACCGGACTATTACACCTACCTGCGCGATCATTGGCGTTCTGCCATGTACGGTCAGCAAAAGGGTATCAGCAGTTTCGATGCCTTCTGGAACCAGTCTCTGCGAGACGGCGTGTTCGAGGCCGGATTTTTCATGGGTGGTGCCGTTTCATTTTCTGCCGATTTGAACGCTGCTGCATCGAAGTTGCAAAAGCCGGCAGCCGGGCTTGAACTCATCGTTTACGAAAAGACCGGAATCGCGAACGGAAATCAGGCCAACAATCCCTGGTTACAAGAACTTCCTGACCCGATTACCAAAGTATGCTGGGACAATTACTTTGCAGTATTGCCCTCTTATGCAGACAAGATGGGATGGCGTCAGGGCAATGTGATCGAAGTGAAGGTCGGCAACGTGAATGTGAAAGGTCCGGTACTGCATCAACCCGCCATGGCCGATGAGACCATTGCTGCGGCAGTCGGTTACGGCAGGACAAAGTGCGGCAAGGCCGGTGAAAAGGTCGGTTTCAATGCATTTCCCTTTGTCAGCATCGCAGACGGTGGAATGCGTTACTACGCGACCGGAGTGAACACGAATAAGACCGTTGACGACGATCATAAGATCGCAACCACCCAGACCCACCACACCATGATGGGAAGGGAGATCGTAAAGGAAACCACACTCGCGGCGTGGCTGAAAGATCCCAAGTCAGGCAATCACCCTGAATTGATCGCATCTCCGGACGGTCCCAAGACTCCCGAGGAGTTGGATCTATGGGCGACAGAAAAGGCGCCCGGCTTTGAGCGTCCGAACCATGCATGGGGTCTTGGAATCGACCTCAACAGTTGCATCGGTTGCGGAGCCTGTGTGGTAGCTTGCAGTGCAGAGAATAACGTACCTGTTGTCGGCAAGGATGAGATCGGCCGCGCACGTGAGATGCACTGGATTCGTATCGACCGTTATTATACCAGCGATACCACCAAGGAGAATGCCGAGGAAAAAGGACTTGGTAAACTCGACATGTATGGTGAAATGGAAATTCCTGCCGCCGATAATCCGCAGGTGATGTTCCAGCCGGTCATGTGTCAGCACTGTAATCAAGCCCCGTGCGAAACGGTATGCCCGGTCGCAGCAACCACCCATAGCTCCGATGGCCTCAACATGATGGCCTATAACCGTTGTGTAGGTACGAGGTATTGCGCCAACAACTGCCCATACAAGGTTCGTCGTTACAACTGGTTCAAGTACAGCGACAACGAGCAGTTTCCCTACAACATGACCGACAACCTCGGTAAGATGGTACTCAATCCCGATGTGACTGTCCGTTCACGCGGTGTCATGGAGAAGTGCTCGATGTGCGTACAGCGTATCCAGTACGGACGTCTTGAAGCGAAGAAGGCAGGTCGCCGTCCGAAAGATGGTGAGATCAAGACCGCCTGCTCACAAGCCTGTCCGACCCATGCCATCGTATTCGGTGATTTCAATGACTCGTCAAGCGAACTGAGCAATCTCTTCAAGGATGAGCGTAGTTACCACCTGTTGGCTACCATCAAGACCAAGCCATCCGTATTCTATCAAACCAAGGTGTGGAACCGTGAGTCCACCGGTGAGAAACATTCCTGAACATTCCCAACGAAGCAATAACCAACCCAGCCTATCACTCGTTTCCTATGCATAAAGAATCGGAACTTCGCCCGCCGCTGATCCTTGGGGACAAGACCTGGCACGACATTACTGAAGATGTCTGCAGGCCGGTTGAATCCAAAGCCAACAAATGGTGGTGGCTCGCCTTCTCGGTCGCACTCGCCGCACTACTTTGGTGGATCGTCGCCGTTTCATACACCGTCGGAACTGGTCTGGGTGTGTGGGGTCTGAACAAAACTGTAGGTTGGGCATGGGACATCACCAACTTCGTATGGTGGGTCGGTATCGGTCACGCAGGTACGCTTATTTCCGCGATTCTGTTGTTGTTTCGTCAGAAATGGCGCCTTTCGATCAACCGTTCAGCAGAAGCCATGACGATTTTCGCGGTAATCTGCGCTGCGAGCTTCATCGTCTCCCACATGGGACGTCCCTGGGTGGCCTACTGGCCTCTCCCACTTCCGAACCAGTTCGGTTCGTTGTGGGTGAACTTTAACTCCCCGTTGGTTTGGGACGTTTTCGCCATCTCGACCTACTTCTCCGTCTCTTTGGTATTCTGGTACTCGGGCCTTATTCCTGATTTTGCGGTTATCCGTGACCGTGCCAACACCAAATGGCGCAAGCGTATCTACACCATCCTGAGTTTCGGATGGGTGGGTACAGCCAAGAACTGGCAGCGGTTCGAGGAGGTTTCACTGGTTCTCGCCGGACTTTCTACCCCGCTGGTACTTTCAGTACACTCGGTGGTATCGATGGACTTCGCCACCTCGGTCATCCCGGGATGGCACACCACCATCTTCCCTCCTTACTTCGTCGCGGGTGCTATCTTCTCCGGATTCGCCATGGTGCAGACTTTGTTGATCATCGTGCGCAAGGTGCTGAACCTCGAAGACTACATCACCATCTACCACATCGACATGATGAACCGGATCATCCTCATCACCGGTTCGATCGTAGGTGTTGCCTACCTGACTGAATTCTTCATTGCCTGGTACTCCGGAGTGGAATATGAGCAGTATGCCTTTATCAATCGTGCGACCGGTCCGTACTGGTGGGCCTACTGGAGCATGATGACCTGCAACGTGATCACGCCCCAGTTGTTTTGGTCCAAGAGCCTGCGTGAAAGCGTATTCGCCACCTTCATCATTTCCATCTTCGTCAACATCGGCATGTGGTTCGAGCGCTTTGTGATCATCGTCACTTCGCTTCACCGCGATTACCTTCCCTCCAGCTGGACGATGTACTCGCCAACCTGGGTCGAAGCCGGGATCTTTATCGGTTCACTCGGACTGTTCTTCACCTGCTTCCTCATCTTCGTCCGAGTCTTCCCGGTGATCGCCATGAGCGAGCTGAAAACCATTATCAAGTCCTCCTCCGAAGGGTACAAGAAGAAACAATCCAGTCACTAAATCGAAATTCACGCATGAGCGCCCAACCCAAGAAATTCGTTTACGGCATCTTCAACGACGACGAGGTGGTGATGAACGCCATCCCCGTCCTGCGCAAAAAAGGTTTGCGCGTGAAGGATGTGATTTCTCCTTTCCCCATCCACGGTCTGGACCACGCACTGGGCCTTGAAAGAACCCGTATCTCCATCACCTGTTTCCTATATGGAATGACAGGATGCAGCCTGGCTCTGTTGATGATGTATTACATGAACATCTTCGACTGGCCAATGGATATCGGTGGAAAGCCCAGCTATGCCTTTTACAAGAACTTGCCCGCATTCATACCCGTTACCTTCGAAAGCACCGTCCTTTGCGCCGCACACGGTATGGTGATCACCTTCTTCCTCCGTAGCAAATTACTGCCCGGAGTGGAGCCTCAGGTAATTCATCCCCGCATGGCCGATGATCACTTCGTGATGGCTGTTCAGGTCAATGACGATTCCGAAGTTGCGGAAGTTGAAAACCAGTTGCGTGCCGCCGGAGCGGTTGAAACCAAAAAATAATCGAGCCACCACCTTCACCATGAAAAAAACCGTTTCGTTCCTTTCAGCACTGGCCGGCATCGGGATGATGTTGTTGACCTCCTGCGGAAAAGATCCGAAGGATCCGGGATTGGAGTTCATGCCCGACATGTACCGTTCCCCCTCATACGAAGTCTACTCGTCCAATCCGAATTTCAACGATAGCCTTACGATGCAGGCTCCGGTTCAGGGTACCATACCACGCGGATACACATTCTTCGAGTATCCCGGTACCACCGAAGGCTATGAGGCCGCAGGTCGTGACGTCCGCAACCCTATGGCGGTCACAGCAGAGAACATTGCCGAAGGGGAACGCCTATACGGTATCTTCTGCACGCATTGCCACGGCGAGGGCGGTCAGGGCGACGGAAACCTTGTTGCGATCGGAAAATTCCCTCCTCCACCCAGTTATTCAGGTGGTAACTCCAGCCGGGGTGGTGCAATGAAAGACCTCACTGATGGTAAGATTTTCCATACCATCACCTATGGTATAAACCTGATGGGCCCCCATGCCAGCCAGATCAATCCGGAGGAGCGTTGGAAGATCGTCATGCATGTAAACAAGCTTCAGGGGCGTCAACTCGCCGTAGCGGCCACGCCTGCCACCACTGATTCTGTAATGGTAAAATAAAACAACAGTCAATAGAGCATATGGGACACCACGGACCTATCGAAATCACCAGTACGCAGCCTTACGAGTTCACTTCGCGAAACAAGATGGTCGCGTTGGGGATGATTGCTGTCGGATTGGTATCCGTCATCGCGCAGTTCGCCACCCACCACGAGCAGACATGGGCCAACCTGTTGTGGAACAATTTTATTTTCCTGGCTCTCGGACTTGGTGCCACGTTTTTCCTGGCGGTGCAGTATGTTGCCGAAGTGGGGTGGAGCGCAGTCATCAAACGTCCCTTGGAAGCCATGGGTCAGAGTCTGCCGGTTGCCGGATTGATCATGATCCTCATCCTGGTGTTCGGTGGTCATTCGTTGTACCACTGGATGGATGAGGGGATCACAGACCCCAACTCGCCCAATTACGACAAGATCATCGCCGGTAAGAGTGCTTTCCTCAATCCTGCATTCTTCTGGGTGCGTGTGGTGCTTTATTTCGTGATCTGGTCGTATTTCGCCCGCCTGTTCCGTGCGAATTCATTGAAGATCGACGCAGGCGAGGGAACCACCGCGTATCTGCGTAACCGTAAGATGGCCGCCGCGTTCCTTGTGCTGTTCGCCGTGACCGAATCGACCATGTCGTGGGACTTCATCATGTCCATCGAAACCCACTGGTTCAGCACGCTGTTTGCCTGGTACACTTTCGCGGGGCTCTTCGTTACCTCGATAGCCGCGCTCGCTTTTATTGTCGCATACCTGAAGCATCGTGGTTACCTGCAAGAGGTGAATGAACACCATTTGCATGACATCGGAAAGTTCATGTTCGCTTTCAGTGTGTTCTGGACTTTCCTTTGGTTCGCCCAGTTCATGCTGATCTGGTATTCTAACATCCCGGAAGAGGTGACTTATTTCATGTTGCGTCAGGACCACTACCGTGGCATCTGGCTCGCCGCTTTCTTCATCAACTTCATCGCTCCGTTCCTTATCCTCATGACCCGCGATGCCAAGCGTAAGAAATACCTGTTGATGTTCATGTCTGTTGTCATCTTCATCGGTCACTGGATGGATTTCTACATCATGACCATTCCTGGTTCCATGGTGACCATCGGACACCATGTCGCTGCACACGGCGCGGAGGCTGCAGGTCATGCACACGGGGCCATCTACGGTAGCATAGGCTGGATGGAAATCGGCACCACCATTGGTTTCCTCGGCTTGTTCGCCTACATCACTCAATTGTATCTCAGCAAGTCCCCTCTCGTGGTGAAGAACCATCCCATGATGGAGGAAAGCTTGCACCATGCCATTTAATCATCACTCAGTCAACCATACTCCCTTCAAAACTCCTCTGAAGCTATGAATCTCTTGTTAATCCTGGCGATCGTTTTAGGTGTACTGGTACTTGTGCGAATAGCGAACGTCGCTCAGCTGGCATCAAACCTGTCCGGTGAGAATGAAGACGACGAGCAAGACAAGTCGAACAAATGGAACAGCATCGGCTTTTTCCTGTTTATGCTTGTGGGCTTGTTCCTCGTCGGTTACTCCGTCGTAAAGTGGATGCCGCTCACCCTTCCTGTTTCTGCTTCCGAACACGGTGTGGAAGTTGACAAGCTGATGAACATCAACTGGGCTGTCCTGTTTATCGTCTTCGCTATTACCCAGTTCCTCCTGTTCTGGTTTGCATTCAAGTACCGTTACAACCGTAACCGTCGTTCCTTCTACTTCCACGACAATAACAAGCTTGAAGCTATCTGGACCATCGTGCCTACCATCGTGCTTGCCGGTCTGATCGTTTACGGTTTGCTGGAATGGAATAAGATCACCGACCGTGCCTTGGCCGATCGGGGTATTAAAATCCAGATCTACTCCAAACAATTCGACTTCACTGCACGTTATTCTGGAAAGGACAATCAGTTGGGATCCTCTTATTTCAAGCGTATTACCGACAATAATCCCCTTGGAGTTGACTCAACCGATGCCGCTGCCTCGGATGACAAGATTACCAAGGAGCTGGTGATGCCGGTAAACGAGGAGATCGAGCTGGTGATGAACTCGCGCGATGTCATCCATTCGGTCTACCTGCCCCATTTCCGTACCCAGATGAACGCTGTTCCGGGAATGACCACCCGTTTTCACTTCAAACCGACGATCACCACCGCTAAAATGAAGGAGATCACGGGTAATGATAAATTCGAATACATCATGCTCTGCAACAAGGTGTGTGGAGTTGCCCATTACAATATGAAAATGCCTGTCCGCGTGGTCGAGAAGTCGGAATACGATGCCTGGCTGCGTGGAGAAAAACTGGTGTTCGAAAAGGCGGCTCCTGCGGCTCCCGCCGATACGACAGCCAAGCCGATGGCAAGCATCTGATTTGCTTCGAATCACCGTTCTCCTTAATTTGACAAAGTCAAAAAAATACAGACCAAACCATGGAAGTGAAACAGCAGCAGAGTAGCGTAGCGGACTTGCACGAAGAGCATGCCCACGGCCATCACCACGATCATCATCACGATCATGATCACGAGGAAGGGAACTTCTTCTCGAAGTACATCTTCACGACTGATCACAAGATGATCAGTAAGCAATTCCTGATCACGGCAATCATCATGGCGTTCCTCGCCATGGGTATGTCGCTGATCTTCCGTCTTCAACTCGCCTGGCCCGACACCAAGTTCCCCTTCCTCGAGGACATCATCGGCCGCTGGGGTAAGGACGGTAAACTTGACCCCGGATTCTACCTCGCACTGGTCACCCTGCACGGTACCATCATGGTCTTCTTCGTGCTGACCGGCGGCCTTTCGGGTACCTTCTCCAATCTACTTATTCCCTTGCAGGTAGGGGCGCGCGACATGGCCTCGGGTTTCCTCAATGCGTTGTCCTACTGGTTCTTCTTTGCTTCAACCATCGTCATGTGTGCTTCGCTCTTCATCGAGTCGGGTCCTGCCTCCGGTGGATGGACGGTTTATCCCCCGCTAAGTGCGCTTCCTCAAGCCATTTCTGGTTCGGGCTTGGGAATGACCCTCTGGCTTGTTTCCATGGTGCTGTTCATCGCATCCTCACTCCTGGGCGGTATCAACTACATCACCACCGTACTGAATCTGCGTACCAAAGGAATGACGATGACCCGTCTTCCTCTGACCATCTGGGCATTCTTCATTACGGCTATCCTTGGTGTATTGTCTTTCCCGGTGCTTTTGGCTGCTGCCCTGCTGCTGGTGTTCGACCGTAGTTTCGGTACAAGTTTCTACCTGAGTGATATCTTCATCGATGGTGCTCCCCTGGATTATCTCGGAGGTTCCCCCGTTCTTTATCAGCATTTGTTCTGGTTCCTGGGTCACCCTGAAGTATATATCGTTCTTTTGCCGGCCCTCGGTCTCGCTTCGGAAGTCATTTCCGTGAATGCACGCAAACCGATCTTTGGTTACAAGGCGATGGTCGCCTCCATGTTGGTGATCGCTTTCTTGTCCTTTATCGTATGGGGGCACCACATGTTCATTACAGGTATGAATCCTTTCCTGGGTTCGGTATTCGTATTCACCACCCTGCTTGTGGCTATTCCATCGGCGGTGAAGGTCTTCAACTACCTGACTACGCTCTGGAAAGGAAATATCCAGTTCACACCGCAAATGATGTTTGCGATGGGATTGGTCTCCACCTTCATTACGGGAGGCTTGACCGGAATCATATTGGGTGACTCAACACTCGATATCAACGTGCACGATACGTATTTCGTCGTAGCTCACTTCCACATCGTAATGGGCTCCTCTGCCATTTTTGGGATGTTCGCCGGTGTATATCACTGGTTCCCCCGTATGTACGGACGAATGATGAACAAAACACTGGGGTATATCCACTTCTGGTTCACCATCATTGGTGTGTATGGTGTGTTCTTCCCCATGCACTTCCTGGGTCTTGGTGGTGTTCCGCGCAGGTATTATTCCAATACTGCCTATGAAGCCTTCGGCGTGTTCGTTGACATCAACGTCATCATTTCCATAGCTGCAATAGTTGGAGGATTGGCACAGTTGATTTTCGCCTTCAACTTCTTCTACAGTATCTGGAAAGGAAAGAAGGCGGTTCAGAACCCCTGGAAATCAAATACGCTGGAGTGGACTGCACCAGTAGAACATCTGCATGGAAACTGGCCCGGAGCCCTTCCTGAGGTTCATCGCTGGCCCTATGATTACGGAAAGCCAGGTGCCAAAGAGGACTATATTGTCCAGACTGTTCCTTACTCCGAGACACCGGAAAGCAATACTGCTGACGACCTCAAGCATTGATCCGTCGAAATTTAATATGCTCACGAAGCCCTGCACAACTGATGCGGGGCTTCGTTTTTCAGGATAATTGTTGATGCATTTCTGTACGATTTGGATGCGGTCAACGCTTAACTTCGCATCATGTTTTCATTCGAGAATAGCGCTGAATGGGCTTTGGACCGAGATAGAAGGGACCCGCTTTCAGGATTCCGGAGCCGGTTTCACATGCCCGGACATGGTGACGGAGATAGCGTGTATTTCTGCGGTAATTCCCTCGGACTACAACCCCGACGCACCTCCGAACTTGTGAATGAAGAATTGAGCGATTGGGCACGGCTCGGTGTGGAGGGGCACTTCAAGCCGGGAACGGGCTGGTACGGTTATCACGAGCTTTTGCGTGAACCGATGTCACGAATTGTCGGTTGTCTGCCTCATGAGGTTGTGGTCATGAACCACTTGACGGTCAACCTGCACCTCATGCTCGTTTCTTTCTATCGTCCCACTGCCGACCGCTTTCGGATCCTATACGAAGGCGGAGCTTTTCCATCAGACCGTTACGCCCTGCAATCGCAGGTGGAATGGCATGGTTTCGATGCGGATGATGCGCTGGTCGAACTTCAGCCGAGGAAAGGGGAGGATCTGCTTCGCCACGAGGATATTCTGGAGGCGATAGAGGATTGCGGCGATTCGCTTGCAGTGGTCATGCTTGGTGGAGTGCATTATTTCACCGGACAAGTGATCGATATGCCCGGCATTACCGCCGCTGCTCATGAAGTGGGCGCCTATGCCGGTTTCGATCTGGCTCATGGTGCAGGGAACTTGCGCCTGCACTTGCACGATTGGAACGCCGATTTCGCAGTATGGTGTTCATATAAATATCTGAATGGCGGTCCCGGAACTGTAGGTGGTGCTTATGTACATGAACGTCATGCGAAAAACCCACACCTTCCGCGTTTCGCCGGTTGGTGGGGTAACGATCCCGCCACACGTTTTCAGATGCCTCAGCGGTTCATCCCCGTCCCCAGCGCCGACAGTTGGCAACTCAGCAATGCCCCGGTATTGGAGATGGCGGCACTGCGTGCGTCACTCGAGTTGTACGATGAAGCGGGCATGGATCGTCTCACTGAAAAAAGCCTTGAACTGACCTCTTATCTTCTGTTCGTGATCCGCGATGTGCTTAAGGCGTGTGGCCAGGAGGACCTCTTGCAGGTGATCACACCTTTCGAAGAACAACGGCAGGGTTGCCAGCTTTCCATCGGCTTTGGTGACAGGGGTAAGGAACTTTTCGAGTCACTAACCGCCGCCGGTGTGGTAGCCGACTGGAGAGAACCCGACCAGGAGGGACGGGATTATGGTGTTATACGCGTAGCACCGGTACCGCTATACAACAGCTACATGGATGTGTATCGTTTCGGGGATCTGCTCCGCCGGGCTTTGTAAGGACATCAATAGCCATCCATTAGGCTTCGCATGTCTATGATATACAATGAATTTTTACTGGATTCCCTGATGTACAAACGATCTCCGACCCGAACCGCATCTCCTTTCAGTGGAATGTGGTCTGTGATTTTTCCGTCTGCATCGGCGAGTGTCATGTTGTTCGCACAATTAAGCAGAACTTCTGTGCTTGTTTCAGTGCAGCAGATACACAATTCGGAGCCCCGTAGTTCATTCCGTATCCTGCCGTAGGTGCCATCCATCTCCAAAATTCCGCCCGGCAAACTGATGTAACGCGATTCGGCAGGCTTTTCGCTGTGAGATATACATGAGTCCTTCGTCTCCGGGCAAGTTCGCATTCCATTGGGTTTCACGTAACGTGCCTCAGCCCCGTTGCCCTCTTGTGCGATTTGAACACGGTGAAGCAGATTTCCAACCTCAAAGGAAATGGTCAACTCTTCAGTCGAAGTGAGTACAAAAGCGTAGTTGTCGATAAAGGTAACATCCAGGATCCCTTTTCCTTTGGTGTTTATCCGGATACTGTCCAATATCCGACCTTGCTCCTGTTCAAAAAAGAATAGGCCGGGTTCGCCTACCTTGTAAGGACTTTTTCCCAAGTATCCGATGCCTTGACTGATAAGCACCAATCTGTCCCCTTGGATGGAAATGCGGCTGGCGCCAGTTTTTTCTTTTTCAAACGTCGTGGACCAAATCTTGTTGAGTTTGTTGTCGTAACAAACCAGTTTCCCTCCGTAAGCCTGGAAAATCCGATTTCCTTTCATCAATACATTGGAGCAAAGTCCGCTTACACGCGTTTCAATCACCGGTACATTGGATGGTGCATTTATGGTGGCAGGTACACCATCATAGGCAGCGTAGCCCAATGCTCCGGCGAAGATGAGCATGCCGGCTGCGTTTGCGACAACCCGCCCCGTCGGCCTGAATCCGGTGTTTTCCGGGACATGGGCTTCGATCGAATGGCTTGTGTCCAAGAGTGTTAATCCTGATGCAGAAATGAGCGTTCGACCATCTGGCAAGGCGATGACCTCGTCGATTCCGTTCTGCATTGCCAATTGTTGACCGGGTTTATTGGCTTTCCCGTTCTCCAGGTTAATGATCGTCCCGAGGAAGGTTATTCCAAATCCACGTTTACAATCCTTGTACACCAATGGCCCTTCTTTATTCTGCCAAACCAGCCTGCCGTTGTCCTCGGAGTACCAATTGGTGCTTCCGGAGTTGTTTTCCAAGAGATGGTCGTTGCACACTGCCAACCCCAACGCCTTCGTTTTTTTCATCCAGATGACGGAATCCTTCTGATGATCAAAACATAGAATTCGGCCTTTGGCGCCCCAGGTGTTAGCCGATCTGGAATACTTCTTCATCATTAAATACGAAATGTGTCCGTCCGCCGATGGTTTATAGGTATGAAAGCCATGTTTCGAAGTCAGGTGCAGGGTGGGGATAACTCTCCCTTTTTTCGAGTACAGGGTGTCCCGGCTGATGTGAAGTGAGCCTTCCTGAGCCTTTGCCACAGCCTGAGTAGCCGACGAACCGATTCCCATGCCAGTGAGCAGCAAAAGGAGGAGGATGCGATTCATCATGCGAAGTTCGTCGCGGATCTGTCCATTGACCTTGATCGCGGTCAGTTCAATAGATGATTTTCGGACAGGATCTGCCCTGTCACCGCTTGGTTGAATCCCTTAATTTCGCTTAGTCATGTCCCAGAAAAACGTCACACTCATCGGAGCCGGATTGGTCGGTTCACTACTTTCCATATACCTCGCTAAACGTGGTCAGTCTGTCAACGTTTATGAACGCAGGCCTGATTTAAGGAAGAACCGCATCAGTGCTGGAAGATCCATCAACCTGGCATTGAGCGATCGGGGGTGGACGGGACTCGACCGGATCGGTATCGGTGAAGAGATCAGAAAAGTGGCACTACCCATGAATGGGAGGATTATGCATGGAATCGACTCCGGCCTCAGCTATCAGCCTTACGGCAAGGAAGGGCAGGCCATCTACTCGGTGTCAAGAGGGGGCTTGAATTGTGTGTTGATGGACATTGCCGAACAACACGGAGTGTCCATTCATTACAACCGGCGATGTGGTGCGGTCGATCTTCAATCCGCTACGGCCACTTTTGAAGACACCTCATCCGGTGAAACCAATCGCGTCAGTTCCGACCGCATTTTCTCGACCGATGGCGCTTTTTCGGCGGGCCGCCTTCAGATGCAACTGGGCACCGACCGTTTCAATTACTCCCAGACGTACCTGGAGCACGGTTATAAGGAGTTGACCATACCACCGACCGCCACCGGCGATTTCGCCATGGATCCCACTGCGCTGCACATCTGGCCACGCGGTACGTTCATGCTCATCGCTTTGCCCAACCTCGACCGCTCTTTCACCTGCACCCTCTTCTTTCCCTACGACGGCGAATATTCTTTCAACAGCCTCGATACAGAGGATAAAATGATGGACTTTTTCCGTAAGATATTTCCCGACACATTGCCTCTCATGCCGTCATTGGCCAAGGACTATTTCAGTAACCCGACTTCTTCACTTTCCATCGTCAGATGTTTTCCCTGGAGTTACAGTGACAAGCTGTTGCTGCTCGGGGATTCCGCTCATGCCATTGTTCCATTCTATGGTCAGGGGATGAATTGCGGTTTTGAGGATTGCGTTGTACTGGACGAACTCATGGAGAAGCACGGTGATGACTGGGCTACTATCTTCCGTCGTTTCGAAACATTGCGCAAACCCGACGGAGACGCCATTGCCGAGCTGGCCCTGTCAAATTTCATCGAGATGCGCGACAAAGTCGGACAAGCCTCATTCCTTCTGCAGAAAAAAATAGAAGCACGCTTCAGTGAGCGCCATCCCGACAAGTGGATTCCACTTTATACCATGGTGACATTTTCACCGAAGATCCGCTATAGTGAAGCATTGCGTGAAGGGCAACGTCAGGAGCGGATCATGCAACAGGTGATGCGGATGCCCGGCATCGAACAACAATGGGACAGCGATGCTGTGGAAGAAAAGATGCTGAATCTGTTGGGGGAATCCGCCGAAGGGTAACGGTTATCCGATTTTTTCAAGTAGGGATTTCGCTTCGTCGGCTGCACGACGGCAGTGGTTCCTCACTTGAAAAACACGAGACAGAAGTTTCGATACTTTTTCGGTGGACGATTCCGATTCGACCTCTCCGATGAGTTTTTCCGTACCCTGCATGCCGAAAAGCCTTAGGTAGCTCTTGACATGCTGCAGTGAAAGCAGGATGGGAGCCGTTTCGTTACGGTGGATGGCCTCATCAAGTGTCTTCATGATGAATGGCAGCTGTGCCATGTATTCATTCAGCAGATTACGGATGCCCTTCAGATCACCGTTCTGATATGCAGCTAGCACCTCTGCGCGGATAAGCACCAGCTCTACACCCTGTAAGCGCAATAGCGTTTCGCGGTTGGGAAGAGGAAGGGCCTCAGTTATAGGATTGCTGGATTCTTCAGTCGCGGACTGTTTGTCCATCGAAGGTTGAAAATCGAAGACCGGTATGGTTTGACCGGAGGGGTTTTCCGGTGTTTTCACTGTTGATACCTGCGGTGTAAAGGCGGGAACAGACGAAGACACAACCGGCCCTGAGTTTTTCCGGCTGCGAAAAAAATAAATGGCTGTTGCCGCGATCAAAATCACTGAAGCAATCACCAACCACAGTGAACCCGTGTCATTGGCTTTGTTTTGGGCAGTGGAGTCGCTTTGGGATTCGGTATCGTACTCTTCCTTTTGAGTCGCCTGCGTTTCTGATCGTGCAATCACTTCTTTCAGCGAATCGATGGTTACGGCGGCCTCTTTGCGGGCAAAACTGTCGCGTAGTTCCCATTCCTTGTCTTTGAAGCGTAACGCGCCTTGCGCATCGCCAGCCGATGCGTACCATTGGCTCAATGCCTGGTAAACCCGCACGCTTTCGTCACCCATCGGAAACCGTTGCGACCAGGCAAGCGCACTGTCGATAAACGATTTGGCCGGACGAATCTTCCGTTGCTCCATCAAGTAGCTGGATGTCCACAGGGCTGCTTTCACCTTACTGCCGGCGTTTTCATTCGAAATGGGCTGGGCGATGACAGAGTCCAGGGTGAAGAACGCGTCTTTCGCCCGACCCTCTTGCCAGGAATACACGGCACGGGTCAGCATCTGCCGCAGTGTACTGTCGGGAAGTGATTCGGAAAGGCTGTGCAAGGACGATGCAAAGAGAATCAAGGCGAGGGTTAAGATCCGCATGGTAAGGTTTCAGCAAACTGGAAAGCCGGTCACGAAATTAGCGCCTTTGATTCCAAAAATGCGTGGGCGTGTGCTTCCGCGTTTAACTGAATTTGTAATGGTTGCCTCTGCTTGGGTGAATGGATGAAGGGGGAAGGTCAAGGTTCATGGAAAGGTGTAATGAATTGCAGTTTTTGGTTGCTTTTTGCCCTTGTGGTTTTAGTAGGTTTGCAGCAATTCTTGATAGGATGTCACAAGACGGTAACACACCTGCCCTGCAGGTTTCTAAAATGGCCGAGCACCTGATCGGTTCTGAGATCATCAAGTTGGGCAACGAGGTGAACGAAAGGATACGCCAAGGAGAAACCATCACCAATTTCACTATCGGTGATTTCGATCCGGCCGTATTTCCATTGCCGGAGGTGCTGCTTGAGCACATCATTTTGGCATACAGGGAAGGACACACCAATTATCCCATGGCCAATGGAGTGATGGAGTTGCGCAATGCGGTTGCCGCTTGGTCCAAAACCACATACGGTCTCGACTTCGATCCCTCGGAAGTGCTCATCGCCGGAGGTGCGCGTCCGATCATCTATACGATCTATGCCACCTTGCTTGATCCGGGCGATAAGGTGATCTATCCCGTTCCTTCCTGGAACAACAACCACTATTGTCATTTACTCGGTGCGGAGGGCATTTGCATAGAATGTAGTCCCGAAAGCAATTTCATGCCTCTGGCCGCCGATATCGAACCCCATATCAAGGATGCTGTGCTTCTGGCTCTTTGCTCACCTCAGAATCCTACCGGAACGGTTTTCACCAAGGAGCAGTTAGAGGCTATTTGCGATTTGGTGATAGCTGAGAATAAACGGCGCGGCCCCGGCCAAAAACCGGTCTACATCATGTACGACCAGATCTACGGTGCGTTGCTCTATGGCGATAATGTCCATTACAACCCCGTCAGCCTGCGATCCGAACTGCGGCCTTATACCGTTTTTGTGGATGGGATCAGCAAATCGTTCGCAGCTACGGGGGTGAGGGTTGGATGGGCTCTGGGCCCATCGCGCATCATCGATAAGATGAAGTCAATTCTTGGGCACATCGGCGCCTGGTCGCCCAAAGCCGAACAAATCGCTACCGCCCGCTTCCTTGCCGATACTTCTGCCACCACATCCTTCAGTACCGAGTTCAAAGTTGAAATGCATGAGCGGCTGAAAGGAGTCTACGATGGATTGGAAACCCTTCGTAGCGAAGGGCTTCCTGTACGCTGTATAGAGCCTCGGGGAGCCATCTACCTGACTGCTTTGTTTGATCTGAAAGGTCGCCGTACGCCCGAAGGAAAGGTGCTTGAAACCACAGACGACATCTTTTCCTATATCCTTTCCACCGCTAAGCTTGCTATCGTGCCTTTTTCGGCATTTGGTGCATCCACGCAAAGCTCCTGGTTCAGGCTTTCGCTGGGAACATGCCGTTTGGAGGATATCCCGGGACTAATCCAGCGTCTGCGTAGCTCCTTATCCGCCTTGCAGAAAGATTGATTGCAAGCAACTGCATAGAAAAGCGGCATTTCCCTCCCGCTTTTTTCGTTCTTTTGCACCCTGTCCGGTTGGGTGATTCAACCCCTTTCCACCGGCTCTTCAACCATGACTTCTCCATCCAACAATTATTGTGTGATCATGGCCGGTGGCATCGGAAGCCGGTTCTGGCCCATGAGCCGCAACGCCAGGCCCAAGCAATTTCTCGACGTTTTAGGGACAGGTAAGACCCTGATCCAGCAAACCTTCCACCGGATGAAAAGTATTTGTCCGTCGGAGAATATTCTGATCGTGACGCACGTGGACTATATCGGTCTCGTCAGGGAGCAATTGCCCGAACTTGATCCCTCGCAGATCCTTTCGGAACCCGTGCGTAAGAATACCGCACCCTGTCTCGCTTATGCCGCACACAAGATCAAGAAGCGGAATCCTGATGCGAATGTCGTGATCGCTCCCAGCGATCATATCATCCTCCAGGAGGAGTCTTTTGCCGATTCCATCCGGGCAGGATTGGAATTCACCGAATCGAAAGAGGTGTTACTGACCTTGGGCATCAAGCCAAGTCGTCCCGATACCGGTTATGGCTATATCCAGTTTGTTGATGAAAAATCGGATCAGTTCCGGAAGATTTCGAAGGTGAAAACATTCACCGAAAAGCCGGATGCAGAAATGGCCCGGTTCTTCCTGCAAACCGGTGAGTTCCTTTGGAATGCGGGCATTTTCATCTGGAACAACCGATCCATCCTTTCCGCATTCGACGAATACCTGCCCGAGATGGCTGCCGTGTTCAACGAAGGGGATGCTGTTTACGATACACCCGCTGAAAGCGAATTTATCCGCTCCGCATACGAACAATGCGTGAACATCTCCATCGACTACGGTGTAATGGAGAAGGCCCGCAACGTGTTTGTGATGAGCTCAGATTTCGGATGGAGCGACCTGGGCACATGGGGTTCACTATACGAGCACAGCGACAAAGACGGCGAACAGAACGCTGTCATCGGCAAGAATGTGATGATGTATGACAGCAAGGGCTGTATCGTAAATGTGCCTAAGGACAAGTTGGTCGTGCTACAGGGTCTTGAAGATTATATTGTTGTTGAATCGGACAACATACTTCTGGTGTGCCGTAAGTCAGACGAACAGCTTATCCGTCAGTTCGTGAATGATGTGAAATTGAACAAGGGCGACAGATTCGTATGAACTGACAAGTTTCGATCCTGGAGTGCTGAATTGAGATATTTCCTCCGCTTCAGGGTGGAAGGACTGGTTTATTTCTTGTAATTGGAAAAGAAGCTCTTCAGTTTCATCCAAAGCACTCCGAACACCGCTTCTCCGAAAATACTGCCGCTCATTTTGCTTTGTCCCTCGCTGCGGTCGGTGAAAATGATGGGGACTTCCCGAATGGTGAAGCCCGATCTCCAAGCAGCGAATTTCATTTCGATCTGGAAGGCATATCCCGTGAACTTGATCTTGTCGAAATCGAGTGTTTCCAATACACGGCGCCGGTAGCACTTGAATCCGGCGGTGGTGTCGCGCACCGGCATGCGGGTGATCATGCGCACATACATGGAAGCGAAGAATGACATCATTACACGTCCCATGGGCCAGTTGACCACATTCACACCGGTGATGTAACGCGATCCGATGGCCAGGTCGGCACCGCCGTCGTTGCAGGCCGCGTATAACCGTGACAGGTCGTCGGGGTTGTGTGAAAAATCCGCGTCCATCTCGAAGATGAATTCGTATTTGCGGGCCAGTGCCCAGCGGAAACCGTGGATGTATGCGGTGCCGAGTCCGAGTTTACCGGCGCGTTGCTCAAGGTGCAACCTCCCGCTGTATTCCTTCTGCAGCGACTGTACGATGACCGCCGTTCCGTCTTTCGAGTTGTCGTCGATGATGAGCAGATCGAAGGCCCGGGGTAATCCCATGACCTT